>NZ_JACHDY010000004.1:0-300000 GCF_014201315.1 Edaphobacter lichenicola
ACCTGGAGGACACCGGCGGGGCTGTAGGAGAAGCTACCGGCGATGGAGCTGGTGGCGGTGAGGGTGGGGGAGCCGAGGGCGGTGCCGTAGACCGCAGACTGGCTCTTCCAGGTGATGGTGTAGGAGCCCTTGTTGATCGTGAGGGTACCGGTGTTGTAGGTGAAGGTGTAGTTGGTGGAGGCCAGGGTACCGGGGGCGGCGGTGATGGGGTAGACGTTCGGAGCGGTTGGGGCTGCCGGAGTAGTGGTCAGCGACGGGGAGCCGGTGGTGGCCGAGGCCTGGGTATCTCCGTTGACGAAGCCGGTGATGGTGGCCGCGTAGGTGGGGTCCGCCGTGCCGTACGGGATGGTGTAGCTGCTTGCCGTGACGGTGAGGTTGGCCTGGGTGACGGTGAGGGTGCCGTTGACGTAGGTGACGGTGTAGTTGCCGAGGTTGCTGCCGGTGGCGGTAGGGACGATGTTGTAAGTACCGACCGGGGAGGAGGTGGTGGCGGTGGTGCTTTCGGAGAAGGTGAAGGTGTCGCCGTTCACGGCTCCGGTGGCGGATGCGGAGAAGGTTGGGTTAGCTGCTCCGTAGACGCGGGTGGCGCTGCCGGCGGTTACGGTGAGGGTGCCCTTGTTGATGGTGAGGGTGCCTGGGTTGTAGGTGAAGGAGTAGTTGGTGGAAGCCAGGGTGCCGGGGGCGGCGGTGATGGGGTAGACGTTCGGAGCGGTTGGGGCTGCCGGAGTAGTGGTCAGCGACGGGGAGCCGGTGGTGGCCGAGGCCTGGGTATCTCCGTTGACGAAGCCGGTGATGGTGGCCGCGTAGGTGGGGTCCGCCGTGCCGTACGGGATGGTGTAGCTGCTTGCCGTGACGGTGAGGTTGGCCTGGGTGACGGTGAGGGTGCCGTTGACGTAGGTGACGGTGTAGTTGCCGAGGTTGCTGCCGGTGGCGGTGGGGACGATGTTGTAAGTACCGACCGGGGAGGAGGTGGTGGCAGTGGTGGTCTCGGAGAAGGTGAAGGTGTCGCCGTTCACGGCTCCGGTGGCGGATGCGGAGAAGGTTGGGTTAGCTGCTCCGTAGACGCGGGTGGCGCTGCCGGCGGTGACGGTGAGGGTGCCCTTGGTGATGGTGAGGGTGCCTGGGTTGTAGGTGAAGGAGTAGTTGGTGGAGGCCAGGGTGCCGATGGCGGCGGTGATGGGGTAGACGTTCGGAGCGGACGGGGCTGCCGGAGTAGTGGTCAGCGACGGGGAGCCGGTGGTGGCCGAGGCCTGGGTGTCTCCGTTGACGAAGCCTGTGATGGTGGCGGTGTAGGTGGGGTCAGCCGTGCCGTAGGGGATGGTAAAGCTGCTGGCCGTGACGGCGAGGGGGGCTTTGGTGACGGTGAGGGTGCCGTTGACGTAGGTCACGGTGTAGTTGCCGAGGTTGCTGCCGGTGGCGGTGGGAACGATATTGTAGGCACCGACCGGTGAGGCGGCGGTGGCGGTGGTGCTTTCGGAGAAGGTGAAGGTGTCACCGTTCATGGCGCCGGTGGCTGACGCGGTGAAGGCGGGGTTAGCGGCTCCGTAGACCTTGGTGGCGCTGCCGGCGGTAACGGTGAGGGTGCCCTTGTTGATGGTGAGCAAGCCGTTGACGGGGGTGAAGGTGTAATTGGCGGAGGCGAGGGTTCCGGTGGCGGCGGTGATGGTGTAGGTGCCGGGAGTGGAAGGTGCTGCGGGAGTGGTGGTGAGCGACGGAGCGCCGGTGGTGGCTGATGCGGCGGTGTCGCTGTTGACGAAGCCGGTGATGGTGGCCGCGTAGGTGGGGTCCGCTGTGCCGTACGGGATGGTGTAGCTGTTAGCCGTGACGGTGAGAGCACGTTGATTGACGACTATTTGAACGGAAGCAGTTGCGGTGGTGTAGTCGGTGGTGTCGGTGGGAGTAAAGGTGACAGTGAGGGTTTGGTTGCCGGCAGGGAGTACAGTGCCTGCGGCAGGGCTGTAGGAGAAGGTACCTGGGATCGAGCCGGAGACGGTAGCGTTCAACTGGCCCGCGGGGCTTTGGACGAGCGCCGTACCATAGGTGATATTGGCTGGGTTCGACCAGTTGATAACCGGTGTGGCTTTCGTGATGGAGAGGGTTCCGGTGGCGAAGGTCAAACTGTAGTTGGATGACACGAGGGAACCGGTGCCGGCCGTGATTGTGTAGTTGTTTACGGTCGTGGGGGCGGCCGGGGTCGTCGTCAGAGAGGGATTGCCGGTGTAGGCGGTTGATGCGGTGTCGCCGTTGACGTAGCCAGTGACTGTGTAGGTGTAAGGAGGAACTGCCGTCCCGTAGACTGCAGTCTCGTTGTTGGCGGTGAAGAGAAGAGCTTGTTTGGTGACGACAAGGTTGACGGTCTTTGTTGCTATCCCGTAGTTCGGGTTGGTAGGGGTGAAGACAACGCTGAGCGGAACGGTTCCAACGGCAGGAACGAATCCGGCGGCCGGAGTGTAAGCGTAGGTACCTGGCACTACAGTTGGAGTAGAGGATGTGTTGAGCGCCATCGCCACAATTACGACGTTGCGATTGTTCGGGAGCGTGATGCTTTGTACGGTCTTCGAGCTATCGAGGGATATCTGATATCCATACAGATCGGCTTGGCCGCCATTTGTGACTCGACCTCCGCTGCCAGTGTTGTAATATGCGGTGACCGCAACGATGGATTCGCCAGGGTAACCTGCATCAACTAGCCAATCGCTAAGGCTGATATTTGTGGTTGCAGTGGTTCCATCGGTATAGGTAATGGTGAAGGGCTGTGCGGTCTGTCCGGGTATGGTCGCCGCACCAATCAGTGACAAGCTAACAAAATTCCCTTGAGGCAGAGCAATCGTTGTGCTCGTGACGGCGTCCGGAACATTCGCTGGACCTAGTGAATATGTCTGCCCATTCCAGATAACGGAAGAACCAAGGAGGGTGGCTGAGTAGGCATTTCCACCGTTATCGAAGCCTCCAGTTGAGAAGGTCGATCCATCGGTTTCAAAGGCGTTGACGCGATAGTAGGACGAGAGCGAAACGGAGGTTGTTCCAGGTGTCGTCTGCGCAACTGCGTCAAGTTGTGTCGAACTGAGTGCTGTTCCGTAGGTGATAGGTGCGGGCGTAGGCCAGACGATCGTTGTGGCGTTCGAGGGATTAACGAGTTCCTGCACACTGCCTGAAGCGCCCGTGTAATCTGTCTGGTCAGTGGGAGTAAATGTGGTCGAAAGAGTGTTTTCTCCAGTTGGAAGTACCGTGCCCGAAGCTGGGTTGTATACCAGCGTGCCTGGCACAGGCGGAGAGACAAGATCCATGGCGAGTATCGAGACATCTCCTGGTCCCTGCCATGCGGGAAGCGTGACACTCTGAACAATTTTTGAGCTATTGAGCGGAATCTGATAGCCATAGACGCACGTCAAGTGACCATCTTGGCCGCCACTGGAGGTGTTACGGTACGGGACACATGTTACTTCTGTCTCGCCAGGCCAGTTCAACGGATACACCCAGTCACTCAGGCTTTGCGTGAAGGTCGTGGTTGTTCCGTCGGTATACTTGATGATAAAGGGGTTCGCCGCGGTAGTATTGTTGACCATCGCGCCAAGCAGATTAAGGCTGGCGTAGTATCCAGGCGGAAGAGAGATGGTCACCGCCGTTCCTGTGCTACTTAGACCGCCGACTGCATCGGGTGCGTTGGCTGGTCCCAATTGATAGGTTATGTTGTTCCAGGTGACGGAAGTTCCCAGCAAATTCGCCGAGTAGGCATTGCCGCTTTGATCAAAGCCACCGCTAAAGCTCCTGCCATTGGAGTAGATGCCGTTGAGGTTGTAGTACGAAGTCAACGGGACCGGAGTGTAGACGGCCACAGTAGCGTCCAGTTGTATTCCACTCAATGCCGTCCCGTAAGTGATCGGCGCCGGGGTCGCCCAGCTGACCTGGGGGTTTGCAGGATTTACCACGAGGGTTACGCTGCTGCTCGCCGTGTTGTAGTCCGTCGTATCAGAAGGAGTGAAGAGGACGGTAAGAGTGTGTGTACCAGCTGTGAGTAGCGCCAGGGCCGATGGGCTGTAGGAGTATGTACCGGCTACACCTGTTGCTGCATTGAGCTGAGTGTTCGTCAACAGAGTTCCGTAGCTGATGGCTGCTGGATTGGCCCAGGTGATGACAGGGGTCACCTTTGCGACCGGGTAATTAATCGCCGAAGAGGTGCTAGTTAGAAAATTTGCATCTGTGCCGCCGAGGTTGTAACTCGCAGTGAGGCTGTCGGTGCCTCCAGGGAGAGACGTCACGTTCAACGTCGCGATTCCGCTGGAGAGCCTGCTTGTGCCGAGAACGGTGGCGCCATTCAGGAAGGTAATCAGTTCGTTGTTGGTGGTGTAGCCGCCTAACGCGTAGGGGCTGAGCGTGGCAGAGAGTACGACCTGCTGGCCATAGTTGCTGGAAGAGGGATTCGCGCTGAGCAACGTCGCGGTAGTAATCGGCGTTCCGGTGAGAGACAGGAGACTGGAGGTGCTCTTAGTGAAGTAGGTTTCTCCCGGGTAGACGGCTTCGACCTTGTGCTGTGTTGCAGCTCCTTCGGGAACGTTGGGCTTGTTTAGCGTTGCTGTTGCAGTCTGGGTTATCTGGTCCAGCAGGACGGTCACGTTGTTGCTGCTTTGGACTGGCGTTGCGATATCCGGAAATCCGTCGCCGTTGAGATCGCCGACAAGCGTCGAGGAGCCGGTTGAACCAACGGTGTAGTTCGCGACAGTCTTGAAAGTGCCGTCCCCGTTTCCAAGAAGTACGCTTTGGGTTGTGCTGCCCTGATTGACGACAGTCAGGTCTGCGTTTCCATCACCATCGAAATCACCTGAGGCAATGGCGATGGGATTGGTGCCGACAGTCAGGGTGGAGGTTTTGGTGAAGGCGCCCTTGCCATTCCCAAGAAAGATGCTGATTGTGCCACTGGCGAAATTAGTAATTGCAAGATCGAGGGATCCGTCGCCGTTGAAGTCGCCGGCTACTATTCCGGTTGGACCACTCCCTGGGGTGAGCGGGCTCGCCGGAACAAAGTTGCCTGTGCCGGTGCCCAGAAGAATGGAGACCGAGGCGGCGGTTTTATTCGTCACTGCAAGATCGGCATTACCATCCCCGTTGAAGTCGCCCACCACCAGGCTGAAGGGACCGGTCCCGACGGAAAAAGGCGAGAACGTAGCAGCGGTGAACGTGCCGTTGCCATTGTTGAGCAGGATGGTGACCGTGTTGCTGGACTGGTTTGTGATAGCGAGGTCGGCGTTGCCGTCGTTGTTGAAATCACCTACCGCGACTGCACCTGGGGCGTTTCCCGTAGCGTAAGTTACCTGGGGCTGAAACGTTCCGTTTCCTTTGCCCAGGAAGATGCTTACGGTGTTGCTTCCGGCGTTTGTTACGGCAAGATCCAGAATTCCATCGTTGTTGAAGTCGCCGACTGCAATGCCGGTCGGAGTTGTGCCGGCTGTGAGCGTGGTTCCTGCGGTGAAGGTTCCGGTTCCTGTGCCCAGCAGAATATTGACTCCGCTCGTGGCAGAGGCGACGGCGATGTCCAGCTTTCCGTCGCCGTTAAAGTCCCCTAGAGCAGAGCCTCTGGGAGGATTACCTGTCGTGCTTGCGGAACCGGCAGCAGTAAACGTCTGCGCCTGGACAGCGGCTGACAGGGAAGACGTGCCGAAGACGTAGTTGCTGTTAGAAGTGTCTACAAACGAAAGTGCGGCTGTCGGCGCCAGAGTAAACCCGCCGGTGCCGACGACCGTAGCCGTGAGGGTGTAGTTGGGGGCGGTCGTCGTACCGTTGGTAAGCGTCGTTCCAGTGGAGTAAGTTCCGGTAACAGTGAGAGATTGTGACGCTGAGGTGCTGGAGGAATATGAAGTTGTTCCGTTGTAGACGGCTATGTATTTGTGGGTTCCGATGCCAGGAATGAGACGAAGCACCGCAGTTCCAGTGGAGGTTAGCTGAGCCGTGCCCAGAATTGCCGCATTTTCGCAGCGAACTGCCGTCGCGTCACAAAAAGTTATCAGGCCTGGGGATACAGTAGTCGTACTGGTCGTTACCGCGGCGGTAAGAGTCACCGTCGTTCCGCTGGCCACGGTGCCTGAAGAGAGTGTCAGAGCTGTCGTCGTTGCAGCACCCAAAGCAAAGCTCTCCGGCGTCGACACGGTGGCCAGCAGAAGGGCCAGCACGGACAAAAAGATGCCTGAGAAAGAACGCACGCCAGACTTTGGAGTTTCTGAGCTGCTGTTGCGGTTGATGCTGTGTGGCGACATGCTTATCTCCGTGACGACTCGTGACGTGACAAGAAGTTTTCAGGCAGACGGGTGCGCCTTACGCAGAAGCTCCGGTGGATGGTGGCCACTTTCGACTTCTGCGCTGCTTTTCTGCTAAGAACTTCCTGAGGCGAGAACTATGCTGTTACTGCTAAAGCCCGAAGAGGCCCAAGAACTTTCGTGCCGCTCTTATCAGGCCTGCATGTTCGCCGATGAGAGATGGAACCGCATAAGAGAGTTAATTGGCCTCCGTTGCTCCTCACTAGAATCACTTAGCCGAGGCTTCTCTTCCATAGTCCAAAGGTGGCAGCATAAACTGCGCTAAATGCAGGGGTTTTTACCCAACAGATGGAAATATTTTTATGGACTGACACAGAAGTGTCAGAGGTGCGGAGTGAGAGGTGAGTTCGTTGGACTGTCGAGTGCCGTCGGAGCTTGAGTGATCTGGAGCTTTTTGTTCTACTGCATACTTGGTGCTCGGGGATTCTATGGAGACCTCGACGGCACGTGGATTCGTCGTAAGACTGCGCGCGGGTCGCTTCTATGTTAAGAGTCGAAAAATCGGACTCCGCCGGGAGATGAGACGTGGGGAGGATAATTAAAGTCCATCTCTCTCTCGGGACAGGTTCCTGGAGGCTTACGTGGTGCAGGACGGCCAATGGAACCAGCGCACTTTGGTTGAATATGCCCTGACAAATCCCGCAGCCAGGTGCAATCCCCGCATCGAAGGGAGGTTTAACGGTGCCTCGCCATCTCCGTCACGATAGAGAAAGAGGTTCAAAATGAACTCACCCTCCTCAGTGGAAAGCTTTACTAAAGCCGCAGTTGTGGGGACCAGGCTCTCCGGATATGACCTGTTGCTCCGCCCAGGACTCAACAAGAGGGAGCGCTTACCGAGGGAGGAGCGAGATGCCTTCGTGGTCCATGGATTGCTACCACCGTATCTGGGGACGTTAACTATATAGATATGGGAGCCGGTCTACCTGCCCTATGTCCGGTTAGGCGATTTAGCGCTTTCACAATCGGTCGAGCGCGGGCGGTCGGGTCAGCTGCGAATGTGTAAGAAAGTGAGGTGATCGATGGCTGCACAAGAGTTGTATGTGCTGAAGCAGATTCCCATAGGCGTCGATGCGACGGGAAAGCGAAAAGAGACGGATTCGATGGGCGAAGTCGAGGTTCCGGCAGACCACTACTGGGGCGCCCAGACCGAGCGTTCGCTGATTCACTTTGCCATCGGGGACGACCGCATGCCGAAGCAGGTGTATCACGCTTACGGCTATGTGAAAAACGCAGCCGCTCTGGTGAATGCCGCTGCAGGGCGCCTCGACCGGAGGCAGGCCGATGCAATATCGACCGTTGCGGACGAGGTGATCGCCGGCAAGCTGGATAGCGAGTTCCCGCTCTTTGTCTGGCAGAGCGGCTCGGGGACGCAGTCGAACATGAACGTCAACGAAGTAATCTCCAACCGCGCGATTCAGTTGCTCGGCGGAGTGCTGGGGAGCAAGGCGCCGATCCACCCGAATGACCACGTCAATATGGCGCAGTCGTCGAATGATACCTTTCCGACGGCGATGCATATTGCCAGCGCCCTTGAGGTGAAGAAGTATCTGTTACCTAGAGTGGAAGCCCTGGCTTCGGCGATAGAGGACAAGGCGAAGCAGTGGCGCGATGTCGTTAAGATTGGCCGTACGCATCTGGAAGACGCTGTGCCTGTGACGGTCGGCCAGGAGTGGTCGGGCTATGCGGTTCAACTGCGCGACGCGATGGCGTTGATCGACAGGTCTCTCGAGGGGATCTATCAACTGGCGGCTGGTGGCACTGTGGTAGGTACGGGGTTGAACGCTCCCCCTCACTTTGGGGAGGATATCGCTGCGAAGATCGCGGAGTTGACGGGGATGCCGTTTGTCACAGCGCCAAACAAGTTTGCCGCCCAGGGGTCGCTCGACGCGATGGTGAATGCGCATGCCGCGCTGCGCTCTCTGGCGGTCGCTCTGATGAAGATTGCGAATGATATGCGATGGCTGGCATCCGGTCCGCGGTGTGGCCTTGGCGAACTGGTGCTGCCTGCGAATGAGCCTGGCTCTTCGATCATGCCCGGGAAGGTGAATCCGACGCAGTGTGAAGCGATGGTGATGATCTGTATTCAAGTGATCGGAGACGATACGGCCGTAGCGTTCGCGGGCTCGCAGGGCAACTTCGAATTGAATGCGATGCGGCCGATCATCATCAACAACTTCATTCATTCGGCGCGGATTCTGGCCGATGGGTGCGAGAAGTTTCGGGTCTTCTCGGTTGACGGGACCATGCTGAATGAAAAACGCATCGTCCAGTTTGTTCAGAACTCTCTGATGCTGGTGACGGCGCTTAGTCCTGTGATCGGCTACGACAAGGCGTCGAAGATTGCCCACAAGGCGCACGAGGAAGAGACGACCCTGAAGGAGGCGGCGCTGGCGACTGGATGGATCGACGAAAAGGCGTTTGATCAGGTTGTGGATCTGAAGAAGATGGTCTTTCCTCACAATTGAGGGCTAACGCTGGTGCAGATTGTTAATGGAGATAGTCTGCACTTACCGGGCTTTTCATGACACTACCTATGCTTTGGGACGGCTTGCCACTGTGGTGCCTGTGATGTCTTCCATGAGGCGAATGGAGCCGCAGATGTCGTCCTCGCCGAAGCCTTTGGCGATCGCTGCGCGATAGAGCTGCCGCGAGAGTGAGGTAAGGGGTGCGGGGACGTTGAGCTCAGCCGCAGACTCCAACATGAGCTCCATATCTTTCTCGAGCCACTTGACGGAGAAGTTGGTGGTGAAGTTTCTAGCAAAGACCATGGGAGCTTTTGTGGTGAGCAGACCAGACTTCGCCGCGCTGTTATTGAGGATATCGAGCATCATCTCGGGATCGACGCCGGCCTTTGTGCTCAAGACAATGCTTTCATTGAAGGCCTGGAGCAAATTGCCAAGGATCATGTTTTGCGACAACTTGGCGTGAAGTCCCATGCCTGCTTCTCCGCAGTAGTACAAAAGCTTTCCCATAGTTTCAAAATACGGGCGGACTTTCTCGAAGATATCCTTTGGACCGCCGACCATAAACGTCAGCGTGCCACCCTCTGCTCCGGCCTTGGAGCCGGTACAGGGCGCGTCAAGAAAACTGATGTCCTTCTTCGCCAATTCAGCAGCGATCGCGCGACTTGCGGAGGGAGCAATGGTGCTACAGTCGACGATGATCGACTTGGCGGCTGCGCCCTCGACCAAACCACCTGCGCCCAGGATGACACTGCGCGACATCTCCGTATCGCCTACGCAGAGAAACGTACAGTCGCTGTGGCGTGCGACATCTGCCGGGGTTGCGCATGCGATACCACCCTTGTCGGCCAGAGCTGCAACCTTATTCTCGCTAAACGACCAAAGAGCCACCTGATGACCTGCCTCGATCAGACGAAGAGCCATCGGGCCACCCATAATTCCCAATCCTAAAAAGCCAAGCTTTGCCATTTTGCGTTGCGCTCCTTTAAACGATGTTAGAAGTGAAAGACGTAGGTGTATAGGAGCGAATCCGGTGAGAAAGTTCTGATGCACGTTGGAGGCATGTCCGTCCCTTCAGAGGTAACCCGCGCTATCTCATAGCGGCGCGGACATTCCTGTTCCAGGAACCGTGCTACGCTTGTCTTGTCGGACCGATTGTCCTGTAATGACAGGCCTGCGCGTCGTGTCGAGTATTCGAAAACGAGCTATGCGGAATCGCCCATGCTGCTAGTCGGGGCAAGTCTCAGAAGGGCCTTGGTGGAGTGTCGCCCATGATATCGGCCGCGTTGGATTTGGGTGAAATCGCGCGCGATCTTTTTAGAGACTCTCTGGCGGATTGCAGCATCGAGCGAGCTTTTTCTGAAAAGATAAAGAGCCATACTGACGGCGCATCTCGGAGGTATCTCCTCTTCGGGGAAAACACCGTGGATCTTAGCCGCTTGAAGCACATTCGCGTCCTTGCCGCCGGGAAGGCAGCAACACCCATGCTGGGGGCTCTTCTTCCGCATCTTCAGGATCTGCCGCGGTGCGAAGTGTCAGGTGTTTTGGTGACAGCAGACCGCCCTGAACAACTCCCGGAGAATTTTCAGTTTTTTGCGGGTGGACATCCTCTTCCAAATCAAGCTTCGGTAGACGCCGCGCGTGCTGCTCTGCAAGTCCTGCAATCGCTTAAACTGGCGAGCTCTCCAGACGATGCCCTCTGCCTCTTTCTCATCAGCGGAGGCGCTTCGGCGATGCTCGAACTGCCGCTGGATTCGACCATCTCCCTTGAAGACACGGTCAGCTTTTACCGCGAGCTGGTCCACAGCGGAGCCTCTATCGCGGAGATCAATTGTGTACGGAAACATTTCTCCGCCATCAAGGGTGGCCGCCTCGCCATGCATGCAGAAGGCATCCTCAGCTACTCTCTTCTGATCTCCGACGTACCTCTTGGCCATCTCGACGCACTGGCCTCGGGTCCAACGCTGCCAGACACTTCCACGGTGGAACAGTGCCGTGAGATTCTGGCACGCTACGATCTCATGAAGAGATTTCCAGCCTCGTTACGTCGTTTTTTTGGCAACCCGGACCTCCCCGAGACTCCCAAGGCACATCAATTCAGCGCCCGCTCTCTCACCTTGATTACTTCCGACGATCTGGCAGAGGCCACACAACGACGTGCTGAAAATCTTGGATTTTATGCCGTTATTGATAACAGCTGCGACGATTGGGACTACCGTCGCGCGGCCGTTTACCTGCTTGAGCGCCTGCGAAGTCTGCGGCGCGATCATGCTCGCGTATGTCTTATTTCTTCGGGAGAGGTGACGGTCGAGCTTCCGGAGCGAAGTCCGGAAACTAACGGCACGGGAGCATCGCACAGACTTGGTATCGGAGGGAGGAACCAACACTTTGCCCTGTATGCAGCGACACTGCTACAGTCCTCTCCTGGCTCGACGGTCGTCTTGTCTGCGGGCACTGACGGAATCGACGGTAACAGTATCGCGGCCGGCGCAGTGGTGGGCGAGCTAACTCTTTTGCAGAGCAACGGTTCGGGCAACACCGCGGACTCAGGGCTTCTACGTCAGGCCGAACTTGCCTTGCAACACTTTGACTCCGGCGCATTTCTTAAAACAATTGGTTCCAGTATTGTGACCGGCGCGACCGGCAACAATCTGCGTGACCTTCGTATCCTGTTGGCCGAGTGATTTTAGGCTGACCGCCGTGCATGGTTCTTCGAAGCGGCGGGCGTCTTCCTTGCAGCAGGTTTCTACAAGGCGATGATGTGGACGAGTGCCTTGCTTTTCCGTTTCTACTCGAGTTGATACATATCTCCTGAGGAATGAATCATTTATGCACCAACAATAAGAATTCGGAGCTTGTGAATATTAAGTCGAACGAATGCCCATGCCGCCTGCTGCTGATATCAAGACAACGTTTGGGTAGGGGTTGCGAATTGGCGTTTGGTCAAGAAAGATCATGTTGCGGATTTCCGCGTACGGCGAGGAAGCAGGGTTCGACCTGATCATCGAAGCTGAATTGGAGCTGCTCCTCGCTCAACAGACGCGAGGGCAAAGTAAGAGGCGATTTCCATGCGTCCATTTGTACGGACAATAAGTGTAATGGGTTGTCCGAACAAGCCACTACATATCTGCATCGTTGCGCGGCAAGTAGTAGACCAGTGGGTCCTCTCTTCCAGCCGAACTGCTCGCGTCGATTCAGCGACTATCCTCCCGGCGATCGTTACACGGACCTTGCCCTCCCCGGTGAAATCGTAATGGGGTGGTCAGGCCCGGGAATTCTGATATCTTTGGCTTCGTTCGACTTTACTTGCATTTTGCGTGCCTCAGGTTGTCAGGTTAGAGCTTCGAACCGCCATCGACGGGAATACTCGCACCCGTGATCCAGCGCGCCGCATCAGACGCCACAAAGGCGACTACGTCGGCAACATCCTCGGCCTTGCCGAGTCGCTTAAGCGCCTGCATTCCCAGCGCGGTCTCGCGTCCTGCCTCGGTCTTCGTGAAATTCGACATATCTGTGTCGATGACCCCAGGAGCGACAGCGTTTACGCGTATGCCGCTCGGCCCAAGAATGGCGGCCCAATTCTTGATCAGGGTCTCAAGGGCCCCTTTCGTAGAGGCGTAAGCGAGAATCGAAGGATTTTCCTCGCCGGGCTTGCCAACTACCGTACGTGCCACAGCAGAGGAGATAGCAACGATGTTTGAACCGTCGCCTAGAATGGGCAGGAGTTGCTGTACCAGAAAGAACGGGCCTCGGACGTTTGTCGCAAAGAGGTTGTCAAAATCCTCTATCGTGTAATCCACGATGCGAGCAACTTGCTGATTCCGGCGTTGAGCACAAGCACATCCAACCGATCGCCGACGATGGAACGGACCTGCTTGGCAAGCAGCGACACGCCGTCCGGAGTTCCCGGTCGGCTGAAATTGCATTTGCACGTCCGCCTCTCGCCTGAATCTCGGTGACCAGAGACTCCGCTTCCTGCGCAGAACGGCCATAGTGAACCAGGACGTGCGCGCCGGCCTCAGCCACAGCCACTGCCGTTGCGCGGCCAATGCCTCTCGATGCGCCAGTCACAAGCGCTGTTTTGTTTTGAAGTGTAGTCATTGTCCTCTCTATTGCCTCTCAGTTATTAGATAGGGCGAGTGTGGCACCTGGAGTCGAAGGAGAGCCGGCTCCAATCGGAGTCGGCTCTCAATTCGGTCTGCACGGTCGCGTCTTTCTTCAGGCTCCTATACCGAATGCCTGCGTCGGTTCAGGCATTCATTCCGCCATCCACGGTCAGATTTGCTCCGGTGATGTACGAGGATTCAGGACCGGCGACGAACGCTACCATCGCGGCGATCTCCTCAACGTGCCCATAGCGGTTGAGCGCCGTGGCGGCCTTCTGCGGTACCGCCCAATCACCCGAGGCGGGATTCAAATCGGTATCGATCGGACCCGGCTGGACGTTGTTGACCGTGATGCCACGGCCCCCCACCTCTCTTGACAGCGCCTGCGTGAACATCTTGACGGCTCCCTTCGTGGCCGCATAGGGCACAAGCCCGGGCGCAACGGCACGCTCGCCCACGGCCGAACCGACCATGATGATGCGGCCGCCATCCTTCATGTGCTTTAGCGCAGTCTGCGTGGTAGCGAATACGCCGCGGATGTTGATGTCGATGACGCGATCCATCTCCTCCTGCGTGGCCTCTTCGAACGGTTTCGGAATGGCCGTGCCGGCATTGTTCACAAGCACATCCAGCCGTCCGAAGGTCGCGACCGCCTTTTCGACCGCACCTTTGACTGCTTCGATGTTGGCAGCGTCCGCCTGGATCGCGATAGCTTTTCCCCCGGCGAGTTCAATGGCTTTGACGACGGCTGCGGCCGAGTTGGTGTCCTTTGCGTACGTGATGGCTACGCTTGCTCCATCGGCGGCCAGACGCTTCGCAATCGCTGCGCCAATGCCGCGGGAACCGCCAGTTACGAGTACCACTTTCTTCGCTAACTTAGACATAGATCTCCTTTGGTTTTCTGTAAATGATCGAATCGCTTCACTGATTCAACTGACTGCCATCGCATTACGACGTGCCAGACAGTTATCTGATGTGTGACTCTTGCAATCAGATTGGGCAGCCTTGGGAATACTAACTATTCCTCGATGGAATGGTGGTCTCCATTGAGAGTCCTCACGGAAGTAGCGAGCCCCAAATGTTCGGGGCGAAGTACCTTTGCGCTCTCTTTTGTGGCAGGACTGACTGAGTAGTGAACTGCTAAGTGATCTACTCGGTTTCAGCCACAAAGACCGCAGTTGTGAGTGCGGGTACTGTCGCAGTCCCCTCTTTAGAGTTGAACGTGGATTGACTGGTTGCGGGATCGCTGGAGTGGCGCTGCACCGGGTGCAGATGCAGGCCCAAACCCTGCAGATGACTGTTGGTGAAGGTCACGGAAGCATTGGTTGCGTTGAAGACGACGACGACGTGTTTGTAGATTCCGTAGCTCCCGCCATTCGCATCCAGCTTCATCACGATCAGCCCCGGCGTCTGGTTTGAACCGGTATTCAGAAACGTAAGGTTCTGCTGCACTTCCTCGAAGGTGGGCATGCGGAACAACTCTGAGCTGTAACGGATCTGCAGCAATTCGCTGAACGCTGCTTTACTGTATGCAATATTTGCTGGAAGCGGGGTGTAGGCAGGGTTGCTGAGCAGCGGCATCATGATCGGCCACTGGGCCTGGTTCTGGCTCGCGATGGGCAGACCGATGCCCCAGTTTGCGGTCTTACCGCTCCAGTCGATCTTATTGAACCAGTCACCGGAGTTGTAACTGTTTTGGTCCATGTCCTTGGAGCGCAGTAGATCGTCGCCTGCCTGGAAGAACGGAATTCCCTCCCCGAGGGTTACGAGGCTCATGCCCATCACCTGCCTGCGGGCACGAGTGGCAATGTTATCGTTGTAGCTCGACTTTAGCTGCACCTTGTCGAAGAGGTCCTGGTTGTCGTGGACTGACGCATAGTTGACTGCCTCGATCGGGCTCTTGGTATATCCGGTTGGTTGTCCGTTGTAGAGCACCTGGGCTCCGGTTACTGTCGCCCCGGCGCTGTCGGTAAAACTGTAGTCGCGCAGGTTTCCTGTGAGTCCTACATCGATCCAGTCAGAGTACTGTAGCAACTGATTCTGCTGACCGTTTAGCGGCGGATTCGAGTTGGTGTAATCGCTTGGGTCGGTGAAGAGCCCCGTGGCAAAGCCCTGCACGCGCTCATCGGTAAACGGGCTGCCACCGTGGATGCCATCGCGGATGCGATCGTTGAAGGTGCCAACTCCAAACCCATAAAGATTAATCTGTGAGGCGTTCGGACCTATTTGATTGTTCGCGGTATCTCCGAAGTTGAATCCTTCTCCATAGAGGTAGATCTTCGATCCGTCAACACCGTCTTTCTCGGGAATAAGTGCCTGCAGGGCCCGCTGAATATGCTGAATGTTGTATGTGAACATGAAGCTCAAGATGTCGAAGCGGAAGCCATCGATCTTATAGTCTCGCGCATTGAGCACGAGGGTGTCGATGATCAGCTTTTCCATCATGAGGTGTTCGCTTGCGGTGTCGGGGCAGCACGAGCCTGTCTCAAGATTTCCATTCGCGTCGAGGCGGTGATAGTAGTTCGGCACCACCTCGTCGAGATTGGAGTTCGGAGCCTCGCCGCTGGCATTTGTGTGGTTGAAGACCACATCCTGAACCACACGCAGTCCCGCCTTGTGCAGCCCATCCACCATTCCCCGATACTCGCGCACGCGGTTATCTGGATTGATCGCGTAGCTACCCTCAGGCGTCATGTAGTGCACGGGATCGTACCCCCAGTTGTACGCAGGATTAGTCTGGCTTGCCGTCACGGCTGCCTGCTGCTGCTGGCCATCGGGCGGATATGCCGCCAGACCGGTGGGAATGATCCATTTTGATTTATCTTCATTCACGCTGGCGAAGTGGAACGAGGGCAAGATATGGACTGCTTTGAGTCCGCTTTCGGCCAGAGAGCGAAGATGCTTCATACCGTCCGAACCTTGGTCCTCAAAGGCTTCGTACATTCCGCGATGAGCCAACGGAACTGTGAGATCGTTCACGCTGAAGTCGCGAACATGAAGTTCATAGATGCTCATATCGCTGACGCTTCTTAGCGGAGGTGACGTCTCCTCGTCCCAGCCTGCGGGCTTCGTCTTGTCGGAGTCGAGATCCGTGATTCTGCTCTTGGTGCCGTTTAACGCGATATCGATCGAATAGGGATCGCTGGTGACATTGGTGTCCACCGCGCCGTCGGCTGACACCCACACCTTCACGCTGTAGAGGTAGTACTTATCCTTCCAGCCAGGGTCACCTTTCGCTACCCATACTCCATCGTGCTCATGCATCGGGGCAACGGCGGACGGCGCAGTATCGGATTCGTGATCGAAGAGTTGCAAGGAGACACTCTGTGCAGTGGGCGCCCAGAGCTTCAGTTTGACGGCGCAATCCTCGTCGTCAGGCCAATCGCGCCAGTCTTTGTCGTCCCAATGATGAAAGACGACACCGAGCTTGCCAGGGTAGTAGTAGAGATCATCCAGAACGCCAGCGAACTGAATGCCGGTGGCATATTGCAGCGCTCCATTTGAACCGATGGCCGAAAACGCGAGCTGTCCTTCGAGCGCCGTCTGCAAGGCCGAAAGCTGCGTATTCGCCGGTAGTTGAAGGACGGTGTACCCATTCAATTGCGGGTATCGAAGCAACTCATCCGCAGTCAGGGCTCCGCCAACGGTGAGCGGAATATTGGTGCCTCCAGTGACGCCGGTGGGAGTCACAGACAGGCCGCCGGTGAGGCTGGAGCTTATCGCGAAGGTGTCACCACTTTGAGCAAACTGCGGCTGAATGGCTACTCGCTGGCGATCGAGCCAGTACGCCTGCTCCACGTTCAGGAGACTATCCAGTATCTGGGTAGGAGTCGGAGTTGTGAGGAAGACAGTCGCGTTCCCTGAGATCGCCCACGCCTGGGTGTTGGTAGCGACATTCAGATGCATGTCGGGCCCGGGATCTTTAACCCCAGTAGAGATGTTGTGGACGATAAATCCGAGGTCCTTTGGGTTGGGAATCAGACTTATGTCGAAGTACGCGCCGTAGGAGTCATGGCTGGTCACTCCGGTCAGTCCGTCGTTGAAGTCGCCGGTATACTCCGCTGTGTCGTTAAAGGCATAAACGGTCCAGTTCGCATAGTTCCCGTCGGGCCGGAAGTAGTGAATGCGGGCGTACCCGGGCAACAGCGCGGCAGGATTGCTCAGGCTTGGCTGGCTCTTGTACAGCTTGCCGATCCCGGTGTAGCCCCAGTACTCAAAGCCTTCCGTAGAAGGATCGACAAACTCGTTCGGCCCAGGGTCTTTCTGATCGCCTCCCGGCGCAGACGGATTGTGAATGATCAGCCCCAGGTTCTGCGCATTCGGGACAACTGCCACATCAAAATACACCCCGTATGCGTCAGTGTTCGTCGCAGGTACGAGTCCGCTGTTGTAGTCGCCGGTGAACTCCGTGGTGTCGTAGAAGGCATAGATCGTCCAGCCTCCGTAGTTGCCGTCCGTCCGGTGATAGTGAACACGGACGTATCCCGGCAGCAGAGCAGTGGGATTCGTGAGGCTTGGCGCAGACGTATACAGCTTGGCTATCCCGGAGTACGCCCAGTACTCGATGCCCTGAGTCGCGGGGTCGACAAAGAGATTGTTGGGAGTGTCCTTCTGGTCTCCGCCCGATGCCGTCGGGTTGTGAATAATAATCCCAACCTCTTGCGCGCCGGGTGTCACTCCAACGTCAAAATACGCGCCGAAGCTGTCCGTTCCAGTCACTTGAACCGGACCGCCGCCATAGTTGCCAGTGTCTTCCGTGGTGTTATCGAAGGCGTAGACCGTCCAGCCGCTATAGTTGCCGTCCGGTCGATGGTAGTGAATGCGTATGTCACCCGAGGGGATAGCCGGATCGGCCCCAAAGGCCGAGGCCGACGCAAAAACGCATAGCAGAAACATCAGGGCGCGAGAACTGGCCCTGCACAGAAGGCGCGGTGTTCCAATCCGGATTTTCATGAGTGGCTCCCCGAGGAAACTGGCTGGATTCGTTTGAGTCAAGGGCGCGATCGTTCGCGATCGCCGAAGGCATCCAATGGCAGCGTCGCGACATTAGTTGAATAGAACTTCTGGTGTCAAGGGAATTGCGACCTCATTCGCCTCAGCCCGGAAGAGAGCCGGTAGGCGGCGCTGCGGTTCGATCCCGTCTCTGGCCATCACCTAAAATCAATAACTTACGGGATTTAGTCAAAGCCTCCGCCGCGCGAAGGCTTGTGACGTCTTTGCGTAAGTGTCTCTTGCAAAGTAAAACAAATTTTTCCGATCAGTGATGTTCGCGCATTGGTCGCGCACTCAAGTCCGATTTTTGGCGGCCATCTAATCGATTGAATTTGATAAATAGGGGTCAGACGATGAGCACCGCCAGCCTTTTTCGGCCAGCAGCGCGTCAAACCCGCAACTTGCAAAAAAATGAGTTGAACTCTGACAGTCACTGCGCAAGCAGAGAAGGGCATTTGTTAGTGCTCATCATTGATTTCCGGATCATCGGAACTGTCCGTTATCGAAATTCGTTTGAAATATTACACTGGTAGGGCATCATCATCCTCCCCAAGAACGCCGCTCCTCCTCCACCGCGCCGAGCTTGTGCGTTGCAGAAAAATCGATTTGAATTGATGGCAGCAAATCTCCGACTCCACGCAGTGATCGGCACTGAATGATCGACGAACTCAAACCGAGCCCAGCTAAGACGATTCGATACCCGAGGATTATGGTCGATTGAAAACCTATCTACTCGCAGTCTTGGCGTGTGTGATCGCACTGCCCATCGCCTGGAAGCTCGACGCTCCCTCTTCCTGTTTCCTGCTGGCGGCTATGGCGAGCAGTCTCTACGGGGGCCGCGGTCCAGGATACCTGACCGCCTTGGTTTCTTCGATCCTCTTCGATCTCTTCTTCCTTCTTCCTCGATTTCACTTCTTTCATTCCCATGAATCATATCTACGCCTGGCGGTCTTTATCGCGGCTATGGTTCTTGCGACCGAATTGATTGCTGCCAGACGACTCGCTGAGGAATCGCTGCGCCAGACGCAAGCAAAACTCGCCCAGGCTACTCAGATAGCAACCATATCGGAGTTCTCAGCCTCAGTCATACACGAGATCAGCCAGCCTTTGAGCGCGATGGTTGCAAATGGACAAACCTGCGTGCGCTGGCTTTCAACCGATCCTCCGAACCTTGCCAATGCACAGTCAGCGGCCGAGCGCATCGTGCGGGACGGCAAAGACGCCGGTGGGATTATCCAAGGGCTCCGGTCGCTCTTCCGGAGATCACCGCCCGAGAAGACGCCTTTCGACTTACGGCCAATCGTAACTGAGGTTGTCTCTCTCATACGTGGAAGGGCGGAGAGAGAAAAAATAACGGTTGAGGTGCAATTACCAAAGGATCTCCCCAAGATCATCGGTGATCGGCTTCAGCTTCAGCAGGTCTTGATGAATCTGGTCTTGAATGGCATGGAATCAATGCGTACCGTCACGGACAGGCCGAAGACGCTGGAAATCCATTCACGAGAGCAGGATGGCATGGTCCTGACTGAGATTCGAGATCAGGGAGTAGGCATTGCAGATTTTGAGAAGGTCTTTGATGCCTTCTTCACGACCAAAGAAGACGGCATGGGGATGGGGCTTTCGATCTGCAAGTCGATCATCGAAGCCCACGAAGGACGTCTATGGGGATCGCCCGGCTCGATGACCGGTACGGTCTTCAGTTTCGCGATTCCGTGCGCGACGGAGGAACGGGAATGAACTCCGAGAAAGCGATCGTCTATGTCCTGGACGACGACAGCCGAATCCGGGAGGCTTTGTCGGCACTCTTGTCGTCCGCTGGTCATGAGGTAATGACGTTCAGCAACGCCGCGGAGTACCTGGTTTTCCAAAGATCCGATGTTCCAGGTTGCTTGATTCTCGACCTTGACCTTCCAGGAATGAACGGCCTCGAGTTGCAAAAACAGCTGGCTGATGTTGGTGGCCCTCCCATTGTTTTTCTAACCGGCCATGGGGACATTCCCTCCACAGTCAAGGCGATGAAGGCTGGTGCGACCGAATTTCTTTCGAAACCGTTCGAACCGGAAGAGCTGCTGCGCGCGATCGACACAGCGATTCGTCTCGATGGCGAGCTCCGGCTGAAGAATGCCGAACTGAGAGCGATACAGAAGCGATATTCGTTGCTCACACCAAGGGAGCGTGAGGTTCTCCCCTACGTTGTTTCTGGACTGTTGAATAAAGAGACGGCGTGGGAGCTTGGCACCAGCGAGATCACCATTCGGATTCACAGAGGCCAAATTATGAAGAAGATGGCTGCGCAGTCTCTCGCGGATCTCGTGCGAATTGCTGGAAAGCTCGGAATTCCAAAGAGCTAGCATCTAATACAAAACGATAATTGGCAGCCAGCAATAGTTCTCCTACGATCAGATTGTTAGTCGAAGGAGAGCTTGCAGTGGCAAACCATCCGCAACATTGCATCGTGGCCCTGGTAGACGACGATGCACGTGTGCGAGAGTCCCTGGAGCACCTGCTCTATTCGGCGGGCATAGAGACCAGATCGTTCACTTCAGCCGAAGAAGCCCTTGAGCCTGGTGGGCTCGACTCGGTTTGCTGTCTGATTACGGACGTACGAATGCCTGGTATCGACGGCTGCGAACTACAACGACGAGTGGTGGCAATGCTTCCAGCACTGCCAGTCATTTTCGTTACAGCTCATTACGACGATGTGGTCCAGCGGAAGGCTCTGGCTCAAGGCGCGTTCGCATTTCTATTCAAGCCAATCGATGGAGAGGAGTTCCTCGAGACTGTCGACGGCGCCATGAGGTGGAGTCGAAACAAGGAGGTTTCTGATGTGGATTGTTAAGCTCGCGCTATCGCGTCCATACACCTTTGTCGTGCTGGCATTGCTGCTGTTCCTGGTCAGTCCGGTGATGATGATGCGGACGCCTGTGGACATCTTCCCGTCTATCAATATCCCAGTGGTGAGCATCATCTGGACATTCAATGGTCTTGTTCCTTCTGAGATGGAAACGCGTATCACCTCCATCTATGAACGGGCTCTAACAACCACCGTTGGAAACATCGAGCACATTGAGTCTCAGTCTCTCAACGGTGTTTCGGTAATTAAAGTTTATTTGCAGCCGCAGGCGAACGTTGATGGTGCGATCGCGCAGGTCACTGCGGAGGCACAAGCCACGCTCAAGCAACTACCCTCTGGCATCACGCCTCCCCTCGTCATTCAGTACAGCGCGTCGACGGTCCCAATCCTGCAGCTTGGGCTTAGCGGTAAGGGGCTTTCGGAGCAGCAACTGAACGACTTGGGGTCGAACTTCATTAGACCCCAACTGGCCACGGTTCCTGGAGCGGCAGTGCCACTTCCCTATGGGGGCAAGGTCCGCCAGATCATGGTGGATATCGATTCTTCTCAGCTCAAATCGAAGGGACTCTCACCCGTCGACGTTGTCAATGCTGTGAATGCTCAGAACGTCATCCTGCCTTCGGGCACCGCCAAGATCGGAAAGACCGAATACAACGTCGGGTTGAACGGCACACCAGTCGCGGTCGATCAGCTCAATGCCCTGCCTGTCAAAACGGTGAACGGCGGCTCCATCTTCATCCGTGATGTCGCCAACGTCCGCGATGGCTTCGCGGTACAGCAGAATATCGTGCGGCAGGACGGTCAGCGTGGGGCTTTGCTGACGATCGAGAAGGCGGGCAGCGCATCCACACTCGCCATCGTTGCCGGGATTCGCGCGGCACTGCCTCGTATTGCGGCGACCCTCCCCCCAGAGCTTGTGATGCGGCCACTCGCCGACCAATCGATCTTTGTAAAAGCCTCTCTGAACGGAGTTGTTCGAGAGGGTCTCATTGCGGCCTGCCTCACTTCCATCATGATTCTGGTCTTTATCGGAAGCTGGCGAAGCACGTTGATTATCTGCGTATCCATCCCGCTCTCGATTCTTACGTCATTGCTCATCCTCAGTGCATTGGGAGAGAGCATCAACATCATGACCCTGGGTGGCCTGGCTCTCGCTGTTGGCGTATTGGTTGACGATGCGACCGTCGAGATCGAGAACATGCAGCGGAATGTAGCCATGGGAACGGAATTGCGTCAAGCGATTCTCGATGGAGCCCAGGAGATCGCCGTGCCAGCGTTTGTCTCCACGATCTGTATCAGCATTGTCTTTGTTCCGATGTTCTTTCTGTCCGGAGTTGCTCGGTATCTCTTCGTTCCTCTCGCTGAAGCAGTCGTGTTTGCGCTGCTGGCGTCCTATTTCTTTTCCCGCACAATTATTCCAACCCTAGTGATGTTTCTACTCCCGAAAGAGGTTGAGCAGCATCGTCACCCAATCCCCGGACGTCCCCTCAGCCGCTTTGCCCGCTTCCATGCGCGTTTTGAACACAGCTTTGAAGCGCTTCGCGATAGATACCTCCACCTTCTTACTCAATGCCTGGGGCAAAGAAAGATCTTCGTGAGCTGCTTCCTCGCGTTTTGTTTGTTGAGCCTTCTGTTGATTCCCCTGCTTGGCAGAGACTTCTTCCCCTATGTAGATGCAGGTCAATTCCGCTTGCATGTGCGAGCCAAGACAGGCACGCGCATCGAGGAGACGGCCCGTCTCGTCGATCAAGTCGATCGCTACATTCGAACCCAGATTCCGGCGGATGAGATGGATGGAATACTCGATAACATCGGGCTACCCACCAGTGGTATCAACCTCTCCTACAGCAACAGCGGCACGATTGGGAATGCCGATGCCGAGGTGCTTGTCTCCCTCAGTACAAAGCACCACCCCACGGCGGATTATGTCGCACGGCTGGGAGAGGATTTGCCCAAGCAGTTTCCAGGAACTTCATTTTTC
Source organism: Edaphobacter lichenicola (assembly GCF_014201315.1). NCBI lineage: Bacteria > Pseudomonadati > Acidobacteriota > Terriglobia > Terriglobales > Acidobacteriaceae > Tunturiibacter > Tunturiibacter empetritectus. The sequence goes on from NZ_JACHDY010000004.1 coordinate 22,704, forward strand.
TTTGAGCCCGCAGATATCGTCAGCCAGACACTCAACTTTGGCGTTCCGGCCCCGTTGGATATTCAGCTTGTTGGCAAAGACTTCGAAAGCAACTTCGCCATTGCCTCTCAAATCGCCGAGAAGATGCGGGCCGTGCCGGGAGCCGTCGATGTTCACATCCAGCAGCTGGTGGATCAGCCGCGGCTTCAGTACAACATTGACCGCACACGAATTCAACAGGTTGGGTTGACGGAACGTGACGTTGCAGACAACGTCCTGGTATCTCTGAGTTCGAGCTTCCAGACGACACCAAACTTCTGGCTCAACCCAAAGAACGGTGTGTCGTATAATATCGCGGTACAAACTCCTCAATTTAAGCTCGATTCCATCGATGCAGTGGGCAATATACCGGTAAACTCTCCCAGCGTTCCGGGGCCACAACTGTTTGAGAATCTTTCCACGATGAGCAGGACGTCTGAGCCCGCCGTGGTCAGCCACTACGACGTTCAGCGCGTGGTCGACATCTATGGCAGCGTGCAGGGCCGCGATCTTGGCGGAGTTGCGAACGATGTCCAGAGAATCGTAGCCGACGCCACGAAGAAACTTCCGAGAGGAAGCCGGATTGTCACACGAGGACAGGTTGCCACCATGCAATCATCCTTTACCGGTCTCTTTTACGGACTCGCGTTTGCCGTTGCTCTTGTCTATCTACTCCTCGTCGTCAACTTCCAGTCTTGGACCGAGGCCTTCATCATCATCACCGCGCTGCCGGCAGCGTTAGCCGGCATCTGCTGGGTTCTCTTTCTTACGCATACGACGTTGAGCGTGCCCGCACTCATGGGAACCATCATGAGCATTGGTGTCGCCACTTCGAACAGCGTTCTCGTCATTACCTTCGCCAACGAGCATTTCGCGGAGAACAAGGATGCATTCAAGGCGGCCCTGGAAGCAGGTGCCACACGGCTGCGTCCCGTCATCATGACCGCGATGGCGATGATCATCGGCATGATTCCGATGGCTCTCGGCCTCGGAGACGGCGGAGAGCAGAATGCTCCCCTTGGCCGTGCCGTAATCGGTGGCCTGTTATTTGCGACCGTATCAACGCTGTTCTTTGTTCCCATCGTCTTTGCCATGATTCGCCAGAAGTCGAATTCTTCCGCTTCGGAGGCAGCCAATGCTTAATGAGGTTTCCATGACACAGCAAAACACGTCATTCCCCTCTCCTTTACCTTCTCACCGGAAAAGCGGCGTTCGTCTCTTTCTCCTGGTACCGATTGGACTCTGCCTTGTTGGCGCAGTTACGCTCTTTCTCCGCGCACAAGAGAACAGAAAGCTCGCCGTGACGACGCACGCGTTGCAGGCGGAGCCTGTCTCCGTCATTCACCCGCAGAGTGGTGCGCCCAATAGCGATCTAGCCCTGCCGGGTACTTTACAGGCTTATTCCGATTCGCCCATCTATGCGCGGACCAATGGCTATGTCGCTCACTGGTATGCGGACATCGGAACGCATGTCCATCAGGGGCAATTGCTTGCGGTAATCGAATCACCGGAAGTTGATCAGGAGCTAAGCCAGGCCCGAGCCAGTCTCAGCCAGGTCCAGGCCAATCTCACTCTGGCCGGTATCACAGCAAAGCGGTATCAGGACCTCATCACGACCAACGCTGTCTCGCAGCAGGATGTCGACCAGAACAACCAAAATCTGGAAGCGCAAAAAGCAAACCTGCATGCAGCGGATGCAAACGTATCCCGCCTTCAACAGTTGCAGGGATTCGAGCGCGTTGTAGCTCCATTTGATGGAATCATCACACAGCGCGGGACTGACATCGGAGACCTTGTCAATGCGGGAAACGGAGGGGCCGCATTTGAACTCTTCAGGATCTCCAAAATCGATACGATGAGGATATTTGTTCCCGTACCTGAGACCTATAGCGAGCAGATTGCCAATGGCCTCAAGGCAACGCTCGAGCTGACGGCGCTTCCGGGAAAACAGTTTGACGGCAGCGTAGTTCGCAGTAGCCACGCGATTGATGCCGGATCTCACACCCTCCTTACTGAAATCGACGTACCGAATCCCTCCGGGCAGTTGATGCCGGGAGCCTATGCTGAGGTTCACCTCCGAGCCTCAGCGCCGATACCTTCGCTGATCATCCCGTCTGAAGCTGTTCTTTACCAGGCCGCCGGTCCTCAGGTCGCCATAGTAACGGACAAGAGCGAGATCGCTCTGAAGAAGGTCACTCTCGGGCGCGACTTCGGCGACACCATCGAGATCACAAGTGGAATTTCGAACAGTGACGCAGTAGTCGCGAGTCCGCCGGACTATCTGATCGATGGAATGCATGTCGAGGTGCAGACCCCTAAATCCGGATCGCAGAACTGAGGATGCCATGAGGTATACCATTCATCGCAATTCAGTAGCTTTCCTTGCTTGCGTTCTGCTGACCGGATGCATGGTGGGCCCGAACTATAAGAAGCCTATCGCCCCGGTTCCTCCCACATTTACCGGCGCATCCACGACCAGCGCAAATAGCACTGACCAGAATCCAATCGCATACACAGACTGGTGGAAGGTCTTCCACGACCCCGTCCTGAATGATCTGGAGTCGCAAGCGGACGCTGCGAACCGAGATATCAAGATCGCCGTTGCTCACGTGGATGAGGCTGCCGCCACTACCAAAGCTACCCGCTCTCAACTGTTTCCATTTGTGGGCACGGACGTATCTGCTCTTCGTGCGCGCGAGGCACAGAATCGGCCAAATAACGGCAATACCAGTGGCCGGGCTGCGACCTATAACGACATTCAACTGCCCCTCGTCGCAAGCTACGAAATTGATGCCTGGGGACGCGTGCGACGGTCGATCGAATCCTCCCGTGCGACTCAGGAAGCCACCGAGGCCGATCTTCGATTCGTGACTCTTTCTGTCGAGGCCGGTGTTGCTGTGAACTACTACAACCTGCGCGAGACCGACCAGGAACTCACTATCCTCGACAGCACGATTGAGACTTTAAAGAAAAGCCTCGAGCTGACGACGAACTTATTTCATCATGGCCTGAGCAGCGAACTCGAGGTAAAGCAATCACAGACATTGCTTGATCAGACGATCTCACAGAAGCAGGCTCTTGAGATCCAACGCGCGCAACTCGAACATGGGCTCGCCGTCCTACTCGGACGTACAGCAGAAGGTTTCTCTTTGCCGAAATCTCCGAATGACGCCGTGCCACCGCAGATTCCCATCGGGTTGCCAGCGGATCTGCTGGAGCGACGCCCCGATATTGTTGAAGCCGATCGAAACGTCGCCGCCGCAACCGCACAGATCGGAGTGGCCAAGGCTGCATACTTTCCTCAACTCTCCCTCACCGGCCTGGTTGGCTACGAAAGCACCAACGCTACCAGCCTGTTGAACTGGCAAAACACGATCGCCTCTTTAGGTGCCTCCGCAGCTGCACCTATCTTTACAGGCGGCCGGCTGAAGGCCGGTGTGGAGCAGGCACAGGCGACATACAGGCAGTCCCTGGCTCAGTATGAGAAGACAGTTCTTGTCTCTTATCAGGAGACCGAAGATCAGCTGTCTGCTCTGCATTTTCTGCAAGAACAGTCACAGTCTCAGGGCAGCGCCGTTCTCGAAGCAACGGAGGCCCAAAATATCGCCATTTCGCGCTACAAAGGCGGACTCGTGAGTTATCTCGATGTAGTGTTTGCAGAGCAAACTGTACTTGCCAATGAACGTACAGCGGCACAGATCGCCGGTGAGCGAATGGTTGCATCTGTTGTTCTGATCAAGACACTTGGCGGCGGATGGAACGGGACAACACAATAGCGGCGCGAGTGTGCTCGTCGAGATACTCGTCGGTCCACTGCCAGACATTTCCGACCATGTCCATTACGCCGAATGGACTCGCTCCCTGGGGATGCACATCCACATCGCTCGGGGGAAGCCCAGCCGGGGTGGAGGCAATCTGAGTAAGTTGATTCATCCTGCTCCTTAGAGGCCGTAAGTTCGATGTCTCTATTGGCCTTGATGCAATGACAGAACCGAACGCTTGCTGCCACTCTCTTCAATCTCGGGTCTGAGCATCCGCGTAGACACCCGGTAGAATTATTCTTCACGGAAGCGATAGCCGATGTGGCTCTCGGTCAAGATGTAAAAAGGGTGAGCAGGGTCATCTTCAATTTTCTTTCGGAGTTGGTTGATGACGACACGCAGATATTCACGCTCGTTGCTGTAGGGCGGTCCCCAAATGGATCGCAGCAGATTTTCGTGCCTGACGGGTCTACCAGCATGCTCCATCAAACAACGGAGGGTCTCGTATTCTTTTGGAGCGAGGTGGATCTGTTCACCTTTTTTCTCCACGAGGCGGCGATTGGCGTCGAGCGTGATGTCGCCCACTATGCTGATCAGATCTGGTTCTCCCATCGGGGCGTGGCGACGCCGGATGACTGATCGTAACCTTGCGGTGAGCTCGCGAATCTGAAACGGCTTCGTGACATAGTCAAATGCACCCGCGTCCAACGACTCGACGATATCCTCTTCATCGTCTCGAACAGTGAGCATAATGATCGGCAGTCCGGGAAAGATTTGACAGATTCTTCGACACGTCTCCTTGCCCCCCATACCCGGCATGTTGATATCGAGAAGGACCGCGTCATAGCTGACCATGCGCAATTGCACGAGGGCCTCCTCTCCGTGATGAGCCTCCCCGACTGCAAATCCCAGCGCCCCTAAGGTTTCGAACAGGCTCTGGCGTATTCCTGCATCGTCTTCAACGACGAGCACCTTGCTTTTCTGATTCACGCTTTCTCCTTTGCAATGCGGGGTAGTGCGATAGCGAACGTTGTTCCATTCACTTGATCGCTTTCAACCCACGTTCGCCCGCTATGCGCTTCAGCGATGCGCCTAACTACGGAGAGACCGATCCCGGTGCCGGAAATCGTCTTCACCGACCCAGAGCAACGATAAAAGCGTTGAAATACCTTCTCTTTTTCGTCATCCGGAATAAACGAGCCTTCGTTTTTGATCCTGATGACCAGTTCCGCTTCTTCTTCCTGAACCGCGATGGCCACCTGAGAGTTGGGACGACTATACTTTGCAGCATTGTCGAGGACTTGGAAGAGGGCCATTTGAAGAAGCTTTCCATCTCCATATACGGCGTTGTGCCCCGAGCTCACCTGGAAGTCAATGGAATGTCCGTCCAGTTCCTGTGATGATTCCGTAATGGTGCTGCGTATCAACCGAGCCACGTCGACTTGCTCGCGCTTGACCTTTAGATCGCCGCTATCCAGCTTCGCGGTAAGGAGCAGATGATTGGCGAGATCGCTAAGGTGCCCCGCATGACGATCAATCAAGCCAACTAGCTTTTCTTCAGTGCCCGACAGGGTGTTCATCGCGAGCAGACCGGAGCTAGAAGCTCTGATCGTTGTGAGTGGGCTCTTGAAAGCGTGTGCCAGGCCGTCCAATATGGCGGAGCGTAGTTGCTCGCTTTGTTTTGCCGCTTCTGCATTTGCTTCGGTGGAGAAGGACCGTGCCCTTTCAATCGCAACTGCGGCAAGCGAAGCGGCTGCATTGATCGAGGCTGAGTCGAGCGAATGCCCGCAGAGGAAGAGGGATCCAATAGGCCGGGTTCCTAGTCGAAGGACACGCCGGGAGACTCCTGTGCTCGAGTCATCGTCATTCGTTTCGAGAAAGTAAGCGGAGCGCACTTCGTCATCGGAGAAATCACAATCTCCACTCTTCCACTGATGCATCTCATACGCGTTCCAAAGAGCTACCCCTTTCACTCGCAGGCTGGAACGTATGAGATCGACGAGTTGTTGATCGACCGCCGCGTCCCGATTGAGGAGCAGAATATTTTGGCTGAGTTCGTAAAGCTTCTGCTGTTGAGCTTGGCGCCGCTCTAACTCGCGAGCATGGTGGCTCACTCGGTCTGAGAGGCTGCTGACGACCAAGGCCGTTGCTTCAAAGACCAGGAGGGCGATCCAATCGTGCGAATCTGTGATGTAGAACTGGAACAAAGGTTGGGTGAAGAAGTAGTCGAGGCAGGCGACGGACAGAATTGAAACGACGCTCGCTTCGAATAGACCCCAACGAAGCGCGATGACCACCACTAGAAAGAGGTGGATGGAGGTTGCGGCGGAGAGATTAAAGTGGAGGTGGTAGGAGAGAAGCGTCAACAGCATTCCAGCGGCACAGCCGCCCGTAATTCTGCGTAGGACCACCTGGATTGGTTTGGCAATCATTCGGTCGCCCCTGCCGGAACTATAGCGATTGAGGCATAAACAAACCGTTAAGAAGGAGCTTATGCATTGCTGACGGGGTTCGCGATTCACTGAGAATGTCGATCTTTTTCCGGCATACGAGGTGATTCAACATGAACTTACTTAGAGGCCTTCTTTCGCAAGACACAGCAATACCCACGTCCCTTGTAGAGGATATGGCCCTGTCGCTTCAACAGAAGCAGAACGAGGTCCAGCACGCTCAAGGACGGGAGGGACTAAGCGTTTTTAGACGTGTTTTATGCAGCGTCGTCTTCCTAATTATTTGTGGTCTGTTGTTTGCGGCGGGGTCGTTGGCCCATGCGCAGTCGACGTTTGGGAGTGTCAGGGGCAACGTACAGGACGCGAGCGGCTCGGCGATTCCAGACGCGAAGATTGTGCTGCATAGTACAGATGAAAACACAGAGCGCACAGTCGATACCGATAGTTCAGGCGGCTTCATCTTTGAAAACGTAAAGGCTGGTAAGTACTCGTTGCGTGCTCATCGCGATGGCTTTGCCGATACCGTTGTGTCGGGAATCTCAGTCGAAGCGCGGCAGGACTTGAGACTTGAGACTACGCTCAATGTTGCGGCACAGATGACAACCGTGGAGGTATCGGGAGCAGGCGACCAGATCAATACGGAAAATGGAACGATCAGCGATTCGAAGACGAATATCGAAATGACGCAGTTACCCCTGAATAACCGCGCGACCACTACAAGTCCGCTAGGTGCACTTGGCCTGTCTCCCAACGTTCAGACAGATAGTTCCGGCAATATCGCTCTCGGCGGAGCGAGCTCCTCGATGGTGAATTTTTCCGTCGATGGTATTTCAAGTGCTAACGTGCGGCAGAACGGAGCGCTGCAGGACGCCTATCCTTCACAGGAAGGCATTGCTGCAGTGAAAGTGACCGCATTCAACAATAGTGCGGAGTTTTCCCAGGTTGGCGACGTGACATTTACAACCAAGAATGGGACAAGCCAGTATCACGGGAGTGTCTTCGAGTATCTGCAAAACCAGGCTCTGGATGCAGACCCGTACGGCTCCCGCGGAAAAGCCCCTAAGAAATTCAATACGTTTGGCTTCTCGTTGAGCGGGCCGATTGTGATTCCGCATCTGTATGATGGACACAGTAAGACGTTTTTCTTTGCGGACTATGAGGGCAACCGGCGCCGCACTGCGGTGTTTCAGCAATATGTAGTTCCGACTGCCGCGGACAGGAGCGGCAACCTCTCCGATATAGGTGGCCCTACGATTCCATCTACCCAAATTAGCCAGACAGCAAAGGCGCTGCTTGCTTATTATCCATTGCCGAATGTGGCAGGCGCTACTAACCAGACGCAGAGCATCAACTATCAGAACTTTCAAGCGACTCCGGCACGCACCGACGGTGCGGACATCCGGGTCGATCAGACGATCTCGTCCAAGCAATCGGTTTACGCGCGCTTTAGCCGCAAGAACATCACCACGGACTTCGCGAATCTCTTTCTGCCGGATGATTCGGATTCCATTCACAATCGGAGCCTGTTGATTTCGCATACTTACACGATTACCCCAAAGCTGCTGAATGAGTTCCGCTACGGCTTCACGAACGTTACGACCAACGTCAACTTTCTGATTCAAGGTTCCACTGCGCTGAGTCAGTTGGATCTCACGGGTGTCGATATCAGTCAGCATCCACTAACCCATGCATTCCCCACCTTCAATTTCAGCGCGGGCACTCCGTTTCCAGTTATTGGAAGAGACAAGGCAGGCGTCACCCAGTCGAAGACGACGCAGTTCAGCGATAACCTTACTTACAGCTTCGGCAAGCACACCGTGAAGGGTGGGATCGATATCCGTCGCGTTCGGTACTTCGATTTGGAGAGCTTTGCCCCACAATTCGCCTCAGATGATTTCGGGGCCTTCATATTTCAGCCATCGTATGGAAACGCCCAAGGCGATCAGTTTACGGGCAATGCCTTTGGCGACTTCCTCGAAGGCGCGCCAACCACACTTTACTTCGCTGTCTCGAGCCCGGATGTCGGAGGAACCGCCACGCAATACAGTTTCTTTGCTCAGGACGAATTCCAGGTCAACAGCCGGTTGACGCTCAGCTACGGTCTTCGCTGGCAGATTCTCCCCGGCTTCCAGGAGGACGGCGGCAATCTGGCAAACTTCGATCAACGAAATAACTCGATTGTCGTTCCTGATGCTTTGGCGGGATATCTCGCCAGCCAGAACATCACCTCTTCCAATGTTGCTTTCCAGCAGTCCTTCAATGCGTGCCCGTCCGGCACTGCTGCCGGATCGACCGTTCACGGGTTGCCATGCACCGGATATATCACGGCCAGCCAGGATGGATTGCCGCAGAGTCTGCGCCAGACCTATAAAGGGGACTTCCAGCCGCGCATCGCGATTGCCTATCGTCCGTTCAACGACACCAGGACGGTGGTGCGTGCCGGATTTGGCATCTATACGATGACCAACTTGGGACCACTTTCGTTCAACAACAGCGGCAACCCAACCTCAAATCTGCACACGTATTCCAACTCCAACAGTGCCGGACCAAATACGCCACAGATCATCTTTCCGAATACGGCTCCTGCCACCTCTGGGGTCACCTTCGGTGGTGGCGGACTGGATCAGGGAGTTGATCCCAACTTCCGCGACCCCCAGTCAAACCAATGGAACGTGACCGTGGAACGACAGCTCACAAACGCAACGTCGCTTCGCGCGAGCTACGTTGGCATGCACACCTACCGGCTGAGCATCACCGAGGATCTTAACCAGATTCCCGCCAGCACGACTCCATACAACACGGGAGCAACGGCTGGGGCTTTCGTGGATTCCCGCGCGCCATATCAGAATTGGACGACGCTGCTCAGCACGTTCAATGCAGGTGAGGCAAACTATCACGCGTTCGAGCTCCAGGCGACGCATCGTTTGGAGCGTGGGCTCTACGTGGATGCAAACTACACCTACGCAAAAAATGAGGCTGACAATCAGGGTGATGCGCCAAGCGCGTTCGCCGGTGAAGTCAATTACGGACTTCCCATCGCCGATCGCTTTCACATCAAACAGAACCTCGGCAATGTTTCCGGTACTCGACGCAACCGCATGCTGCTCACAGGGGTGTATCAGCTTCCTTTCGGCAAGGGGCGTCAGTACATGAATACCAGTACAGCCACGGATATATTTCTCGGCGGGTGGGACCTGACAACCATCACATTGCTGGAGACAGGCCCCTGGCTTACCCCAAGCATCAGCGGTTCTTCCGATCAGTCGAACACGAACGTCGTCAATCGCAGCGCTGTGCTGCGTCCAGATGTGGTATCGAGGGATACTGCCGGAGCGGTGACCTACAACAACCTGTCCTTCCTAGCAACACCTGCAGGAGCAGGTCGCTTCGGGAATGCAGGAGTTGGGGTCATCCAGGGTCCTGGGACTGCCGCAGTGAGCCTCGGCGTGGCGAAGCGGTTCGCTATCACCGAGAAGGTGCATGCACGGTTCGAGACGACCTTTACAAACGTTCTGAACCACACCAACTTTGCGCCACCTGTGACGGCGATCGACAACTCGCTGTTCGGGCAGCTGACTGGACCGCAAACGGCGGAGAACGCGGGGAATCGGACGGGACAGGCGGCGCTCAGAATCGACTTCTAATTCGATTGTCCGCTTCGGGAGGCGAGGAGATCTCCCTCTCGCCTCCCTTTTATTCCATCTCAGTATGCGGAATTGCCTATGGGTTTCGCGAGAGAGATAGAAACCGTGGATTGAAGTCGAAGGTCTGATTGCTTCCTGCTTAGTTCTGAGAGCGACGGTCGTATTTGTGATTCGGGTGTTTGGTCACATAGCCGGTAACTAAGTGCAAACAGGCTCATACTGTAGGGTACGAAGAGGTTACGTAACTTTTACGACTTACTTATGTGATTTAAACTAGCCTTACTTGCGTTTGGAGTTTTCACTCATAGGCGGCGATCGGAACACTAATGTCCTTTCTTCAACTTGTCGCTGGTAAACCCCTCGCGACATCCGAGGAACGCGCCGAACACATTGGACCGATCTCTGGCATTCCGGTATTTGGCTTGGATGCCCTCAGTTCTGCCGCCTATGGCCCCGAGGCAGCTCTTACTCTCCTTATCCCACTAGGCGCAGCGGGCATCGCGCACATTGTCCCGATCAGCTTCGCTATCATCGCACTTCTTGCCGTAGTGTTCTTCTCGTACTGCCAAACCATCGACGGCTATCCGCATGGGGGTGGCAGCTATACGGTCGCCAGCGAAAACCTCGGCGAAACCGCCGGTCTACTTGCCGCTGCCGCACTCATGATCGACTACATTCTCAATGCTGCGGTCGGCATCTCCGCTGGCGTAGAAGCCCTCGTGTCGGCCTTCCCATCGCTCCTGCCCCATACACTCGCTTTCTGCCTCGCGATTCTCGCGTTACTCACGCTCATCAACATCCGGGGCACCAAGGACACAGGTATCGCCTTTCTGATTCCGACGTACATGTTTATAGGCACACTGATCGCAGTCATTGGCATCGGCGCCTTCCGCGCGATCGGTGCCCACGGCCATCCCGTTCCGATTGTCTCTCCCCCGCATATGCCTCCCGCCACTTCGATGCTCTCCCTTTGGCTGCTCGCCAAGGTATTCTCCAGCGGCTGCACCGCCATGACCGGCGTCGAGGCCGTCTCGAATGGAACAGCGGCTTTCCGAGATCCCACACAGCGCAATGCCAAGCGTACTCTTACCATCATCATCGTACTTTTGATGATTTTTCTCAGCGGCATCGCCCTGCTGTGTCGCGCGTATAACATCGGTGCCACCGATCCTGCCAGTGCGGGCTACCAGAGCATCCTCTCCCAACTCATTTCTGCAGTTATGGGGCGGGGCTGGTTCTACTACGTCGGCAGCGCGTCCATTCTGGCCGTGCTGGCACTTTCTGCCAACACCTCGTACGCTGACTTTCCCCGCCTTACGCGTGCGATTGCGATGAACGACTACCTTCCGCATGTCTTCAAAATTCGCGGACGCCGGCTGCTTTATTCGCACGGAATCGTCGCTCTGGTTGGTTTTACTGCTGCCCTTCTGATCGCCTTCGGCGGCATTACCGATCGCCTCATCCCACTCTTCGCCATTGGAGCTTTTATGGCGTTCACTCTATCTCAAGCCGGGATTGTCATGCATTGGAAGAAGCAAGGTGGAAGAGGCTCTTTCCATCGCATGATTGTCAACGGGATCGGAGCGGTCGCGACTGGATTAACCCTTGTTGTCGTGCTGGTCGCCAAGTTCACCGCGGGCGCGTGGATCGTGGCGATTCTCATTCCTGCGCTGATATTCCTCATGCTCGCAGTGAGACGTCACTATAGAGGTGTTGGTCAGGAGATCGCCATCGACAGGCCTATCCGACTCGACAATCTTGCCGAGCCTCTGGTCATCGTCCCGCTCGATCGCTGGTCCCGTATCACTGAAAAGGGACTCCGCTTCGCTATGAAGCTAAGCGACCATGTTGAAGCTGTTCATGTCGACGCGGAGGAGTGTCGCGACGAGGTCGCTGAAATGTGGCAGCGTAACGTAGCTCTACCGATAGAACAAACTGGGAGGGCAGTTCCAAAGCTGATTTTTCTATCCTCGCCCTATCGCTTTGTCCTGATGCCTTTGGTAGAACACATTCTCCAGGTTGAGCGTGAGCATCCCGATCGCCAGATCGCGGTCCTGGTTCCCGAGCTGGTCGTGAAACACTGGTGGCAGACGCCACTCCACAACCAGCGCGCCCAGGTTCTCAAATTATTTCTCTTGGTGCGCGGCAATCAGCGAATTACGGTCATCAACATTCCCTGGTATCTGTAGCGGTTCAATACCCGATCCGCCACCACAAGTTCCAGCACTAGCGAGAGACAATAGAGCATGCCCCGCTCGATCTCGCGTCGCGAAGCAATTTGGTTTCTCCTCATCCTGGGAGGGGTCGCGTGATGCCAAGTGGCGGCGGTGTGCAATCGGTCGAAGCTTTGTTCCTATTGCTTCTTATGTTTGTCGCCTCGTTCGCCGCCTTGGCACGCAAACTTAAGATTCCGTATCCGATTGTGTTGGTCATCGCGGGATTGCTTCTTGGATTTCTGCCTGGAGTGCCCCGGATCAATCTGGACCCCGACATTGTCTTTTTGGTGTTTCTTCCCCCGTTACTTCATGCCGCGGCGTGGACTCTCTCCTGGCGTGAATTCCAGCGAAATTTCTCGAGTATTGCGAAGCTTGCGGTCGGACTGGTCTTCTTCACGATCATCGGCTTAGCGTTGTCGGCCGGAAAATTGCTGCCTGGCTTTGATTGGAGATCCGCAGTTCTCCTTGGTGCGGTGGTCGCTGCAACAGACGCTATCGCTGCGACCTCGATCGCACGCCGTGTTGGCCTTCCGCAATGGATTGTCGAGATTCTTGAAGCTGAGAGCCTCGTAAATGATGGCACCGGTCTCGTTGCGTTGCAGTTTGGTCTCCTGATCTTGATGACGGGAAGAACTCCATCCATCGTCGAGACAGTTGGACGTCTGGTCTTTTTGATTGGCGGAGGGGTACTTATAGGCTTGGCTGTGGGAGCGATCGTGGCATGGTTCGAGAAGTGGGTTGATGACGGCGGCATCGAGATCGTCATCAGTATTCTCGTTCCGTATGCAACATATCTGCTTGGTGCTAGGGCAGGCGTTTCCGGCGTGATCGCGGTGATCGCGTGCAGTATGTACATGAGCCGCATGAGTGTTACCTACATGAGCCCGGGAGTACGACTTCAAGCGGCAGCAGTTTGGGACGCGCTTACCTTCATCTTGAATGGCATCGTCTTCATTCTCATTGGTCTTCAATTGCCATATGTTATGGGGCAAATCAACGGAATGAGCCATTCAGTTTTGCTTCGATACGGCATAGGCTTCAGTCTCGCTATGGTTGCCGTTCGTATGATATGGATCTTCGGAGAGACATATCTCTCCTACTGGTTTCAACGATGGGCAAAGAAGCCCGATCTTGTCGCTCCTCAGCCGGCAGCCGTCTTCATCATCGGCTGGGGTGGAATGCGGGGAGTACTGTCGCTGGCGGCTGCGGTCTCCTTGCCTTACACTTTGCCGGACGGAAGACTATTTCCCCAAAGAAGCATGATCATCTATCTGGCGTTCTGTTTGATCTTTACAACGCTTGTCCTCCAGGGACTCACGATGCCGACATTGATCCGGCTCTTGGGGTTAGCTGGTGAGACATCGCTTCATGCTGAAGAGCAAGAAGCTCGGAGAGTGTTGTTCAGGGAAGCAATTGCCCATTTGAGCCGCAAGCGTTCGAAGAACCATGATCAGTCGGCCATGTTTGGAGAACTGATCGCGAGCTACCAACGAAGACTCGATGCGATGCCTGCAGAACGCGAAGAGCACGTGAAAGGACTGGTCGATCAGAGTCGCCGGAATGAGGAAATTCTGGAGGCACTCCAGGTAGAGCGGGAGGCACTCATTCGGCTACGGAATGAGGAGAGAATCGACGATGAGGTGTTGCGGACGTTACAGCGGGAGCTCGACTTTGCAGAGAGCCGCGTGCATACAGGCTCGATATTGGCGTTATAGTGCAATCATCTGAAGATGGTCTTTCAAAGTTTTCTCGCCTCCATATGCATTCTTTATGACCTCGGTATTACGTTGTCATCAATAGAAGGCGAGGCATACTCTGGTGTCCGTTAGGCTCCTCCGGTTCCATGTCTCATGGAGACGCACAGTTCAAGGCATTAGGTTGCTATTCCTTACGACAATAGCAATCGGAGGTCTTTACCAAACGGTTTCTCTCTTCCGTGAACGAAACGCTTTTCCGATGCCTGGCCGGCTTGTGGATGTGGGTGGCTACAAGATGCATATCTACTGCACTGGTCAGGGGTCACCATCCGTCATCCTCGACTCAGGGCTTGGTGATTCGTTCATCTCCTGGCAAAATGTACAACTGCAAATCGCTGGTTTTGTTTGCGTATGCTCTTACGATCGCGCAGGTATGGGCTACAGTGAGGCGAGCCCACCTCCTCGCACAAGCATTGTGTTTGCGAAGGAGCTTCATCAACTGCTCCACAATGCTGGTAACCACTGACAAACTGCACGACGGATTGGCTCACTGCATGGGGGGTCTAAAAGGATTTTTACGCTTGGGGAACAATACGGGAACATCATCGATTGTTTGTTTTCAGTAACTTACAAGGAAAGACTAAAAATGGCCTCGGAGAACTAGTGCGGAACTCCTTGCTAAGCTATTGATTCTAAAGTGGTGGCCAGAGACGGGATCGAACCGCCGACGCCGGCCTTTTCAGGGCCGCGCTCTACCACTGAGCTATCTGGCCTTGGCATGGAACGCCTGTTATCGGGGATCGCCAAGAACCGCCGCGCGCTAGTGCTACATCTGTCGCCCCGGCTTTTCAGGGGAGCCCATCGCCGGCGGGGAGCCAGCAACGCAAACGCATTCTAAGTATAGCAATCCCGAGCCATACCGCCAACTCACCCGTATCGCGCTATCCTTTCTCATCATTCGAACTTCAAGGACGCCCATGCTCCATCGTCTCCAAACCATCACGCCTGCATCATTTCTTCTTTGTTTCGTCACCGCTGCTCACGCGCAAATCGCAGCACCACGGGCCGCATCGGTCATTGCGAAGGGAACCGCCGCGACTCCCACGCCACGCGAACAGCGGGCTATCAAGGCCTTCAACACCGCCAGGCCAAGCCCTCTCCAACTGAATGCCTTCCTCACCCGCATGCCCAAGGGCGCGGACCTGCACATGCACCTCTCGGGAGCGGTCTACGCCGAGACCTTTATTAAGGATGGAGCTGCCGATCTTCTCTGCGTCGACCCCACCACCCACAGCTTCATCAAGCCGTCCGCTACCACCCGCAGCATCCCGCCGCAGCCCGTCTGTGGCGAGGGCAATGTCCGTGCCGAGGACGCCTTCAAAGACCAGAAACTCTACGACGCTCTCGTCGATTCCTTCTCCATGCGCGCCTTCGTGCCCAGCGCGGGCGTCAGCGGGCACGATCAGTTCTTCTCCACCTTCGACCGCTTCCGAAGTCTCAATAAATCCCACACCGGAGAATGGCTCGACGAAGTCGCCACCCGCGCTGCCGCCCAGAACGAGCAATACCTGGAGGTCATGGAGACACCCATCTTCACCGACCTCTCGAAGATCGTCTCGAACATTGATTGGCCCTCCACCCCTGCCGATCCCGCGCAAAACCGCACTGGCGACGCCACCGGCACAAGCCGCGAAGACCTCAGCCATCTCCGCGACACCCTCCTCAACGCGGGCCTCCGCGACGAAGTCGCCGTTGATCGCAAAGAGCTTGATGACGCCCTCGACGCTCGTGACCGCATCGAAAACTGCGGCCAACCCAGCGCCCGATCGGCCTGTTCCGTCAAGGTTCGCTTTCTCTACCAAGTCCTCCGCGCCTTCCCACCACAGCACGTCTTCGCGCAGACCCTGCTGGCCTTTGAGGTCGCCTCGGTGGACCCGCGCGTCGTCGGACTCAACTTCGTCCAGCCCGAAGATGTCTACCTGTCCATGTCCGAATATCACCGCCAGATGTTGATGCTCGACTACCTTCACAGCGTCTACCCCAAGGTCCACATTGCCCTCCACGCCGGCGAGATTGCCCCTGGCCTCGTCCCACCCGACGGTCTTCGCTTTCATATTCGCGAAGCTGTCGACCTTGGCCACGCCGAACGCATCGGCCACGGTGTCGACGTCATGTACGAGAACGAGCCTCAAGCATTGCTGAAAGAATTAGCCGACCGTCACATCATGGTTGAGATCAACCTCACCTCGAACGACGTCATCCTCGGAGTCACCACGCCCTGGCATCCCCTTCCGTCCTATCGCGCCGCCGGCGTTCCCATCGCCCTCTCCACCGACGACGAGGGTGTCTCCCGCATCGATCTCACCAACGAGTACACGCGCGCCGCCATGGAGTTCAACCTCTCCTACCTCGACCTCAAGCAATCCGCCCGCACCAGCCTCGAGCACGACTTCCTTCCCGGCCCCAGCCTCTGGCAGCAGCCCGACGTCTTCAGCAAAACCGTCGCAGCCTGTGCCGGACAGCCTTTAGGAGGCGCAAATCCAACCCCAAACTGCCTGAGCTTTCTTCAGTCCAGCGAAAAAGCGGCTGAACAGTGGGAGCTCGAACACCGCTACGATCTCTTCGAGTCCAATCTACCTTGAGAGATCACAAGAGACAGTGTGATGTTCGACGGATCACAGCAACAGTTGAGTGTGTCGATCCCAATTTCTCCGTATCTTCAGAGGCCGAGCTAAACTCAATCCCAGAGCCAATCCATGAAAAAAATCATTGGTGCCATCCTCCAATTCCTCCTGTTCCTCTTCGCCTTCACCATTGGCAGCTTCGCCCATCCGTTTAATTTGCATTGGGGCCTCACAGTAACCACGCCCACCACTACACGCTACTTTGTCGTAGATGGCCTGATCCTCATTACAGTCCTCTTCGCGCTCATCCTTCTTATTGAGGCTCTTACCAAACACCTTCGCCCGCTCGCCCTCTGGACGACCGTCGCCTTCGTCCTCGCCACAATCGTTGGCTTCGTCATCAAGCTTGGTTTTGTCACCCACGAGATCTACTAGCCATGCCAGCCGATGACTTCCTGAAACTCCTCGACGCCGCCCAACAGCACCTTGACGAAGGCTTTGCCCACCTCCCCGCAAACCCCGCGCCCCCGCTGGACGAATCAGCCTCTGCGATCCTCCATCAGGTAGCCGGCCGCCTGCAGGACAACTACCCCTACGCCCATCCCCTCTACGCCGGCCAGATGCTGAAGCCGCCCCACCCCATCGCTCGCGCCGCCTATGCGCTGGCCATGTCGGTCAACCCCAACAACCACGCCCTCGACGGCGGCCGCGCCAGCTCCGCCATGGAGATCGAAGCCGTTGCCGCTCTCGCAAAGATGTTTCACTGGCCCCAGCATCTCGGTCACCTCTCCAGCGGCGGCACCTTCGCCAACCTCGAAGCCCTCTGGGTCGCCGGCCAACTCGCGCCAGGCAAGGCAATAGCAGCCTCCGACCAGGCGCACTACACGCACAGCCGCATCTCAAGCGTCCTCGGCCTGCCCTTCCTCACCACCCCCTCCGACGAGCGCGGCCGCATGGACCTCCACGCACTCGAGCGTCTCCTCGAAACCCAAAACATAGGCACCGTCGTCGTCACGCTAGGCACCACCGCCATCGGCTCGGTCGATCCACTCGACCAAGTTCTCGCCCTGCAGAAAAAATTCAACTTCCGCATCCACGTCGATGCAGCCTACGGCGGGTACTTCACCCTCGCCTCCAATCTCTCCCCCGAGACCCGCGCCGCCTTCGACGCCATCCCCCACGCCGACTCCATCGTCATCGATCCCCACAAGCACGGCCTCCAACCCTACGGCTGCGGCTCCATCCTCTTCCGCGACCCAGCCGTCGGCCGCTTCTACAAGCACGACTCCCCCTACACCTACTTCTCCTCCAAAGACCTCCACCTCGGCGAGATCTCACTCGAGTGCTCCCGCGCCGGCGCCTCAGCCGTAGCTCTTTGGGCCACCCAGCAGCTCCTCCCCTACACTCCCGGCGGCGCCTTCGCCCAGGGACTCGAAGCCAGTCACACCGCAGCCCTCGAACTCCACCGCCGCCTCACCGAATCCACCCACTTCCACACCCCGTCCAGCCCGCCGCAGCTTGATATCGTCTTCTGGGCCGTCAACGCCCCCACCCCGGAGGCCTCCTCGGCGCTCGCGCAGTCGATCTTCGACGAAGCCGCCAAAAACGATCTCCACCTCGCCCTCGCCAAACTTCCAGTGCGTTTTTTTCCACATAATACCTGGCAAGATACCCCCCCAAATGATACGGAAGACAAAGTCATCTGCCTCCGATCCGTCCTCATGAAACCGGAGCATCTCCTTTGGTTAGACCACTTATGGAAACGCCTTCAGGCCGCAGCCGTCCATCAAGTACCGTCAATACCCCGATAGCATGAGAAAACATAACCAGAGTTCCATCTTTTGGAGGGGGAGCGTTTGGTAGAATCAGCCATAATTTGAAGCACCAACGATCTCTTTCGGATCTCCAGCGCATCTCATCCACCGATAGAGAGTTATGACGGCGCAACCTTGGGCCATCGTCGCGTCGAGATACAAACCGGATGAAAAAGGATCAACCACCGCATGACTCTTCCCTCCGCCAACATCCCTGCTTCGACACCTGATCTCTCCACCCGCACCATCGCCTACTTCTCCATGGAGATAGCTCTCTCTCCGGCCCTGCCCACCTACTCCGGTGGCCTCGGCATGCTCGCCGGCGACACCCTCCGCTCCGCAGCCGACACCGCCGCCCCCATGGTCGCCATCTCGCTCGTCCATCGCCGCGGATACTTCCGCCAGAAGCTCTCCGATATCGGCCAGCAGACCGAAGCCGACGTCCCCTGGTCCCCCGAGACCACTCTCCCCAGCGCCAACCAGATCATCGCCCTCACCATGCAGGGCCGTCAGGTTCTGGTCCGTGCCTGGCGCTTCGATGTCGTCGGCGTCACCGGCCACATCATCCCTGTCTTCCTCCTCGACACCGACGTCGAAGGCAACGACCCCTGGGACCGCCGCCTTACCGACCACCTCTACGGCGGCGACACCTACTACCGTCTCTGTCAGGAGACCGTTCTCGGACTCGCCGGTGTCTCCTTACTCGACGCTCTCGCCTGTAAACCGAAGGTCTATCACATGAACGAGGGCCACGCCGCCCTCCTCGCCATCGGCCTCCTCGAAGACCACCTCGCCGGCACCCCCCTCAAAGACGCGACCGAAGCCGACATCGAGTTCGTCCGTCAGCAGTGCGTCTTCACCACCCACACCCCGGTCCCCGCAGGCCACGATCAGTTCGGTGTCGACCAGATGTACCAGGTTCTCGGCAACGACCGCGCCGCCGCCATCGATCAGTTCGGCTGTCTCCACAACGGCCTCATGAATATGACCTACATCGCCCTGCGCTTCTCGCGCTTCGTCAACGGCGTCGCCATGCAGCACGGCAAGGTCTCCCAGCAGATGTTCCCCGGCTACAAGGTCTACTCCATCACCAACGGCGTTCACGCCGCCACCTGGCTGTCCCCCCAGTTTCAGGAGCTTCTCGACGAAGAGATTCCTCACTGGCGCACCGACAACCACTACCTCCGCTCGGTCTACGGCATCGACCCGGCCCGCATCGCCGCCGCTCACAACAAAGGCAAGCTGCGTCTCTTCAGCGCCATCGCCAAACGCACCGGCCATCACTTCAACCCCAACGTCCTCACCCTCGGCTTCGCCCGCCGCGTCGCCACCTACAAGCGCGCCAGCCTGCTTCTGCACGATCCCAAACGCCTCGTCGAGATCGCAGAAAAGATCGGCGGCCTCCAGATCCTCTACGCCGGCAAGGCCCATCCCGCCGACGTCGCCGGTAAAGGCCTCATCCGCGACGTATTCGCCTCTGCCGCCAAGCTCAACTCCTCGGCCCTCAAGATCTACTACATCGAAAACTACGACTGGGAGCTGGGCGCTCTCCTTACTCAGGGCGTAGACGTCTGGGTCAACACGCCCCGCCGCCCCTACGAGGCCTCAGGCACCTCCGGTATGAAGGCTGCCCTCAACGGCGTCCCCTCGCTCTCCATCCTCGACGGCTGGTGGATCGAAGGCTGTGCCGAGAACACCACCGGCTGGGCTATCGAAGACGGCGAAGACGAAGCTGCCGAAGCAACCAGCCTCTACGAAAAGCTCGAAGAGTCGATCGCTCCCATGTACGCCAATCCTCACGCGTGGGCACATATGCAGCAGCACTGTATCGCCATCAACGGCAGCTTCTTCAACACCCACCGTATGTTGGCGCAGTACTTCGAAAACTCCTACTTCCCACCCACACCGATATCCCCAACCCAGACCAGCTACCTAGAGCACCGTCGCTCCACCGACGCGGTAGTAGCCGAACCCGCCTTGGTCTAGGGCGCCGAAGGCGCGTCAGCATCGATGGCAGATCGCGCCGTGCAGAAGCACGCCGTTGCCTGTCTTGAGCTTTTCAAGCAGTTAACTCAAACCGCTAATCCCCAGCCACAACCTCTGCCACCCGCCTCCGCCCAGCCCGTCGTCCCCGCAACGCCCGGGAGAACCTGCCCCTCACTCGATCAAAGAACAGATAAACCACCGGCGTAGTAAACAGCGTAAGCGCCTGCGACACAATCAGCCCACCCACAATCGTGATCCCCAGCGGCCGCCGCATCTCGCTGCCCGTCCCGCGACCCAGCGCCAACGGCAGCCCACCCAACAGAGCTGCCATCGTCGTCATCATGATCGGCCGAAACCGCAGCATACAAGCCTCGAAGATCGCCTCCTGCGGCGTCTTCCCATGCTGCCTCTCCGCCACCAGCGCAAAGTCGATCATCATAATCGCGTTCTTCTTCACAATCCCGATCAGCAGAATGATCCCGATCATCGCGATCACGCTAAGATCCACCTTGAACAGCAGCAGCGCCACAATCGCGCCCACCCCAGCCGAAGGCAGCGTAGACAGAATCGTCAGCGGATGAATGAAGCTCTCATACAGAATCCCCAACACAAGATAGACCGCGACCAGCGCCAGCAGAATCAACCAGGGCTCGCTCTTCAATGAATCTTTGAATGCCTGCGCCGACCCGGCAAACCCGCCATGAATCACCGAGGGCATTCCGATATCAACGCGAGCCTGCTGAATCGCCTGCGTCGCCTGACTCAGCGAAGCCCCCGGCGCCAGATTAAACGACAACGTAGTAGCCGGCGACTGCCCCTGGTGATTCACCGCCAGCGGAATCCTCTGCGCCTCAAAGTGCGTCACCGCCGACAGCGGCACCATCGCCCCCGTCGTGCTCTTCACGTAGATACTCTTCAGCGCATCCGGATCTTCCTGGAACTGCGGTGCAACCTCCATCACCACGTGATACTGATTCAGCGGCATGTAAGTCGTCGAAACCTGCGTCTGTGCAAACGCATCCGACAGCGTCGAATCGATCGTCAGCGGCGACACCCCCAACCGGCTGGCAGTCGCGCGATCGATCACCAGCTGTCCCCTCAGCCCCAGCTGCTGCTGGTCCGTGGCGACGTCTTTGATCTGCGGCAGTTGATCCATCGCATCCTTCAGCTTCGGACCCCACTCGTTCAACTCCTTCAGATTGTCTCCGGTCAGCGTGTACTGATACTCCGTCGCCGTATTCCGCCCGCCAATCCGCAGATCCTGAAACGCCTGCAAATACATAATCACGCCGGGCAAGTTGCTGACCTTAGGCCGCAACCTGTTCACGATCACCTGCGCCGTGTCTCCCGTCTTCTTGCGCTCCGCATCCGGCTTCAGAGACATGAACATGAAGCCGCCGTTCGAATTTCCTCGCCCACCCGCAAACGCCGTAACATCCTCAACGCCTGGGTCCTGCCCCGCAATCGCCGCCAGCGCCAGCACATTCTTCTTCATCTGCGCGAACGATACATCCTGCTGCCCCTGCACCTGCCCGCCGATACGACCCGCATCCTGCTCCGGAAAGAATCCCTTCGGCACCAGGATGTACAGATAAACATTCAGCACAAACGTCAGCACCGTAATCACCAGCACCAGCCTCTGATGCTTCAACACCCAGCGCAGTCCCAACTCATACTCCGCTGCCAGCCACCCTAGAGCCCGCTCGCCCGAACGGTAGAACCATCCATGCTCCCGCCTGCCATGCGGCTCCAGATACTTCGCGCTCAACATCGGCGTCGTTGTCAGCGACACCACCAGCGACACCATAATCGCCACAGACAGCGTCACCGCAAACTCGCGAAACAGCCGCCCCACAATCCCGCCCATCAGCAGAATCGGAATGAACACCGCAATCAGCGACGTGCTCATCGACACCACCGTAAATCCAATCTCCTTAGACCCCAACATCGCAGCCTGGTACGGCGACATCCCAGCTTCAAGATGCCGGCTGATATTCTCGATCACCACAATCGCATCATCGACCACAAACCCGGTCGAGATCGTCAGCGCCATCAGCGAAAGATTATCCAGCGTATATCCCAACAGGTACATCACGGCGAAGGTCCCCAGCAGACTCAAAGGCACCGCGACCGTCGGAATCAAAGTCGACCGCACCTCCCGCAGGAACAGAAACACCACCAGGATCACCAGCAGAATCGAGATCACCAGCGTTCGCGTTACATCCTTCACCGAAGCACGAATCGTCGTCGTCCGGTCGAGCGCCACATGCACGGAGATCGCCGGTGGAATCGACGCCTCCAGCAGTGGCAGCATCTTCTTCACGTTATCCACGGTCTCGATCACGTTCGCCGTCGAGGTCTTGAACACGATCACAAGAATCGCAGGCTTACCGTTGAACACACCGGTAGCATGAACGTCCTCAACGCTATTGACGACACTCGCTACATCCTGAATCCGCACCACACCATGCGCAGTCCCGGGTCCAGCACCCATCCCGGTACTCGCAACGACAGGCGCAGCGACAACCGCGGTCGAGCCGGTCGCCACGGTCGCATTCGCAGCAGTTCCGCCGCCAGTCGAACCCGCACCCCCACTCACCGCCTGCGGATTACTCGTCAATGCGCTCGCCACCGAAGCGGGCAACCCCGTGCTCGCAGGCGCCGAACTCACCGGCCCGCGATCCGTCGCCACAATCAGCGGAGCATACGCCGCCGCACCAAACAACTGATCCGTAGCACTGACACTCCACCGGCGCGTGTCATCCTGCAGATATCCCTTCGGCTGATTCACATTCACTGTGCCGATCGCCGCCCGCAGCGCCTCCAGCCCTACGCCGTAGTGCGCAAGCTGCATCGGGTTCGCTTCAATCCGCACCGAAGGCTTCGCGCTCCCTCCGCAGAAGGTCTGCCCCACACCCGGTATCTGCGCGATCTTCTGCGCCAGAATGCTGTCGCACGCGTCGTACAACTGCGGCACATTCATCGTGTCAGACGTCAGCGCGATAATCATGATCGGCGAGTCCGCCGGATTCACCTTGTAGTACCCAGGATTACTCGGCAGATTCGCAGGCAGCTGACTCCGCGCCGCATTGATCGCCGCCTGCACATCCCGCGCCGCCCCATTCACATCGCGCGTCAGATCGAACTGCAGCGTAATCCCCACCGTCCCCGTAGAAGAATACGAGGTCATCTCGTTGACGCCGGCAATCTTCGAGAACTGCCGCTCCAGCGGCGTCGCAACCGACGAGGCCATCGTCTCCGGATCGGCCCCCGGCAAACTCGCGCCCACCGAGATCACAGGAAACTCCACCTGCGGCAGACTAGCCACCGGCAGCAGCGTATAGGCCACCGCACCCGCCAGAATCACCGCCAGCGACAACAGAAACGTCGCTACCGGCCGCCGAATAAATGGTGCTGAAAAATGCATAATCCCCTAATCCATCCATTGCGTTGTTTCTAACTGTTGCTTCTAGCCGTTGTTCTAGTCTTTGCTTCTAGGTACGCCAAGGCTTTAGCCTTAGCTCTCTATCTCGTCAGCAAGGAGGGGCTTTAGCCCCTGGGGTATGCCTTCCTGTCCCAGACAAAAATGTTGAATCAGCCGAAGACATTCAATCCCCCGACACTGCGTGCGCGTGCAACTCCACATCCTTCGAACGCCGCGATCTGCGCGCAATCCGGTCGAAGAACAGATAAACCACCGGCGTCGTAAACAGCGTCAACACCTGCGACACAATCAGTCCGCCAACAATCGTGATCCCCAGCGGCCGCCTCAACTCACTACCCGTGCCCGTTCCAAGCGCCAGCGGCAGACCGCCCAGCAGCGCCGCCATCGTCGTCATCATGATCGGCCGAAACCGCAGCAGGCAAGCCTGATAGATCGCCTCCGTCGGCGTCATCCCCTGTTCTCGCTCAGCCTCCAGCGCAAAGTCGATCATCATAATCGCGTTCTTCTTCACAATGCCGATCAGCAGAATAATTCCGATCAGCGCAATCACACTCAGATCCACATGGAACAGAAGCAACGCCAGAATCGCGCCAACGCCAGCCGAAGGCAGCGTCGAAAGAATCGTAATCGGATGGATGTAGCTCTCGTACAAAACACCGAGCACGATATAAACCACGATCAGCGCGGCCAGAATCAAAAGCGGCTCATTCGCAATCGAAGATTCAAAAGCCTTCGCCGAACCCTGGAACTCGCCCTTCACGCTCGGCGGCATATTCAGCTCTGCCTGAGCCTTGTTCACCGCATCCACCGCGTCGCCGATAGACTTGCCCGGAGCCAAATTGAACGAGATCGTCACAGCAGGGAACTGCCCCTGGTGATTGATCACAAGCGCCGTCGGCTTCTCTTCAAAGTGCGTAAACGTCGACAGCGGCACCTGCGTCCCGTTCGAGCTCTTCACATAAATGTTGTCGAGCGCCGCCGGATTCCGCTGATACTTCGGAGCCACCTCCAGCACCACGTGATACTGGTTCTGCTGCGTAAAGATCGTCGAAACCTGCCGCTGCGCAAACGCGTCATCCAGCGTGTCGTCGATATTCAGCGGCGTAATCCCCAGCCG
Organism: Edaphobacter lichenicola; assembly: GCF_014201315.1. NCBI lineage: Bacteria > Pseudomonadati > Acidobacteriota > Terriglobia > Terriglobales > Acidobacteriaceae > Tunturiibacter > Tunturiibacter empetritectus. The sequence goes on from NZ_JACHDY010000004.1 coordinate 47,476, forward strand.
CGAAGCGGTATCACGATCGATCACCAGTTGTGCCTCGAGCCCGCTCATCTGCTCATCGCTCGCCACATCGCTCAGAATCGGAATCTGGTTGAGCTTCGCGACTAGCCTGCCTGTCCACATCGTTAGCTCGTCAACGTTCGCGTCCTCCAGCGAGTATTGATATTGCGTCCGGCTCACACGGTCTTCCACCGTCAGATCCTGCAGCGGCTGCAGGAAGCACTGAATCCCATCCACCGTCGCAACCTTCGGCTCCAGCCGCTGAATCACCTCCAGCGCAGTAGAGCTCCGCTGCTCCCGATCCTTCAAGTTGATCTGAATACGCCCGCTGTTCAACGTCGAGTTCGTCCCATCGATCCCAATGAACGACGAAACGCTCTCAACATCTTTGTCCTGCAGAATGATCCTCGCCAGCGCCTGCTGCCGCGAGCTCATCGCGTTGAAGCTGATCGTCTGCGGAGCCTCAGTAATTCCCAGCAGCACGCCCGTATCCTGCACCGGGAAGAACCCCTTCGGCACAATCAAAAACAGATACACCGTCAACGCAAACGTACCCAGCGTCACCAACAACGTAGCCGTCTGGTGTCGCAGTACAAACCGCACACCCACCGCATACTTAGCAATGACATACTCAAAGAACTCTTCGCTCTTTTTGTAGAACGCATTCTGCTCGCTCTCCGGCGTATGCCGCAGCAGCTTGGCTGACATCATCGGTGTCAACGTCAGCGAAACCAGCGCCGAGACCAAAATTGTAACCGCCAGTGTTACAGCAAACTCGCGGAACAGCCGACCCACAATATCGCCCATGAACAGCAGCGGAATCAGCACCGCAATTAAACTCACCGTCAGTGAAACGATCGTGAACCCAATCTGCTCCGAACCCTTAAGCGCCGCCTCCAGCGGCGAGTCACCCTGCTCCAGAAACCGCGCAATGTTCTCGATCATGACGATCGCGTCATCCACCACAAATCCGGTAGAGATCGTCAACGCCATCAGCGACAGGTTATTCAGGCTGTACCCCAGCAGGTACATCACCCCAAACGTCCCCACAATCGACAGCGGCACCGCAACCGAAGGAATAATCGTCGCAGCAATCGACCGCAGGAACAGGAAAATCACCATCACCACCAGCCCGATGGTCAGCACCAGCGAGAACTGCACATCCTTCACCGAAGCCCGAATCGTATTCGTCCGATCCGTTAGCACCTGCAACTGCACCGTCGCCGGCATCGTCGATCGCAGCTGCGGCAGAATCTTCTGCACCTCATCCACCACGCCGATGATGTTTGCCCCCGGCTGCCGCTGGATGTTCACAATCACCGCCGGCTTCAACACCGCCTCGCGCGCCTGCTGCCCGCCCACACCAGACTGTGCCGCAGTCCCCATCCACGCTGCCTGAAACAGGTTCTCCGCGCTGTCGACCGCATTCGCCACATCCGACAGCCTTACCGGCGACCCATTCCGATAAGCAACAATCACATGGTTATACGCGTCACTCGAAGGTAGCTGATCGTTCGCGCCGATCGTGTACGACTGGCTCGCGCCATTCAGATTTCCCTTCGCCTGATCCACATTCGTCGTTCCGATCGCAGCCCGAATATCCTCAAGGCTCAATCCGTAGTTCGCCAACGCTGTCGGGTTCGCCTGAATCCGCACCGCCGGCTTCTGCCCACCATTAATCGACACCAGCCCCACGCCCGAAAGCTGCGAGATCTTCTGCGCGATCACCGTATCCGCTAGGTCCTCCACCTTCGCCAGCGGCAGCGTGTCGCTAGTCAGCGCCAGCGTCATAATCGGCGCATCCGCAGGATTCACCTTGCTATACACCGGAGGATTCGGCAGATCCTTCGGCAGATAGCTGAACGCCGCATTGATCGCCGCCTGCACATCCTGCTGCGCAATATCAATCGACTCCGCCAGATCGAACTGCAGCGTAATCACACTGCCGCCGCCCGAGCTCGACGAAGTCATCTGGCTCAGCCCCGGTATCTGCCCAAACTGCCGCTCCAGCGGTGCCGTCACCGACGACGCCATCACCTCCGGGCTCGCCCCCGGATAAAACGTCTGCACCTGGATCGTCGGATAGTCCACCTGCGGCAGCGCCGACACCGGCAGCTGCTCATACGCGACAAACCCCGCAAGCAAAATGGCCACCATCAAAAGCGAGGTGGCCACCGGCCGAAGAATAAATGGCTTCGAAGGACTCACGAGGGCTGCCCCGCGTTATTCGTCATCCCCAGCTCAGCGGTCGTTCCATCTCCAGCCTTCGCCGGAACAGTCTTCGGAAACACCTTGCTTCCGTTCTTCAACTTCTCCTGTCCATCCACCACAATCTGGTCTCCCGGCTTCACGCCGCCGCTCAGGATCACCTGCGTCCCCTCGGTCAATTGCACGTTCACCGTCTGCGCCACAACATAAAAGTTCGTCTTGTTCTCCGGCAGCTCAATCGTCGGCCCATCCGCATCCTTCTTCGCCAACGGATCAGCAGGCGGCTGCCCCTGCTTCAACAGATAGACGAAGTTCCCCTGCGTCCCCGTCTGCAGCGCCGAAGCCGGAATCACCACCGCATTCCTCTGCTCCTGCAGGATCAACCGAACATTCACAAACTGATTCGGAAACAGCGCGCCGTCTTTGTTTTCAAAGACAGCCTTAGCCTTCACCGTCCCCGTCGTCGTATCAATCTGGTTATCGACCGTCAGCAGACTCCCGCTCGCCAGGTGTGTCGCAGCGGCCCTGTCATAAGCCTCCACCACCAGCTTGTCGCCCGCGCGCGTCTTCTTCAACACCTGCGGCAGCTGATCCTCCGGCAACGTAAAGATCACAGCGATCGGCTGCAGCTGCGTCACCACCAGCAACCCATTTGTATCCGCCGCATGCACAATATTTCCAGCATCCACCTGCCGCAGCCCAACCACCCCATTGATCGGCGAAAAGATCTTCGTATACCCCAGGTTCACCTTCGCCGCCTCAATCGCCGCGCGGTCCGAGGCAATCGACCCCTCCGCCTGCCCCGCCGTCGAAGCCTGCGCCTGCTGGCTCTCCTTCGAAACCACACCAGCCGACAGCAGCGCCTCATACCGCGCCGCCTCCGCGCGAGCGTTCACCGCATTCGCCTGGTCCTTCACCAACTGCCCCTGCGCCTGCTCCAGCGCCGCCTGGTACGGCTTCGGATCGATCTCCGCCAGCACCTGTCCCTGCCGCACCGCCTGCCCCTCACGCACCGGCACCTGCATCAGCTGCCCATCCACACGCGACTTGATCGTCACCGTGTTGTACGCCGTCACCGTCCCCAGAGCCGTCAAAAAAATCGGCATCGTCTTCTGCTGCACCGCGGAGACCTGTACCGGAGCCGGCCGGTCCGCCTGCGCCGCCATCATCATCTGGACGCCGGTCTGTTGTGCCGTGTTCCGGCGGATCTTCCACACCGCCGCCCCCACCACCGCCAGAATCACCAGCACCACAATCCACTTCCGCGCCGGCGACCCCTTCGGTTCCTCCGGCATCGGCTCTACCTGGCGCGTGTTCCTCTGCGGCTCATCCGCGGCCGCCCCGTCGTGTCGTTCTCTCTCATTTACTTGCGTTGACAGCATGGAGATGGTCTCTGCTCTCTCGGAAAAAATTCACTGCACGAACAAATGGATGACTGTGCCAGATATCTAAGAATAAATGATAATGACCTTGGTCCTCCAGGCACCTTCATCCCGCTGCAGCCAGGCAAAATGACTGTGCAAGGAGATGCACCATACTCCGAATATTGGGTTAGACGTACGAAAGGACACTTTTGCCTCAACAGGCTATTGAAATCGACACCGCAGCGCTCCCCGTCCTCTGCGTCGACCTCGACGGCACCCTCGTCAAGTCCGACACCCTGCACGACTCCGCACTCGCCGTCGCCCGCCACCACCCGCTAGCCCTCCTCAATATCCCCTCCTGGCTCCTCCAGGGCAAAGCCGCCCTCAAACGCCACCTCGCCGCCACCGTCCAGCTCGACGTCGCCCACCTCCCCTACAACCGCGAACTCCTTCAATATCTTCAGCAACAGCACGCCACCGGCCGCCCCATCTACCTCGCCACCGCAGCCGACGCCGACACCGCCCGCCGCGTCGCCGCCCACCTCGGCCTCTTCACCGGCGTCCTCGCCTCCGACGGCCAGCTCAACCTCGCCGGCAAAAACAAGCTCGCCGCCTTCCGCTCCCACTTCGGCGACAACTTCACCTACATCGGCAACGCCCTGCCCGACCTCCCCCTCCTCGAAAGCTGCCGGGAGCCCATGGTCGCCAACCCCACCCCCGCACTCCGCACCGCCCTCCGCAAAGCCGGCGTCACCCCCGCCCGCACCTTCGACGAGACCGTCTCCCCCCTCAAAGCCTGGCCCAAAGCCATCCGCCTCCACCAGTGGGCCAAAAACGTCCTCATCTTCGTGCCTCTGCTCCTCGCCCACGCCTGGGCGCCTGGAATTCTCGTCGCGGCCGCCCTCGCCTTTCTCAGCTTCGGCCTCTGCGCCTCCGCCACCTACATCGTCAACGATCTGCTCGACCTCGAAGCCGACCGCCAGCACCCGCGCAAGCGCCGCCGTCCCTTCGCCTCGGGCGACCTCTCCGCCCTCTCCGGCGTCTTCGTTGTCGTTCTCTTGCTGGCCGTCTCTCTCGTTCTGGCGCTGTCAGTGCCCCGCGTCATCGCCGCCCTGTCGCCTCAACTCGTCTCCCTCATCAAGCCGCATTACTTCCTCGAGTGGCTCGGCATCTACCTCGTCACCACACTCGCCTACTCGCTGCGCTTCAAGCGCTCTGTCCTGGTCGACGTCATCGTCCTCTCCGGCCTCTACACCATTCGCATCATCGCCGGCTCCGCAGCCTCGGGCGTGCCCGTATCCACCTGGCTCGGCAGCTTCAGCATCTTCTTCTTTCTCTCGCTCGCTCTGGTCAAGCGCTTCGCCGAGCTCGAAAACCTCAGTGAGCGCGGCGGCTCCACCGTCGGCGGCCGCGGCTACCACGTCTCCGACATCGAGCAGCTTCGCAGCTTCGGTTCCGCTAGCGGCTTCGCCTCCGTCGTCGTCCTCACCCTCTACATCTCGACCCTCGAAGCGGCCCAGCTCTACCACCACACCCGGCGACTCTGGCTTCTCGTTCCCGTCCTTATCCTTTGGATCATGCGTCTCTGGCTCCAGGCCTCTCGCGGCCAGCTCAACGAAGACCCCGTCGTCTACGCCATCACCGACCGCCGCAGCCTTCTCCTGGGCGTCCTCGTAGCCCTCATCGTCCTCTCCGCCCTCTAGCGCCCAGCCCCAAAGGATCGGGTGCCCCATTCATCGCAGTCTCATCGCGATGAGTGGGAATGTGTACCCTTCCCAGCCTCGCTCTTGCATTTGCTCAGTCAGCTGGTCTTGACTGCTCACAGAAGACGTCATCTCGACCGAAGCAGCTCACAGTCTCATCGTGAGCTGCGCAGCGGAGAGATGCCCGTATTTCGTCTTCGCGCCCCACTCCAACCAGAGTCACTAACTCAAGGCTCCTGATAAACACCTCCTCCACCCCCCAAACGCCCTCAAGTTGCCATTTACGAACTACTTATGCGCGACTCAATAGCATGGGCATAGAAGTCAGAAGGGAGGCATGCAAAATGCCCAATGTGCATGGTATCGAGTTCAATGCAAATCAGTCGGAGCTCGTCAAGGACCTGATTCGTGAACTCCTCAAAGATGGGAGCTGCGCCGTATCGCGCTGCGCAACATGAAGCCGAACGGCGAACTCAGGATGGCGACCACGCCGCCCACTCCGAACCCAAGGCAGGTCGGTGGAGTCTTCCTCAGGATTCGTCCCGGGATTAATCAAGCAACCATCGTCCGTCCGATGAACGCCAAGGCCGGCGATCCGCTCACCAAGTTGGCCAAGCTAACTCAGGCCGAGACGCTCGAGATGATTCGCATCTGGCGGAAAGAGACCAAATCCGGTCCTATCCTGATAAAGTCGGCAGCCCCCGGGGGCAAGGGCATCAATCCTTCAGCCCCCGGCCAGGCCAACCAGCCAGGCGTCTAGTGGACCACCCTAAACGGCCCTGATCGCTCGAGGCAAAGCCAGGCATCAGGGCCATTCTTCACCCTCCCGTCGCGTCGCTCGATCGCAAACACTCACCGATCAGCCTTTCATTTACTCTGAATAGGAAATGTCCGACGAAATCACAGCCTTACAGCACTTCGACGACGCCTCCCTCGACACCGCCTTCGCCACGCTTGCCGACGAGGTCCGCACCGAAACTGCCTCCCTGAACGACCCCGAAGCCTTCCGCCTACACTGGCTAGGCCGCAAGCAGGGCCGCCTCAAGCTCATCAGCGAAGCCTGGCTAAAATCCGCGCCACCCGAAGCCAAAAAGGCCCTCGGCATCCGCTTCAACCAACTCAAGCAGCAGATCGAAGCCGCCCTCGAGGCCCCCGCCGCGTCGAAAGCCGAAGCAGCAGTGCAGGGAATCGACATCACCCTCCCCGGCACCCTCCGCGCCCCCGGCATCCCCCACCCGCTCTTGAAAACCATGCACGAGATCGTCTCCGTCTTCCATCATCTCGGCTACAGCACCAACCTTGGCCCCCAGGTCGAGTCCGACTTCTACAACTTCGAAGCCCTCAACTTCCCCGAAAACCACCCCGCCCGCGACACCCAGGACACCCTGGTCATCGCCAACCAGCACAAGCGCCCAAGCCGCGACCGCCTGCTCATGCGCACCCACACCAGCCCCGTTCAGATCCGCACCATGATCGCGCAGGCACCGCCCATCCGCATCGTCATCCCCGGCAAGGTCCACCGCAACGACGCCGCCGACGCCACCCACTCCCCCATCTTCCATCAGATCGAAGGCCTCTGCGTCGACACCAACATCACCTTCTCGGATCTTAAGGGAACGTTAGACCACGCCATGAAGGCCCTCTTCGGCTCCGACCTCAAAACCCGCTTCTTCCCCTCCTTCTTCCCCTTTACCGAACCGAGCGCCGACGTACAAATCTCCTGCATCTTCTGCGGAGGCAAGGGCTGCCGCAAGTGCAAACACAGCGGTTGGATCGAGCTCCTCGGCTGTGGCATGGTCGACCCCGCCGTCTTCGCCGCAGTCACTGCCGAGCGTCGAAAAATAAACCCCGCGGACGACGCCTATAACCCCCAAAAGATCACCGGCTTCGCCTTCGGCATGGGCGTCGAGCGCATCGCCATGATGCTCCACGGCGTCTCCGACATAGGCCACTTCTACTCCGGCGACATGCGCTTCCTCGAGCAATTCGCCTAACCCAACCCCGAGCAACGCGAGGGCCGGGGGGAGTTTGTATCACCCAAACAAGGTATACAAGTCACGAAGTGACCGCCCTCCGCGCAGGCGGCCCGTCCGGCAGGACAAAAGTTCTTACCCCCGAAAAGCCCGTCGAAACTCCCGAGGAGTCTGCCCCTTCAACCCCTTGAACTGCCGATTGAAGTTAGCCAGATTCCCATACCCCACCTCATCCGCGATCACCGCAATCGGCTTCTCGCTATTCAGCAGCAGCGCACAAGCATGCCCCACCCGCAGATGCGCGACATACATGCCCAACGTCATCCGCGTCTGCCGCTTGAACAGCCGATGCAGCGAGCTCCGACTCAGCGCCCCAACCTTCACCAGCCTCTCCACCACCATCTCATCGCGATAGTGCGCGTGCAGATGCGAGATCACTCTCCCGATCCGCTCCTCGGTAGCCTCCGCAAAGCTCTCGCTCTGATTGGCCTCCGAGGCCAGGGGCTCGCTCCCCGCATCCTCCGCCAGCAGTAAAAGAACATTCAGCAATCCAGTCAGCCGAGGCCCCGCCCTCTGCTCAACCATCGCGCAGATAATCTCCCGAGCCTTTGCCCGCACCGGCTCAGAAAACGTCAGCGCCCGCGATGACCGCTCCAGCAGCCGGCGAATCGCCCTCGGCTCCACATGCGGATCGATCATCCCCTTCACAAACGCATCGCTGAACCAAAGCACCAGCGCCTGATGCTCCCTCTCCTTACACACATCCTCACTCGAGCACCAAGTATGCGGAATCTTCGGCCCAATCAGCACCAGATCCCCATCGTCATACCGCGAGATGTTGTCCCCAATGAACCTTTGCCCGCGACTATTCAGCGTCAGCGTCAGCTCATACTCGCTGTTGTAGTGCCACTCAAACGGAATCGCAGGCAGCCGCCGATCGAACAACACCCACGAAGAGTCCTTCGACGTCTTAATATGCTCTAGAAACGGCTTCATCCCACCCCCAAATCAAAAAAAGTTCGTCATCTCGACCGAAGCGACGGACAGTTTTATCGTCCGTCGCGCAGTGGAGAGACCCCCGTATTTGCTTTTGCCATTGCCATTGCCATTGCCATTGCCATTGTCGTTGCCATTGTCGTTGCTTGTCTCTCCGTCTCAAAGCCGACGCAATTATAGCCACAACACCCGCCCGCGTGAGACTCCAGTACCAGTATTTGGCACCCAAAGCCAACAACTCCCCCTCGCGCCGCTCTAAAGTTCTCTCGTACGCAACCCGCGCAAAGGATCGAAACCCAAATGAAAACCCAAATCGCAGTCCTCGAACACAACGTCGTCGGCAAGCCCGGCGAAAACAGCCTCAACATCGAAGTCGCCCGCCAGCCCCTCCGCGAGATCAAGAAAAAGCTCCCCCTCCGCGTCCTCTCGCAAGCCGACTTCGACCACTGGCAGACCTACGGCTACGTCGTCGTCCGCCAGGCCGTCCCCTCCGCCAACGTCGAGCGCACCCGCAACTTCCTCTGGGAGTTTCAGGAGATGGACCCCAACGACATCTCCACCTGGAACGCCGCCCAGCTCCGTAACCACGCCATGAAGGAGCTCAACAACAGCGGCATGGTCGAGGTCTACAACCACCAGGTCCTCTGGGACAACCGTCAGGAGCCTAGCGTCTACGACGCCTTCGTCGACATCTGGGACGACGAGCGTCTCTGGGTCACCATCGACCGCGCCAACCTCAACACCCCCAACCGCAGCGGCCGCGCCTTCGCCGGCTTCATCCACAACGACGTCGACACCACCCTCGACCCGCTCCCCGTCAACGTTCAGGGCGTCCTCTCGCTCGTCGACACCGACGAATCCACCGGCGGCTTCCAGTGCGTCCCCGAGCTCTTCCGCAACTTCGAAGCCTGGAAGAAGACCCAGCCCGCCGACCGCGACGGCTTCAAGCCCGACATCGCCCCCTACGAACTAACCCCTGTCCCCATGAAGGCCGGCGACCTTCTCATCTTCAACAGCCTGCTCACCCACGGCATCCGCCCCAACACCTCCGAAGACAAAGCCCGCGTCGCCCAGTACATTTCAATGACTCCAGCCGACGGAGGCAACGAGGAGATACGCCAGCGCCGCATCGACTCCTGGCGCGAACGCCGCGCCCCCGAGGGCTTCGCGTTCCCCGGCGACCCCCGCGAGTGGGAGCGCACCAAATACAAGACCGCGGAACTAACCCCCCTGGGCCGCCAACTCCTCGGCCTCGACTCCTGGTAGACGCACCGCATCAACATCCTATAACCGCCGTTCCTGCAGTTGCTGTCGCCTAAACCCAACACAAAACATTGGCTGGGAAAGAACCCTCTTTCTAGCCAGCTCTTGCCGTTGCGGTTGTCGTTGCTGTTGTTTGCAGCTGTCCCTTCTTCCCAAAGCAAAAAACGTCATCTCGACCGAAGCGACGGACAGTCTCACCGTCCGTCGCGCAGTGGATTGCAGCCACATCTCTTAGTTGCAGCGAACCGATTCATGCTGCGGTATCCGTCAAGACCCCCGCATTTGCCGTTGCTTTTTTTGGTCATTCCGCACCCTGAGCGAAGTCGAACGGGGGAGGAAGCTGCGGTTAAAACCTCAACTACTCCGCCCCCAACCCAGCCCGCAAACTCTCGAGATTCTGCGGATGCACCCGAATCACCCCACCCCGCGGACTATCGATATCCGCGATCAAAAAGAACGCCACCGCCACCACCACCGGAAGCACCATAAACAGCCTTGGCTCCATCTGCCGAGCCCCATACCCCAGCAGCCCATTGCAAAAAATTGCAATCGCAAACATCAGGCACCACGCGGCCACCGGAATCCGATTCCACCAGGCCGCCTGTGTGTACCCCTGCGAGTTCAGCACATCGTTCATCCCACCCACCGCCAGCGCAATCACCGGCGAAGGCTGCGCCATCGCAGGCTTCGAAGCCGCCGCCCAAAGCTCCCCCTGCACCCGCGCCGTATCCAAATCGATCTGCCGAAGATCCCCCGGGTCCCGCGTCTTGTAAAACCGAATCCGCAGATCCGTATACTGCCTCAGCAGCGCCCGCACCTCGGCCCTCTCCGCCGCCGGCAGCAGATCCGCCCTCACATACTCGGTCCCAATCGCATTCGCCTCGGCCTCTTCGTAGGTCTTGCGCTGGTCGTAGCGCCCCGTCGCCATCGAAAAGCTGAAACCGATAATCAGCCCCAGCAGCGTCAGCGTCGCCGCCAGCACCACGCCAAAGTCGGTTCGCAGCTCGTCCGTCAGATCACGCCGCCGCTGGCTGATCCATCCACCCATCCACGCCGCGAACCATAAAAGAACAAATGCAGTTACAAATACCAACCAGGGATAGTCCAAAGGATTCCTCACGCGCCGCTCTCCAAGATCCGCAGCCTAGCTCCGGCTCTTCATCGCCGCACCAAAGAAACCAAACAGCAGATGCAGCACCGCCAGCGCCAGCGCCCCAAGAAACGCCGCCTTGAACGTCGTCACCGCAAACCCCGGTACAAACTTGCTCGAGAACCACAGAATCACTGCATTCACGACGAGAAAAAATATCCCGAACGTAAGAATGCTCAGCGGCAGCGTAATGATCTTCAGTAGCAACCCGATCGTCGCGTTGAACAACCCAATCACCACCACCGCAATCAGCGCCGACATGAAGTTATTCACGTCGAAACCCTGAACAAAGTGCGCCACCACCAGCAGCGCCACGGCACTCAAAACCCAATGTAGAAGCAAGCGAAGCATCGTCTATCCTCGTCCAAAGAAATGTTCAAAAAATGTTCAGAAAAACGTCCAGCGAAGATTTGATACCGGAGTAGCGACCAGCATATCCGACGCCACCCACCCACGCCACAAATTCCTCAATCGAAAACTGAATTACTTCGCCACTTCGTGGTCATAGCTGATCACCCGCGAGACCTTCCACGCCCCATCCTTGTACTGCCACAGGAGAATGAACTTCGCCTCTCCCACCACATCATGATCCTGCGTCCCGGGATGGTAAAACCGATGTACTCCAATCTCCACCGCGCCATACCCATGCAACGGATACACCTCGAGCGATCCCTCCACCAGCTTCCGCGTCACCTTCCCGCAGATATTATTTTTGATCGCCTCCAGAAACACCTGCTTCCCCACCGCAAGCCCCGTCTTGTCGTGATAAAACTCCAGATCATCCACCACCAGCGTGCTCAGCTTGTCGAGGTTGCATGTGTTGTAAGCGTCGAACAGCTCTTTATCCAGCGTCGCAATCGCCGTCGTCAACTCCTGCTGACTCTTGATATCCGCCAAAGCCGGAACCGCCTGCCCCCACCCGCGAGCCCCCACTCCGCACAACACAATCGCCAACACGAAAGCCGATAGCTTCTTCATAGCCGTTCTCCTCGACTGGAATCGAAACACCACCCAGTACGCAACAACGAGGCAGAATGTTCGCGTCCTACGAGTGAGAGCGCAAAGAAACAAAACCGTTATCCAAGTCAACTGCGGAATCACCGCCCCGCCGGCGTCACCCCAATCGTCTTCATCCACTCATCCACCAGGTCCGGCCACCCCGTTACCGGAAGCTTCGTCCGCCGCAGCCCATACCCATGCCCGCCCTCGGCATACACATGCAACTCCGCCGGAACACCCGCGCCCTTCAGCGCCAGAAAGTACTCCACCGCATTCTCCACATGCACCGTATCATCCTCCGCCTGCACCAGAAACGTCGCCGGCGTGTCCCTGGTCACCGGAATATCCGCGCTGAACTTCATCCCATTCTCCGGGTCCGCCAGATACCCCGGATACACCACCACCGCAAAGTCCGGCCTGCAGCTCCTCTCATCCGCCGCATCCACCCTGGCGTACAGCCTCGTCCCATAGTGCGTACTCACCGACGCCGCCAGATGCGCACCCGCCGAAAACCCCAGCACCCCAATCTTCTTCGCATCCACCTTCCACTCCGCCGCATGCTCCCGCACCAACCCCACCGCCCTCTGCGCATCCTCCAGCGCCTCGTCCGACTTCGGATAAGGCCCCGTCTCCGGCACCCGATACTTCAGCAGAAAGCAAGCCACGCCCCGCGAGTTCAGCCACTCGCACACCTCGGTCCCCTCCAGATCCATTGCCAGAATCTTGTACGCGCCCCCCGGAAACACCACGACCCCAGCCCCATTGCCCGCGCCCTTCGGCTCATACACCGTCAGCGAAGGTACCGACACATTCCCCACCCGCGCCACCCATCTTCCCGCCATCTGCGGACTAGCCGCCGTCGAGGTCTCCGCCTCCGGCCCCGTCGTCGTATTCGGCCCAGGCGCCCCCTGCGGCCAAAGCGTCACCACCGCATGCTCAGCCCCCGCAGGCCAACTCGTAGACTGCGCCCACCCCACCTCACAACCCACCACCAACAAAAATCCCGCCAGCACTCGCCGCATCCGAAGAATCCTCCCAAGTCACCCAGTCATCATCGCTGGCAGCTTTGCCATAAGCAAGCCGTCGGGCGCACCCAGGATTTGGCTCAGTTTTTCCCTTAAGCAGAAGTTGTCGGCGGAGTCCGCTTCTTAAACCTAAACGCCCTCAACGCCTTGAACGCGCGCTTCACGCCCGACCGAAACTCATCGGGATTCATCTTCTCCGGTCTTACAGGCTCTTGCGGAACCACCGGTCCACCATCAGCCCCTCCCGGCTCCGGAGGCTTCTCCTTCCGCTCTCTCATCCGCGAATCCAGGCTTCCCGCCAGCACAACCAGCGACCCCATCAGCGCGAACCCCGACTTGAAATCGATCCACGCCATCTCAGTCCGCCGTCCTTATTACCGCCGCGCTCCCAAGAATCCATACCGCAATCCCGTAGTACCAGCTGTGCCTCTGAACCAGGCCGTCGGGAATCACCGCCTTCGTCGCCTCGCTATGGAGCATCGTGCTGATCACCCCAAACTCGAACGAAACCATGACGATGTATGCGATCACAAACCCAACCGACAATATGTCCCAGATCGTCTTCTTGCGGATCATCACGTATCGTCCCAGACTGTCTCCAACCAGTGCCACACAGATCAGGAAAACATCTCCTCGTTCGATCGCCTCTTTGAACCCGCGGGCCGTTTTGCTTAGATCATCCCCCGTCAGGGCAAAGACAAGCGGAATCATCGCAAACGCAAAACCAAAGATCCCCCACACCAGCAGTCCCTTCCACGGCAGTGTGCTCAGCGTGAGCGTCCTCATGCACGTTATTGTGCTCCGAATTGTCGCCAGAAAATAAGTTTTTTTGGTTCCTCTCCATCGCAGGACAATCTCAGTCTGCACAGGTTTGCGTCTTACCTGCCTTACCGAACCCATCCCCGACAGCCGCAACATTTAGACTAAAACCGTCCAACATGAAACTCCCGAATCTCGAATATGTGCGGTACGGCCCGCGGTTACAACGTAGACGCGCTCCTTCCTCCTATCACGGGATGTCTCTCCAGTCCGCAGGAGGCAAGCGATGAGAACAAGGCATTTTCGAGATCTTCTGGTATGGCAGAAGGCGATGTTTTTGACCAAAGAGGTTTATCGGTACACAGCAACTCTGCCAAAAAGTGAAATCTTCGGCCTGCAAAGCCAGATGAGGCGCGCCGCCGTCTCGATTCCCAGTAACATTGCAGAAGGACATGGCAGACTCAGCGACCATCTACTCAGAGTCTTTCTCGCACAGGCCCGAGGCTCGCTCTACGAACTCGAAACACAAATTCAACTTTGCCACGATCTGGATTTCATTCCGCCGGACGCGGTAAAAGATCTCTTCGAACTTTGCAACGAAGTAGCCAGAATGATCAACGGCCTACTCAAAACCCTAAAGCCCAAGGACATCAAACAACACGCCAGCTAGCTGACGCGCCGCTAACTAGCTAACTAGCTGACTTGCTGACTCGCTAACTTATGAACATCATCACACCATGGCTCCGCACCTACGTCCCCAACATTCCGGTCGATGATCACAAGCTCGCCGAAGACCTCACACTCCGCGGCATCGCCGTAGAGGGCATCCACGATCTCGGCAAATCCGCTGATGGAAAGTCCAACGGCCACCTCTTCGAGATGGACATCACCACCAACCGCGTCGACGCCATGAACCACTTCGGCATCGCCCGCGAGGCCGCCACCATCTACAACCTGCCGCTGGCCCCCCTCAACCCCAAACTCCCTATCGGCACCTTGGTCGACGCCCCATTCCCCGTCCGCATCGCCTCCGAAGCCACAGGCCTCTGCGGCCGCTTCACCGCCCAGGTCATCCGCAACGTCACCATCGCCCCCAGCTCAGCCCGCGTAGCCGACTACTTCACCCTCCTCGGCCAGAAACAAATCTCCAACGCCGTCGACGCCTCCAACTTCGTCCTCCTCGGCATGGGCCATCCCACCCACGCCTTCGACCTCGACAAGATCGAAGGCGGCATCGTCGTCCGCCTCGCCCACAAGGGAGAGAAGTTAAAACTCCTCGACGGCACCGACCGCACCCTAGAAGCCGACGACCTCGTAGTAGCCGACGAAAAGAAGGCCCTCGCGCTGGCCGGAGTCATGGGTGGCTGGGACTCCATGATCACCCCCGAGACAAAGAACATCCTCGTCGAATCCGCCTGGTTCGACCCCGCCACCGTCCGCCGCAGCTCGCGTCGCCACGGCCTCCACACCGACGCCTCCCACCGCTTCGAGCGCGGCGCAGACTTCAACGCTGCCCCCATCGCCAACGCCCTCGTCACCCAGCTCATCCTGCAAAGTGGAGTAGCCGAAGCCCCGCAGAACGGCAAACCCGAAGGCGAACTCATCGACCTCATCGACCCCGAAGTCGAAGCCCGTACAGCATCGCGTCCACCCATCGAGCTCTCCGTCAAACAAGTCCAGCGCCACCTCGGCACCACCATCGACCCGCAAGGCATCACCTCCGAGATCGTCGCCCAGTACCTCACCTCGCTAGGCTGCAATCTCCTCCTCCACGGCCTGCGTGACGATCAAGCCGTCTACTCCACCAGACTCCCAAGCTGGCGTCTCGACCTCGAGCGCGAGATCGACCTCATCGAAGAGGTAGCCCGCGTCTACGGCTACAACCGCTTCGCCAACACCCTCCCCGCACCCGGCGTAGTCCTCACCCAACCCACCGCAGCCAAAGAAGCCGCCGTCCGCACCCGCCTCCTCGCCCTGGGTTTCAGCGAATCCATCTCCAGCACCTTCGCCAGCCAACAAGACTCCGACCTCTTCTACGCAGCCGCGCGCGCACAAAATCCGGGTGCCCCACATCTCGACTCTGAGATGTGGGCATCGTCCGAACCGGGGTCCCCGACGAGCGCCTTTGCTCGTGGGGGTGGAGAAGGACGACCGCTCCCTTCCACTCCCCGCGCAATCGTCCCCCTCGAGAACCCCCTCTCCGAAGAGGCCTCCCTCCTCCGCCCCTCACTCATCCCCGGCATGGTCACCATGCTCGCCCACAACCTCAACCGCGACGTCCGCGAGGTCCGCCTCTTCGAGCAGGGCCAGGTCTTCACCGCCACCATCCCCGCCGACGCCAGCTACATCTCCAACGTCCACGAGTCCCCTCAGCTCTCCCTCGGTCTCACCACCGCCACGCCTCAACCCACAGCCCCGCTCCAAGTCGCCGCCGATGCCCCCTTCTTCGAGCTCAAGGGCGCCATCGAATCCCTCCTCTCCCTCTTCGACCTGAACGCGGCAAGGGACACCTTTCCACCCCGCGTTCTAGCGTCAGAGAAAGAGTCGTCATCTCAACCGGAGGCAGCAAGTAACGTCTTTGCACCCCAAGGTCAAATGTCAGAGAAAGAATTGTCATCTCGAACGGAGGCGGCGCTTTTGCCGCCGGAGCGGAGAGACCCCCGCATTTCGTCCGTACAACCGCTTACCTTCTCGGCGACCGCCCCCGACTGGCTCCAGCCCGGCCGCCGCGCAACCACTCTCGTGAACAACCACCCCATCGCCCACTTCGGCGAACTCGCCCACACCCAGCGCGAAGCCCACAAACTCCGCCAGCCCCTCTACCTCGCGCAGCTCGACCTCGCCGCCCTCTACGTGCTCCCCCTCAAGAAAATTACAGCCCACGATCTCTCGCGCTACCAGGCCGTCGAGCGCGACTTCTCCTTCGTCTTCCCCGACGCCACTCAATGGCAAACCGTCTCCGACGCCATACACGCCCTCGCCATTCCAGAACTCCAAAGCCTCAAGCCAATAGAAGTCTGGCGCGACCAGAAGAAGCACCCCGGCGTCTACTCGCTCCTCCTCCGCACGGTCTTCCAATCCAACGACCGCACCCTCCGCGAAGACGAGCTCACCGACTGGTGGACCCGCATCATAGCCGCCCTCACCGCGCTCGGCGGCACCATCCGCGACGGCGCAGAAACCACCGCCAAAACAAGCTGATCAACTCACCCAATGTCCGCCGGACGAGCGCCCTACGCGGGCAGCGGTCACTTCGTGACATGTATACCCCTTCGGTTGGTCCTCCCGATGGTCGGAATGATGATCCCTCGCGACCAACGGGAGCGCCAAGCGAAGCGGTATACCCACCACGAAGTGGTCGCCGCCCGCGCAGGGCGCTCGTCCGGCAGGACAAGTCTCTGAACCCAAAAATAAATCCCAAAACCCTGTCACATTTTTCACCACTCAAAAACACGCGGCGAAACACCACACTCAGCCACACAAATCACCACACTCACACCACACATTCGCCACATCAAAACCACCCAGAATCGCAAAAACCCCCTGAAAAACAGCCACTCCACCACGACCAGAAAAAAATCCGCAAAAATCCGCACCCAAATAGATTCCACCCCGTTTTTCCCCAGCAAATATCCTCGTCTCCGCCGTCTATACTGAAGACAATATGAGCACCTCCTCAATCAGCATCGATGAATTCCAGGCCCTCGAACAAAAAGTCCTCCGCGCCGTAGAAGTCGTCAAGCGCGAACGTGAAGCCCGCGCCACCGCCGAAGCCGAAGTAGCCACCCTCCGCGCTCAGCTAGCCGAGCAGCAAACCCTCTCCACCATGGTCGAATCCGAACTCACCACCCTCACCAAAGAGCGTGAAGCCGTCCGCCAGCGCGTCGAAAAGATGCTCCAGCAGATGGACGAACTCCTCTAACCCACTACCGCCAAGGAGACCCGATGGCTCAGACTGTAGATGCACAGACTCTCGAAGCTCAGACTCGCGAAACCGCCCAGGCCAGTCAGCCCGCCGCCGAGCCCACGCAGAGCCAGTCCATCGCCGTCGAAATCTACGACCAGATCTACCACCTCCGCGGCACCGACCCCGTCTACATCGAGCGCATCGCCGCCATGGTCGACGCCAAGATGCGCGCCGTCTCCGCCCACGGCAACACCGTCGACTCGCTCCGCGTAGCCGTCCTCGCCGCCCTCAACATCGCCGACGAACTCTGCTGCGCCCGCGACCGCAGCGACAACCTCGCCGGCAGCCTTCAGAACTCCCAGCAATCCCTCCGCTCCCGCGCCGGCAACCTATCCCACCTCCTCGACGAACTCCTCGAAGACCGCAAAGTCGGCTAAAGCGAATAAGCCGCGATGCCCAGTTGATGCCAGCACGTCCACCCATAAGGTTGGATAGCATCTTGAATAGCATCAAGGTTGCATAGCATCCAGGAAAAACTCAGATAAACTTGGTCCGCATCCAGACTTCCCTGTAGAGAAAGAACGGGCCAGACCATGAGTCAGTGGAACAAGATCACCTCCGCCGTAACTGTCCTCCTTCTCGCCACCGCCGCCCACCCTCTCTTCTCTCAAAGCACACCACTCGACCCAACCGTCAGCGCCGCCCTCGACGAAGGCAAGAAGTTTGAGCAGCGCCATCAGCTCACCTCTGCGCTCGACAGCTACCGCAAGGCCCTCAAGCTAACCAAAGGCAAGTGCGCCGACTGCCTCCAGGCCATCTCCAACCTGCAGCTCGCGATGGAGCTGCCAAAAGACGCCGCCTCCTCCGCCGCTGCATGGGCCGTGCAAGCCGCAGCTCCAGCCGACAAGGCCAACGCCGAGTACCTCCAGGCCTACGCGCTTCTCCTCCAAAGCCGTCAAAAACCCAAACCGAATGACCCGCTGCTCCTCCAGGCCGATGAGGTCTTGAAGCGCGCCGCAGCCGACAACCCAGCCAACCCCAACATTCACATGCTCGACGGCCGCATCCTCGCCACTCTCAAAAAGGATGCCGAAGCAAAGGAAGAATTCACAGCCTGCGCCGCGAACTCACAGGCAACCTCCGCCGACTGCCTCCGAGCCAAAAACTTTGCCAACGATGTGAGCCTCGCGCGAGGCGAACTGGCTCCAGGCTTCTCCATCACCAAAGCCGACGGGTCCGCCGTCACCCTCGACTCCCTCGCCGGCAAAGTCGTACTCATCGACTTCTGTGCTACCTGGTGCCCAGCCTGCGTCAAAGATCTCGACTACATCCAGTCCATCGCCGAAGAGTTCGACAAAGATCACTTCGTCCTGCTCGGCATCAGCTCCGACGGCGATGAAGCCAAGTGGAAGCGCTATCTCGCAGACAACCGCATGCTCGGCCTTCAGGTTCGCGACGGCAATCACTCCGTCTCCGACACCTTTCACGTCTCCGGCATCCCCACCTACGTCGTTCTCGATGTCAACGGCATGGTGCAGATGCGCGCCACCGGAGCCGAAGGCGACCTCCGCGCCAAAGTACGTTCTCTCCTCGCAAAACCCGCCGTCCAGACCGCCTCGTCTCATTGAAAACAAAACGCAATACTCCCGGCAGGACGCCGTCGAGTTGCGAATCTCCTCACATCCCGTTAGCATCCAAACTAAGAACGCCGGCCTGCAAAGCAGGTACGCGAACAACGCTGGTTGAACCAACATTCATTGAACAGGGGCCTGGCTCGTAGACATGGTTCGGTGTGCAGTCCTCCAGTCAGGAACGCCTAAAGAGCCACGGCAGGGTCCCGCCGTCTTAGGACGGGTTCACCAGCGCTTCGACGTACGGCCCAGTGGGTCGGTCTTCTTCCTTCACACCCCGCGAATCCTTCCTGCCATCTGAGGGAACAAACCAGATGCGTCATCCAGAGCGAAGTGGCTCACGCACTTTGTGAGCCACGCAGTCGAAGGATCCCTGTATTTCGTCTTCGCAAATTCAGACGTGCACCCCTACCTCCTCCACTCCGGCCATCTCCTCCTCCCCACCTTCGGCGTACTCGCCGCACTTGGCCTCATGGCCGCACTCACACTCAGCCTCCGCACCGCCGCCCTCGTCGGCCTCAACCCCGACAGCCTCTGGAACGCCGCCCTCTTCACCCTCCTCTCCGCCTTCGCTCTCTCCCGCATCCTTCTCATCGCCACCAATCTCCACAACTTCCTCGCCTATCCCATCCTTCTGCTCACGGTACCCTCCCTCACCTCCACCGGAATCCTCCTCACCCTTCTAGCCACGCTGATCTATCTCCGCATCCGCAACCTCCCGCTCCTCGACACCCTCGACGCCTGGAGCCCCCCCGCCGCGCTCATCTGGGCCTTCCTCGCCCTCGGCCACTTCGCCGAAGGAAGCGACGCCGGCCTCCCCACCACCCTCCCCTGGGGCATTCACATCCCGCCCATCCGCATCCCGCCCGACCACACCCGCCTTCACCCCGTCGCACTCTACGCCGCCATCGCCGCTGCAATCCTCACGCTGCTCCTCCTCCGCCAACTCAAACACCGCCGTCAACCCGGAGACACAGTCGCCCTGGCCCTGGCCTCCGCAGGCACCCTCCAGTTCCTCCTCACCTTCGTCCGCCAGCCCTACCCGTACACCAGCAGCGCGACCTACATCCTCCTCGACCCCATCCAGTGGATCGCCCTCGGTATGATCGTTGTAGCGGCCATCATCCTGCTGCTGCCAAGAAAGCTGGTCACCCATGCCGTCTAAGAACATGCTCCCCAAGGGCCAGCGCCGCCGCACCGTAAAACCCGAGTACCGCGCCAGCCGCGGCGTAGAAGAGACCGCCCCGCCCCCAGTGCCCGTCCTTGAGTTCGACGAAGTCGAAGAAGACGCCGACGCAGTCCGCACCTTCCTCGCCGACCCTGCCGCCGCCAACCTCCGCCTCGATCTCTACCTCGCCCAGGCCCTCCCAGACATCTCCCGCGCCCGCGTCCAGCTCCTCATCGAAGCCGGCCAGGTTCGTGTCGATGGCAACCCCGCCAAGCCCAAACAAAAGCTCCGCGGCGGCGAGTCCATCGAGATCGAAGGCTCCCCCCAGCCCGCGCCCCTCCACGCCATCCCCGAGGACATCCCCCTCCACATCCTCCACGAAGACAAGTACCTCGCCGTCATCAACAAGCCCGCCGGCATGATGGTCCACGCCGGAGCCGGGACAACGGACGACGTCCGCAACCGCGGCACCCTCGTCAACGCTCTCCTCTTCCACTTCGCCAAGCTCTCCGACGTCGGCGGCGATCTCCGCCCCGGTATCGTCCATCGCCTCGACAAGCTCACCAGCGGCCTCATCCTCGTCGCCAAAGACGACAGCACCCACCGCAAGCTCGGCGACATGTTCTCCCGCCGCCAGGTCACGAAAACCTACCTCGCCCTCCTCCACGGCCACCTCAAAAAAGACGACACCACCGTCAGCCTCCCCATCGCCCGCGACCTCATTCGCCGCACCCGCATGACCACTCGCCGCGCCGATGGCCGCACCGCCGTCTCCCACTTCCACGTCCTCGAACGTCTAACGACTCCCCAGGGTCCCTTCACCCTCGTCGAAGTCCGCATCGAGACTGGCCGCACCCACCAGATCCGCGTCCACGCCCAATCCCTCGGCCATCCCGTCGTCGGCGACACCCTCTACGGCGCCCCCCACCTCATCCCCGGCCTCGCCCCCGCCCTCAACCTCGAGCGAAACTTCCTCCACGCCGCGCATCTCTCCTTCACCCACCCGCAGACCGGCAAACCGATGGATCTCGCCGCACCCCTCCCTGTCGAACTAGAGTCGTTTTTGCAAGCAATTCGCACCAATTCGTCCACAATTGAGTAGAATCATCCGAGTGACCGCCCCCAACCGAATGAACCACGCCTCAAGGGTAAAACTCCCCGTGTTTTTACGATCCGCCCTGCTCCCCCTCCTCCTCGCCGCCCCGTCTCTCCATGTGCAGACACTCCATGCGCAGACTACGCTGACTCAAAGGCCCGGCTGGCTGCACCGCCTCTTCGTCTCGTCCAGCGACTCCGCCGCCCCATCCTCCGCTGAAGTCGCCCAGTCTGCGACCACACCAGCGCCAGTATCAACACCAGCGCCCGCGTCCACACCTGCGCCGGCCTCAGCCACACCAACCCCCGCAGCCCAGACTCCGCAGCCCACCTCCTCACTCCAGCCCGCGGCGACTGCAACCCAGACTCCCGCGACCCAAACCCCCGCAACCACAACGCCCACTCAGACCCCAGGCCAAACCACCCCACCCGCTACCGGAGCCCCCCAGGCCCCGCAAGACCAGCCCGTCGACACCATCCGCGTTCAGGTCAACGAAGTCAATCTCATCTTCACCGTCACCGACAAGCACGGAAAGTTCATCACCGGCCTCAAGCGCGAAAACTTCGGTCTCCTCGACGACGGCCGTCCCCCCACCGCCGTTCTCCGCTTCACCCAGCAGACCAACCTCCCCCTGCGCGTCGGCATCATGCTCGACACCTCCAGCTCGATCCGCCAGCGCTTCCAGTTCGAGCAGGACTCCGCTATCGAGTTCCTCCTCCAGATTCTCCACCTCAACGACCGCGCCTTCGTCGAGGGCTTCGACATCGAAACCGACGTCGCCCAGGACTTCACCAACAACGTCGATCTCCTCAACCAGGGCATCCGCAAGCTCCGTCCCGGCGGCGGTACCGCACTCTTCGACGCCCTCTACAAAACCTGCAAAGACCAGATGCTCCCTCTGCAAGAGACCGGAGCCGTCCGCCGCGCCCTCATCCTCGTCTCCGACGGCGACGACAACTACTCCCGCGTCCAGGAGTCCGACGCCATCAAAATGTGCCAGCGCGCCGACACCATCGTCTACACCATCAGCACCAACATCAGCCCCAGCAAAGACAAGGGCGACGACGTTCTCAAAGCCATCTCCGACGCCACCGGCGGCCAGGCCTTCTACCCCACCAGGCTCGAAGACGTAGCCATCGGCTTCCGCAACATCGAAGAGGAGTTGCGCAGCCAGTACCACCTCGTCTACCGCCCCGCCGGTCTCCGCATGGACGGCTCCTTCCGCACCATCTACCTCCAGGCCAACGACCCCCGCTTCAAAGTCCGCGCCCAGAAGGGCTACTTCTCCCCCCGCCCACCCCAATAAACCCCCAGCCACACGACGGAGAACGAAGATGAGAAAAACGCACCGCGTCGCCGTGGCTTTCCTGCTCCTTTCTGTCTTCCCTCTACGTTCGCGTGCTCAACAGAACTCCGCCGCTGTCCCCGGCGCCCCGATGATCCTCACCGGAGCCATCCCTCTTCCAAACGTCAAAGGTCGCATCGACCACTTCGCGTTCGACCCCGCCCACAACCGCCTCTTCGTCTCCGCCCTCGGCAACAACACCGAAGAGATCGTCAGTCTGAGCGCCCAGACCGTCACCCACACCATCCCCGGCATCCCCGCCCGACAAGGCGTCGTCTACTCGCCCGAGATCAACAAGCTCTTCGTCGGAAGCGACCAGGGCAAGCTCTACATCTACGACGGCTCAACCTTCGCGCTCCTCGCCACCCTCGACTTCGGCGAGGACGTCGACAACCTCCGCTACGACCCCGCCGACAAGCGTGTCTACGTCGGCTACGGCGACGAAAAGACTGGCGCCATCGCCATGGTCGATGCAGCCTCCAACCAGCGCCTCCCCGAAGAGTTCAAGCTCGGTGCGCACCCAGAGTCCTTTCAGCTCGCCTCCTCCGGCCCCGAGATCTATGTCAATCTCCCCGGCCTCAAGCAGATCGCCGTCATCAATCGCCACACCCGGGCCATCGCACGTTGGCCCTTGCAGTTTGAGAGCAACTTCCCCATGGCGCTCGACGAGGCAGGCCACCGGCTCTTCGTCGCCACGCGCAGGCCAGCCCGCCTGGCCGTCTTTGACACCAGCACCAGCCACATGGTCGCCGCCCTCCCCGCCGTCCAGGACGCCGACGATCTCTACTTCGACTCCGCCCGCAAGCGCATCTACATCCCCGGCGGTGAAGGCTCCATCAGCATCTTCCAGCAGGACGATCCCGACCACTACAAGCTCCTCGTCAAGCTACCCACCGCCCTCGGCGCACGCACCGCCGGATACTTCGGCAAAGGCAGGAAAGGCTTCGACCGCCTCTACTTAGCCGTCCCCGCCCGCGCCGACCACGGGGCCGAGCTCTGGATCTACACCCTGCAAGACGAGTAAGGATCCGCCCAGATCCCCCCGCGCATCCCCCTCGTACTCCGCTTCGTACTCTCTAGATCGCTGAATAATACTCACAAACCAGGGAAACTCCCGCCTCAGAGTGGTGTCTAATCACCCAGGGGTTCTCTGCCATGAAAATGCGTCCCGTCCTTTTCACTCTCGCCCTCTTCACCGCTGTGGCTATCGCGCAACCACCCGCCGGCCCACCGCCTCCGCCGCTCGACCTCCAGGGCGCGCTCATGAACCTCGCCGACCAGCCCGCCACCCACACCTCCTTCAGCTTCGACCGCAGCATGATCCAGATCGCGCAGAATCTCCTTGAGTCCAACGGCCTCGACGCCAACCGCGCTCCCGCTGCGCTCACCGGCATCTCGATCGACAACTATCGCTATCCGCGCCCGGCCTTCTACACCCCTGAGGCCATGGACGCCATCATCGCCTCCTACAACGCGGCCGGCTGGAAGCATCTCGTCAACGCCAACCAGAACTCCGCCAACACTGCGCAGCCCCGCAACACCGTCACCGATCTCTGGCTCCATTTCGCCGGCGCCGACATCACCGGAGTCACCGTCATCAACCGCTCCGCCCGCGATATGAGCGTCATCCAGATCGCCTGCGAGCTTCGCCCTCTGGACCTCGTCCATCTCAGTGGACACTTCGGTATCCCCAGGGTTGACCCCGACGCCGTCATGGTCCCCGCGCCCCCAGGCCGCTAAGTCACTTCGTGACGTGTATACCCCTTCGGTTAGCGCTCCCGTTGGTCGCGAAGAAAGATCTTGTGCCGACCATCGGGAGACCCGGGCGAAGCCGGTATACAAGTCACGAAGTGACCGCCCCACGCGCAGTGGGCCCGTCCGGCCGGACAGTCCCCAGACAGCATAGGTTATCTTGGGTTTAGCGGAAACCATGCCCACTCGCCCCCACCTGGCCGTACTCGTTGACGACTTCCGTCGCTTCGGCCACCAGACAGCCATCGTCCAGTACACCGGCAACCGCCGCAAAGCCACCACCTACGCAGAGATCGCAACCCTGGCCGGACGCTTCGCCGCACTCCTTGCCTCCCGTAACCTCCAATCAGGCGACCGCCTCATCCTCTGGGCACAGAACAGCGCCGAATGGGTAGCCGCCTTCTACGGCTGCATCCTGCGCGGCGTCATCGCCGTCCCCCTCGACGCCTACGGCACCCCCGACTTCGCCGCCAGAGTAGCCTCCGACGTCCGCCCCTCCCTCATCGTCGGCGACGCCACCCTCCTCCAAACCCTCCCCAACGACTGGCCACGTCTCTCCTTCGAAGACTGGCCCACCATCCTCCCCCCCACAGTAACGGCAGATCAAGCCGGCCCCATCCCCACCCTCTCCCACGACACGCCCCTCCAGATCCTCTTCACCTCCGGCACCACCGGCGACCCCAAAGGCATCGTCCACACCCACGGCAACATCCTCGCCAGCTTCGAGCCCATCCGCAACGCCGCCCAGCCCTACCTCCGCTACGAGCGCATCGTCCACCCCCTGCGCTTCCTCCACACCCTCCCGCTCAGCCACGTCTTCGGCCAGATGATGGGCCTCTGGGTCCCCTCCATCTTCGCCGCCGAGGTCCACTTCGAATCCCGTCTCACCGCCCCGCGTCTCATCGAAGTCATCCGCCGCGAACGCATCTCCGTCCTCGCCGGAGTCCCCCGCGTCCTCGCCCTCCTCAAAACCCACCTCGAGACCGAACACCCAAACCTCACCGCACGCCTCGCAGCAGCTCAAGGCATCTCCGCACAAAAGCGCTGGTGGCGCTTCCGCGACATCCACTCCCTCTTCGGCTTCAAGTTCTGGGCCTTCGTCACCGGCGGAGGCGCACTCCCGCCACCCATCGAACAGTTCTGGAACGCCCTCGGCTTCGTCCTCGTCCAGGGCTACGGCATGACCGAAACCTCCGCCCTCATCACACTCAACCACCCCTTCAAAGTAGCTCGCGGCACCATGGGCAAGCCCCTCCCCGGTCGCGAGGTCAAGATCCAGCCCGACGGCGAGGTCCTCGTCCGCGGCCCCATGATCTCCCCCGCCACCTGGTCCGCAGGCGTCCTCCAACCCCGCGCCGACGAGTGGCTCGCCACCGGCGACCTCGCCGAAGTCCAGCCCACCGGCGAGCTCCGCTTCCTCGGCCGCAAAAGCGAAACCATCGTCACCGCCACCGGCGTCAACCTTCATCCCGAAGACCTCGAAGCCGCCTTCGAGCCGGAGCCCGAGGTCACCGCCTGCGCCGTTGTCCCCATCGAAACCCCCGCCGGCCCCGAACCCTGCGCCGTCCTCGCCCTGCGCACCACACCCGACCGCGCCCCCGCCATCCTGCAACGCGCCAACACCCACCTCGCCGAGTTCCAGCGCATCCGCCGCCTGGCCCTCTGGCCCGAACCCGATCTCCCGCGCACCTCCACCGGCAAAGTCAAACGCGCCGCCGTAGCCAGTTGGCTGGCCAGCAGGGAAGCCAACGACGGAAGAGCCTCTGCCGCAGCATGCACCGACTGGCTCCTAACCCTCATCACTCAAATCACCGGCGAAGGCCTACCCTCCGAGCCATCCCAAGATCAGCCAGCCTCAAACAACAAAACCCAAACCCAAACCCAAGCCCGGGACCTCCGCCTCGCCGAAGACCTCCGCCTCGACAGCCTCGGCCGCATCGAGCTCCAGGACGCCCTCGAGCAGCGCCTCGGCATCGCCCTCCCCCAGGACCAATACGACAAAGCCGAGACGCTAAACGAGCTACGCCAGCTCCTCACGCCCTCCGGCAACAAGGCACTCGAGCCAAACCAGCCACCCCCCGCGCACGACACTCCATCGTCCACGATCCCCAGCGCAACCGCCCCGCCCCCCACCCCCAAAGCCAGCTTCGAAGCCACCCCCGAACCCAGAACCTCCCCAACCACGCACTACCTCTACCCTCACTGGCCCTGGCAACTGCCCATCCGCTGGATTCGCGCCGCATTCATCGAGTGTGTAGCCCAACCCCTGGTCTGGTTTTTAGCCGCACCCCGCGTGTCACCAGCAGACCGAACACACCAAACAATCCAGCCGCACCCAACAGACACAAAGCCATCAGACACGCAGCCAACCGGCCCGTTCCTCATCATCGCCAACCACGTCACCGCCTACGATCTCCCCCTCCTCCTCTACGCCCTCCCCCGTCCCATCCGCCTCCGCACTGCCGTAGCCATGTCGGGCGAGATGCTCGAAGACTTCCGCCACGCCCGCAACCAGCATCCACGCTGGCTCAACCCCCTCGGTCCGCCCACCTGGCTTCTCCTCACCGCACTGTTCAACGTCTTTCCCCTCCCGCGTCTGCGCGACTTCCAGCGCAGCTTCGCCCACATCGGCAATGCGCTCGATCACGGCCTCCACGTAGTCGTCTTCCCCGAAGGCACCCGCTCCCCCGACGGCACCCTCGCTCCCTTCCGCCTCGGAATCGGCCTCCTCGTAAAACAATCTCAGGCGGCAGTCCTGCCCATGGCCCTCCAGGGCTTAGGCGAACTCAAGACCCGCCGCCGCCGCTGGTTCCGCTCCGGCACCCTTCAGGTCAGCTTAGGTCAACCCATCCGCTTCGCCCCAGGCGACACCGAAGCTGCTATCACCGCCCGCCTCCACGCCGAGGTAGAAACGCTCCTCGCAAAAAATCAACTATAAGGTTGTCGCTCCGTCAGAGAGGATCAGTCGAAGGTCGTGACTATCCCATAGTGCGCAGATCGTCGCATAATGTCTTGGCGCATTGTCGGACCGGGCACAGGAGTTGCGAATGAATCAGACAGCCTTCGAACGATATGTCCTCAACCTCTTCTTTGTAGCTCTCGAGCCGTTCGTTCGAAGCCAGCCTGGCTGGCAAAGTAGGTCCGTTGAATCGCTCCTGAATGGCCACATTCTCTCCCAGTTCTATGAGATGACGGAACGCTTGTTCTCCAGGCTCATCAGCCTCAACAGTCACGGGCGGTTGGGAGCCGACAAAGCCCGTCAGCAGGCGGCCGAAATCCTCACCAGCAAAAGGGAGATCCAGACGCCACGTTCGTTGGCCGAAGCTCTTGCAGGCGTCATCCTCTCCAACTCCCCGCGCCAGCAACAACAGCAACAGCAACAACAGCAGCAGCAACAGCAACAACAGCAACAGCAACAGCAGCAGCAGCAACAGCAGCAACAACAGCAACAGCAACAGCAGCAGTACCAGGACTTCAGCTTCACCGGCCTCCTCCCCACGGACCAGTTCGAGTTGGACGCCGTCGGCGCTTTCGGCGCGGGGCTGGATCTGCACCCTCCAGCCGCCGCCGCACCGCCACCGTCTGCCGCACCGCCACCCCCGCCTGCACCGTCACGGTCTGTCGCACCGCCACCCGCGCCTGTTCCATTCAAGCTCCCCGACAACTGCACCGCCGTTCGGATCTTCTATGCAACCGACCGCGAACGCACACGCGATAAGCTTCTGGGATTCAACTTCACCGCGAAAAGGTCGTCTGACGAGAACCTGCGCTACGGCCAATGCACGGTAAGCATTCCCGCTAAGCACAAGCTTGGCGAACTGGAATCTCCTTCCTTCTTCCGATTCGAGTTCCGGCCCAATCCTGAAAAACACATCGTGTTGCAGGAGATCACCAGCCTCGAGGAAGATGCCTTCTTCGACAGGGTCAAGCAACGAGTCGACAGTTCGCCGGCCAAGGACGCCTTCGTCTTCGTTCATGGTTACAACGTCGACTTCGAGACCGCAGCTCGCCGTGCCGGTCAGTTCGCCTTCGATCTCGGCTTCATCGGAGCTCCTGTCCTCTACAGCTGGCCCTCCAACGGCACCTTCGAGGACTATGCCAGCGATGCCGCAAACGTTGGCTGGACGGCCAGTCATCTGGAACGCTTCCTGCGCCTTCTTGAGGCTCGCAGCGGCGCACAGAAGATTCACCTCATCGCCCACAGCATGGGCAATCGCGCAGTATGCGACGCCCTCAAGGCGCTAAGCTACGACCGCACGGCGCAACCCCATCCCCTGCTCCACCACCTCGTGCTGGCCGCGCCCGACATCGATGCGGAGACCTTCCGCCAACTGGCATCGGCCCTCCACCAGGTCTCCGATCACATCACCCTCTACGCCTCTTCCAAAGACAAAGCACTCGCGGCCTCGGCCAAGCTGCACAAATACCCAAGAGCAGGAGGCGTCCCGGTACTCGTCCTCCCAGACGTCGAGAGCATCGACGCCTCCGCCGTCGCAAGTGACTTCCTGGCGCACTCCTACTTTGCCGGAACCTACCCGCTTCTCTCCGACATCTACGAGCTCCTGTCCGACGACAAGCCCGCATCGAAGAGATTCGCTCTCCGATCCGCAACCGGCACCGACGGCGTCTACTACATGTTCAAGCCATAACCGATCGACCAGAACACAGTCGATAGAAGTCGTTAGCGTGTTGGCAAAAAAGATCGCCGAGATAGAACGAGTCTCGCTGAGCGCATTGCCCTGTTAGCGTCAACTGAAATCCGATCGGATCACCGCAGAGAAATTCGTTCATCGACTCTGCCCTTTTATTAACCAGTTCAACTTGATCTTTTGCCGAAACAAGACGCGCTGGTAAGGGCCATGGTTTTCGTCCGATCGTACGTAATAGAGATAAGGAGTGTCCGTAATCGTCATGAAGTTCGAATCCGTCGACCTCGGATCAATCAGAGAAAAGTACGCGTACGACCAATTGCCTTCAGGCTCCCGCCGGAGCATCTGGTTCATGGTTAGCGCCAGTGCAGGCTTGCTCCAATGCACAAAGTCCGGCGAAGTCGTGAAGTACACGCCCGGCGGACCATACGCGGTCTCCACCGGAGTAAATTGCGTCCCAATGAACAAATGCGCTGGCTCGTAGTAGTTGAACCCCGTCAAGAACTCGATATTCGGCACCTGAGGACAGAGATGTGACGCGGGATTCGTTATCAGTTCGCGATAGGGATCGGCGAACACCATATTGAATCCCTTTCCATCCCAACCGCGCCAGGACGATGCATCCAGGATATTCGCTGTGCGAATCGGGCAGGTGCCGCCGGGATTCAGACAAGGCCGCAACCCCTTGCCGTCGCCGCAATTGGGCGGCCACGGCCATCCGCTCATAGCGGTGTAATACCAGTCGCCTACCTTCACGATGTTGGCGTCGACACTGACACCTTCCGGACCCTGATTTACCTGATACTTGTATGGAAGGCTCAAAAAATAGTTCGCAGGTGGCTTCGGCCGAGCGAAATGATAGCCGCCATCTTCCGATAGGTTGAATGTCTGCACGTTGTACCAGCAGGTAATGGTGTCCGTCTTCCCCGCGCACTGGCCATGCTCCCAGCCGTGATATTCCATGTGCCCAAGCGCTACCACACGCTTGCCGTCCACGTTGTAGAACGCATTGAGCCAGGTGTAGTCGTTGAAGTCTGCAATGTTCCCGTCATGCGGAGTCTGGTAGACAACCTGACAATTGTGCTTCACGGTTTCGAGTGTTGGCCCGAGCCCCGCGCGCGTGACATAGTGCGAAGCGATCAGGTGGATCGTTCCTTTGTTGTCGCGGAATGCGCGGGCCGCGGCGTCTGGAATATCGATTTGCTCGCACGAATCCTTCCTTGTGTCGAACGCCGCCACAGCGGGACCATCGAGAAAGTTGGGCGTCGGCGGATCGGGCGGCCATTTAGGTGTGGGCAAGCTAAAATTTCCCGACCCTGCCAGGAGGGAATTGTCGACGTTGCCCGCAAGCGCGATTCCGTGGATGAAGAGCTTCTTGTTCTGGAAGCTTCTCAGCAGTTGGTTCGGCAGTGCAGTCCTGAATCTGTGCTTGCCGCCATTGGCGTCATGGCACTCGCGGTCAACAGCCGGTTCGTTGTCCAGATTGGCCGTGTCTGCGATGACGTACACACCTGGT
Source organism: Edaphobacter lichenicola (assembly GCF_014201315.1). NCBI lineage: Bacteria > Pseudomonadati > Acidobacteriota > Terriglobia > Terriglobales > Acidobacteriaceae > Tunturiibacter > Tunturiibacter empetritectus. The sequence continues at coordinate 77,977 of NZ_JACHDY010000004.1, forward strand.
GGCTTGCCACCCGCCGCGCCGTCTGCGTAGAGATTGATGCTAATTGCGCCCCGAATGCCCTCCTGGCAGGCCCACCCGTGGACGTAGTACTGGTCGCCCTCGAAGGCCACGCCATCGATGACGCCGGTCACCGATCCCGTGTGAGAGTTCTGTGCTTGCGTTGCCGAAGAGCCGGCTGCAAAATCGATTCCTCCCATTGCAAGGCACACAAACAGCCAAAACAACCTTAACTCACGTGTAGCCCTGGACATCAAGACCTCTCAGTGCCTTCGATAACAAGCAGCGGGACTGTTTACGTTACATGGTTCAAGCCTATGGCAGACTCGAAGAGGAAATTGAACCTTCGGTTCTTAGAACCCAAAAAGAAGTCGAGGGTTTTCGTCAGATTCGACAAACTAGGCAAACCGTAAATCGACTTCCTGGATAGGGAGGAAATGGAGATCACTCGCTTGCTCCTCGATTGACGTCAAATCGCCGATTCACTCAGCGAGAATCGCAAATAACCCCGGAAGGCTAATGCGTTGCTGATGCCATCAGGCGCCGGACTATGGTCGAATGACACTGGCCGCCGAAGAGACTTCCAGCTCTCGTCGGAGCCAAACGTTGTCAAGCCCTGAAATCGCGAAAACCCGCGCCAATCCAGCACATTCGCGTGGCGTATCAGTTATGGTCAAACCGCTATACTGGATACAGATCAAAAAAGCCCCGGCGAACTCCGGGGCTTGATTGCTTAAAGGAGAGAACTAACCCGTAACCCCTTTGTTTGCTCGAATCTGCAAGCAAACCCTTTAGAATCTGATTTTTGCGGCCTGTGGCATCCTGTAAACCATTAAAAACAAATAGGTTACACGCGGGTAATAGGGGGGGGTGGGGACGTCATGGAATCAGTACCCGTACTGCTCCACCTGCCGCAGCAGATTGAGCTTCCGCTCCGGCGGCAGAAAGCTGGCCTCCACCGCATTGGCCGCCAGCTCCCGCATCTGCTCCAGCGAAAACCCGAACCGGCTCTCGACCAGCACGTACTCCTCCAGCAGATTGCTCCCGAACATCGGAGGATCATCCGAGTTGATCGTCACCATCAGCCCCGACTCGAAGTAATGCTTCACCGGATGTTCGTCGAAGCTCCCGCAACAGCCCGTCCGGATGTTGCTGGTCACATTCAGCTCCAGCGGAATCTGTCGCTCCGCCAGCACCTCCAGCAACTCCGCATCATGCTGCGCCGAGAGCGCATGACCCACCCGCTCCGCCCCGATGTTGATTGCTGCCCAGATGCTCTCCGGCCCGATCGTCTCACCCGCATGAGCCGTAAGCCGCAGCCCGGCCGTCTTGGCCTCCGCGTACGACTCCTTGAAGAGATCCGCACTCCCCCGCGCCTCATCCCCGCCGATCCCGATCCCAACGATGTTCGGATACAGCCTCCGCAACTCGGCCGCCTTCCGAAACACCTTCACCGCCTCCTCCGCCCCGAAGTGCCGCACCGCATCGATCAGCCAGTAGACGGTAGTGCCAAAGTCCTTCTCGCCCCGAATCCGCCCCCGCTCGATCGCCTCGACGTAAGGCTCCACCTCCGCGTTCTTCCAGTAATAGATAATCCCGAACGAGATATACACCTCGGCATGAACCACCCCCTGTGCCGCCAGGTCCCGAACCATGTTGTAAGTAATCAACTCATAGTCGTCCGGCCCCACCAGACGAGCCGAAACCGCCTTGAACGAGTCCATGAATCCAAGAAAATTCTCATAGACATAGAGCTTCTTCGCCGCCTCGCTCGTCAGCGGCTCTGCATCATGCCGCTTGCTCAACTCCAGCAGCGTATCGAGTTGAATTGTTCCTTCGAGATGCAGATGGAGCTCAACCTTCGGCAGCTTTCGCAGCCAATCAACCACATCGATCTCAGCGTCTTGTCTCGTCTGTTTTCGCGCCATCTATCTATCTTAGACTTCTTGGACCTACTTCTTTGACCGACTCGTTAGCTCCGGCTCGTTGCCCAGACATGCCTAAACCTTCGGCCCGTAGAACTCACTCCGCTTTCGGCTGTAGAAGAAGTAGATCAACAACCCAATTCCAAGCCACACGAAGAAGCGCATCCAGGTGATAATCGGCAATCCCATCATCAGCAGCACACAGAAGACAACCGAAAGCATCGGAATCACAGGCCCAAACGGAACCCGAAACCTGCGCCGCCGCTCCGGCTCGCGATATCGCAGAATGATTACGCCAATCGAGACCAGAGCGAACGCGAAGAGCGTCCCGATGTTCGACAGATCCGTCAAGGTACCGATATCAAACAACCCAGCAGGAACGCCGACCACGATTCCAGCCACCCAGGTCGCAACCGCAGGCGTCCGGAACTTGGGATGTACCTTCCCGAAGAACGCAGGCAGCAGCCGATCCCGCGACATGGCGAACCAAACCCGCGACTGCCCGAGCTGGAACACCAGGATCGAGGAGATCATGCCCATCATCGCACCCAGCAGAACCGCAAGCCTCACCCAGTGCAAACTGTGTCCGCCCGGCTGCAACGATAGCTTCTTGAGCGCATTCACCACCGGAGCAGCATCGTCGACCATGCTCTGCCATGGCACCAGCCCAGTCAGAATCGTCGCCACACCGATGTACAGGATCGTGCACACAACCAGCGTCGCGATGATCCCGATCGGAACGTCCTTCTGGGGGTTCCTGCACTCCTCCGCCGCGGTCGATACCGAATCAAACCCGATATAGGTGAAGAAGATGATCGAGCCGCCCGTCAGCACACCCGACCAGCCGTTCGGCGAGTAAGGATGATAGAGCGCAGGTTTGATGAAGTGCGCGCCAGCGAAGATGAACAGCAGAATCGCGGCGAGCTTCAGCAGCACCATGATGTTGTTGGTTCGCGCCGACTCTCGAATCCCGCGTACCAACACCACGGTGAGCAGCATAACGACCAGAAACGCTGGCCAATCGAAGCCGAAGTGCCATCCTGGGAGATAGAGATCGTGTCCCTGGAGGTCCTGTAATCCACCCGGCAAAAAGGCAGGTGAGATCCAGCGGAGTGCAGGATGGAATCCGAACCAGTCGAGCAGATCCACCATATGGGCTGCGAAGCCCACCGAAACAGCCATATTGCTGCCGGCATACTCCAGGATCAAGTCCCACCCGATGATCCAGGCAACGAGCTCCCCCAGCGTCGCATAGGTATAGGTGTACGCTGACCCCGCAATAGGAATCATCGAAGCCAGCTCTGCATAGCACAGTCCTGTCAGACCGCAGACGATCGCAACCAGCACGAGCGAGATTGCCAGTGCCGGCCCCGCTCCCGGTCGTCCCGCCAGTGCCGAGTGGTGAATCAGATAGTCCAGCACAGGGGCACGCAGGATCGAAGTAGTGTCGAACTTCTCGCCCGCAATCGCGGTTCCTACGACCGTAAAGATACCCGAACCAATTACCGCGCCAATACCTAGCGCAGTCAGCGAGACAGGGCCCAGCGTCTTCTTCAGCGCGTGCTCCGGCCTCTCCGATTCTGAGATCAGCTTGTCGATCGACTTGGTTGCAAAGATTTGCCTGGCCAGCGCGCTCGCTCCTGCTTGCAGATGAATTGGTGCGGGGCGTTTCCGACTGCACAATGCGATTTAGAAGACTTCAATCTAGGCCGGGGGTCACGGCGCAATACCATTCGAGCGACCCCGGCAGGGGCTACCGCTTGCTTTGACCGCGAGCTGCCTTCTTAACCTTTTGCTTGTTCTCGCCACGAGCACCGGTGCGTGGACCCTTCGCTGGCGCGGCTTTGCGTGCTGCGCGCTTTACCTTCTTGCGCTCTTGTGTGTCGGTGATGCTCTTGGTGTTTGCCATGTATCTTTGCCAATCTTTCTTATAGACGCGATTTTCGAAACTTTAGAGGCGTTCCAGCTGGGCAAACTTCTCCACCAGCTTCTTTACGCCGTGCTGTTGGAATTGTACTGTAATCTTCGCGTCATCCCCATCGCCTTCGCGACGAAACACCGTGCCTTCCCCATATTTAGGATGCCTGACCCGCGAACCCTGCTTCAACCCAGTCTTTCCAGTCTGCTCCTGAACTTCCGGCTTCGGGCGCGAAATCTTCTGTCCCCGTGCGGCGAAGAAGCTGGCAATGTTATCCATTGATTGCCCCGGCGGCGCGGTTTTAGCGGTGTATCCGGCGCGACGGTTCACGCCGGGAAGCCCAGAAGGCCGGGCCGGAGTTCGCTCACCGCTTTGATCTTCGTCTTCATAGCTATAGTGCTGATCGCCCTGCTCGGTACTCGGACGGTCGAACCTGTTTGCCTTGGGATAGGGCGTCGCGTACGCTCCACCGTAACCCGAACCATAATCCGATCCGGAAAACTGCGGTCGCGCAGGCGGACTTCCCAAGTCCTCCACCAGTCGGCTTGGAACCTCTTCCAGAAATCGCGAAGCGATGCTCGACTCCGGCATATCGCTTCCGTATCGCCGTCGATATCTGGCGCGAGTCATTATCAGCGTATCCATCGCCCTTGTCATTCCGACGTAGCAAAGGCGACGTTCTTCCTCTAGCCCAGTTGGATCGGTCAGCGTTCGAGAGTGAGGGAACAGGCCCTCTTCCATCCCACTCAAAAAGACCAGCGGAAATTCCAAACCTTTGGCAGCATGCAACGTCATAAGCGTTACCCTGGCCTCTTCGCTGTAACTATCTGCATCGCTGACCAGCGCGGCGTGATCCAGAAACTCATGCAATGTTTCGCCACGTTCTTGTGCGTCCTGCGCGGCGTTGGCAAGTTCCTTCAGGTTTTCGATCCGCGAGAAAGACTCCGGGGTCGCCTCTTCCTCCAGCGCTCGAATATATCCACTCCGATCGTTCAAAAACTTGATCAGCTCAGGCAGTGTGGCGACATCGCCCGGTTTGCGAAACGCCGGCTTCTCGTCAGCCATCTTGACTTCAGCGGCTCTTTCCGTTGTCGTCCCTGCGGACTTCTTGAGTACCACCGGTGCAAACGGATTGAAACTCGCTGAATCGATCCCGTGCGCAGCATCAGAGTCTAAAGAGTTTTCAGCAGCGATCGTGGAGAACTCTTCGCTCGGACCAAAGTCGAAGCCGAAGTTAAAACTCGTGTCGAACGAAGTATTCGCGCCCGTGTCCTCAGATTCCGGATCACCAAACCCGAACGAAACATCCGCTTCAGCGTCTTCAACATCCTCGGGGAGCAGGGAAGTGTCATCGTCCTGTGCGACGTCCTCAGCTAGTTTTTCTGCAAAACCGGGACCCAGCATTGCCCGCGCGTCTTCAATCAGCCGTCTGAAGCTACTCAGAGCCTGCAAGGCTCGCGCAGGTAGCAGCTTATCTTCAATGGCGCGTCTTATAGCGTCCCAAGTGCTCATACCGCTTGACAGAGCCATTCGCTCCAGCGTCTCCATCGTTGTTTTGCCAATTCCGCGAGGCGGCGAGTTCACCACCCGTCCCAGCGCGACCGAGTCATGCACATTCTGCACCAGCTTCAGGTAGCTCAGAATGTCTTTCACCTCGGCGCGGTCATAAAAGCTGAATCCACCCACCATGTGGTACTGAATCTGGTACCGGCGCAGAGCCTCTTCAAAGAGCCGCGACTGTGAGTTGGTTCGGTATAGTACGGCGCATCTCGGCATATCTACCTGTCCCCCAGCCTCGCGCAGATACCGTTGAATTCGATCGGAAATAAACAGCGCTTCGTTCTCGCCATCGGGGGCTTCGTAGTAGCCGATAAGACTTCCACCCTCTCGCGTGGTGAACAGATTCTTGCCCTTCCGCTGCGTATTCTGTGCAACAACCGCTCCCGCACCTTCCAGGATTACCTGCGTGGAACGGTAGTTCTGCTCGAGCCGGATCGTCTTTGTCTCGGGAAAGTCCTTCTCAAACTCCAATATGTTTTTAATGTCTGCGCCGCGCCAGCTATAGATCGACTGATCTTCATCGCCTACCACGCAGACGTTGGCGTCAGGTCCGGCCAGCAGCTTCATCAACTCATATTGAGGCCGGTTCGTGTCCTGATACTCGTCGATTAGAAGATATTTGTAGCGTCGGTTGTATCTTTCTCTAGTTTCCTCAGACGACTTCAGCAGACGGACAGTCTCAAGGAGTAGATCGTCGAAGTCCAGCGCATTCGCTTTAAATAGCTCCTTCTTATAAATCTCAAAGATGTGAGCAATCTTCTCCTCCATCGGGTTAGTGCTCGCAAGAAAATATTCCTGCGGGTCAATCATGTGGTTCTTCGCCCATGAGATTCGCCCAAGCGCAACACGCGGTTTCAGAGACTTGTCGTCAATGGCAAGCCGCTTCAGTGCCTGCTTCACTACCGCTTGTTGATCGGTCTCATCGTAGATTGCGAAGGTCTTTGTCAACCCAACGCCTCCTACGCGGAGCGCCTCAATATCTCGCCGGAGCACGCGGACACAAAAGCTATGAAATGTGGCCAGCATTGGTTTAGCCAGACTGGTGTGCCCTAAAATCTTATCCACCCGCTCGGCCATTTCTTTGGCAGCCTTGTTCGTAAAGGTCACAGCGAGAATCGCGTCGGCCGGTACACCCCGCTCCTGAATCAGATAGGCAATGCGATGCGTAATGACGCGCGTCTTGCCAGATCCCGCTCCTGCCAGCAGCAACACCGGCCCATCCACCGATCGGATGCCTTCCTGCTGTTGCGGATTCATATTCTCTAAAAGTCGACTCAACTGCACACACTCCAATACCCTATTTTAAGCTCTCAGGGCTGGCTCCTTTTGCAACCGCCAGAAAGCTATCGAATGTCCAGTCCGTTGTTCATTTGCGAACAGCTTGTCCACTCTTGGACATTGGGAAATCAAATTAAGACTGGCTGGTTAATTCGAAAACCAAAATTGATTTTTCGGGGAACTAGCATCGTCTAACTTGCGTAACTCAATTCACGACGGGCTCCCTGATCCATGGCAGAGAACTTCAGTCGAAATCTTGAAGTAATGGAGCGTAGTATGAAACGTCACAATCTCTTGACCGTCGCAGTTGTCGCTACCTCTCTTGTTGCAGTTCCGGCCATATACGCGGCTCCCACAAGCATCTCATCTCCTGTTCATGCAATGTTCGGCAAAACAAAGACCAATACGGTCAAACTGAATCTTCGCAATGACACCGGCGCTTCTCTGCAGGTCCTGGTCGGGGATAAACCTATGACGCTTGAGCCCGGCAAATTAGTTAACCTGGATGTTCCAGTGGGAACACGCATCGTTGCCAATAGTGCCACACCAAACCACGCGGTAGGATCTCTCATCGAAGAGGTCATTAAAGATCATAACGGTGCCACGATCGCAATTCGTTAGGACCGAGACGATATCGCTGAATGACTCCAAAGGCCGATCGCTTCTATCAAGTCCGGTCGGCCTGCAGGGTTCTTTCCTCTTTGATGGATCAACTCCGACTATCCATGTGACGCGCTTGATATCCTCAGCAGTATGATTCGCAATGTCGCCGTCTTTTGTGCTTCCGCCAATGGTTTTCATTCTGCCTACCGAGCCGCTGCCGAGGACCTCGGGCGTGCCCTTGCTGCCCGCAATATTGGCGTAATTTATGGAGGCGCAAACGTCGGCCTGATGGAGGCCGTTGCCGAGGCTGCCCTATCCGCTGACGGCAAAGTCATCGGTGTTATTCCTGAAGTGCTCGTCGATCTCGAAGTGGCCCATCGCGGTATCACCGAGCTTCACATCACCAGCACCATGCACACCCGTAAGGCGCTGATTGGAGAAAAGGCCGACGCGTTCATCGCGCTACCGGGCGGTTTCGGTACCTTCGAGGAACTCTTCGAAGTCCTCGCCTGGCACACCCTTAGGCTCCACGCGAAACCTATCCTCTTGCTCAATACGCACGGCTTCTACGACAAACTCCTTACCTTTCTTGATCACTGCGTAACCGAGGGGATGCTCAAGCCGAAGAACCGCCAACTCCTTCTCGTCGCAGATACTGTTGAAGAGGCATTTACCATGTTGAAGTTAGACGAGCAGGGAGCGTCTGCAGACAAACTCGACTGAATCTCGACAGGCTAACAGAGCTCGGCAATCATTCGCAGTGCCATCGGCCCTCGCTATAGCCCTTGCTTTGCCATACAGCTTTCACAATGGCACACTCGCCGCAGATATGCCCAGGAGTAGATTCCGCTTTCGTGTCCATCATTCCACTTGAACCTCAGCGCATATTTGCCAACCGGTGTCACCTCCAGCGGTTTCACCGGAGCCTCATACATCTTCAGCAGAGTCTGGTCTTTGGCTTTCGCCTCCCCTGGTAACCTGCCTGTCTTCTCCCGATCTTCGTGGCATGTGGCGCACGGACAAGCATTCCGCAACCACGCGAAGCTCCACGCACTTCGGTGCCCGTCCTGCCACTCGATTTCGACCCCAGTTCCCTCGGTCTTCTTCACTCGCACTTTTCTCGGAGTCACCGAGCCCGTGGGCATCTGCTCGTGCTCCGCGTCTTCCCGGCGCGCCTGCTCTGCGCTGACAATACGAATTCCTTCATGACTCATTGCGCGCTCTCCTCATGCCGTTGTTCCGAACGACATCTTCAAATCTCTCCACTCTGATACCGCTGGTTAGCCATTTCTCCAGAAGAAATAAGCAGCCATCATGCATCCAGTAATCACAACGATCGTTCGCAGCACATTCGCACTCATTCGCCGAGCATACTGCGCTCCAACATATCCGCCAACGCCGGCAAATATCATTGAGATCAGGCAGTAACGCCAGATGACTGCGCCACTCACTACAAACGTAACCACGGCGCAGAAGTTGGACAAACACGCCGCAAGCACCTTCAGTGAGTTCAACGCGTTCATCTCCTCTACTCCAAATAACGCCAGCGCGCTCATGATCAAAAAGCCAGCACCTGCGCCAAAGTAGCCAATGTAAAAGCATACCGGCAGCAGCACAAAAAACAGGGACTTCACTGCAGGGGATCTCTTGATATGAGGCTCGGACGACCGCTTCCTCAGCCACTGAGATACCGGACCACTGATTCCAAACAGCAGGGAAGCGACCAGCAGCAGCCAGGGAACCATATGCAGAAACGTGATTTGCCGGGTATTCAGCAGTACGACAGCTCCGCTGACTCCTCCTAGAACTGAAGCCGCACAGACAACCGGCAAGAGTTCCCGGATTAGGTCTCCGCGTAACGCAGCAACCGAGGTCAGCTGTCCCGGCCATAGCGCGACCGTATTCGTCGCATTTGCCTGAATGGGGGCCACCCCAATGGAGAGCATAGCCGGAAAGGATACGAACGATCCTCCACCAGCCATCGCATTCATCACACCAGCGACAAGAGATGCTGTGACCAGCCAAACGTAGTGCCAATGCGAACTAAGATTCGAGATCATCCATCTTCCATTGTATCCAGTCGCGGTTGGCCGTTTGATCCTGAGCCTTAACCCTCTTAGGGTTCACATTGCTGCTGGCATCTCCGGAGTCGCCGCAATCAAGCGGCGCGTATATTCTTCTCGTGGCGCCTCGCAAACCTGTTCGCACTCCCCCAACTCCACCAACCGTCCGCGTTGCATCACTGCCACCCTGTCGCACAAGTACCGCACCAGCGGCATAGAATGCGAGATAAACAGATACGTCAGCCCATATTCTCTCTGTAACTCTCTTAGCAAATTCACAACCTGCGCGCCCACGCTTACATCCAGTGCACTCACCGGTTCATCCAACACCACGAACTCGGGTCTGAGCGCCAACGCGCGCGCAATGTTAATTCTCTGTCGTTGCCCACCGCTGAATTCATGAGGAAACCGCTCCAACGCCGACTCATCCAAACCAACCGTCAGCAACATCCCTTTCAGCCGCGAGGCTAGACCTGCGGGTGGTCTCTCCCCGTGGATTTCAAATGGCTCGGTCAGAATCTGCTTCACTCGCATCCTGGGATTCAACGCCGCGTAGGGATCTTGAAATACGATCTGCATACGTCGTCGCATGTCTCGCATCTCGTGTGAAGTCATGGACAGTAGGTCCCGCCCCCTGTATCGCACTTCCCCTACAGAAGGTTCTTCCAATTGCAGCAAAAGGCGAGCAACAGTGCTTTTTCCAGACCCGGATTCGCCGACCAATCCTAATGTCTCTCCCGGCCGAATCACGAACGAAACGTCGTCCACCACGCGGCGTCCCCTTACGAACTCTTTCGTCAGGCTTCGAGCCTGCACCAGTGCCGTCTCATCGATTTGCATAGCCGGATGGTAGCATCCGACGTCGGTGCGCTCCGCAATGCCATGCGCTGATAGGTGCAAAACCATACTGTGCGGACCGGTTGACACAAAAGAACCCCACGAACAAGTGGACAAAGTGCGGTCAGCGCGAGCTCTAATGGTGCGATGCGGCGAAAGCGTTCGTATAGATGAACTGCGATCCGACGACCAGAAGCCAGACCCAAAGAGCGAATCGCAGGGGCCTTTTGGGTATCCAGCGCACAGTAACTGTTCCAAGAGCAACTCCCGCGAGTCCTCCGAGAATCAAGTGCCGAAGAAGACTCGAGTTAGTTCCATGAAAGAAGCCATGGGCACCACTACCGATGAGCGAGAGGAGAAAACCAAAGACAATATCCGTTCCAACTACTTGCGCCGGTGAGAGAGAAGTCAGGCTGAGCAGCGCCGCAGTGCCCAATGCTCCAGCTCCTGCAGAAGAAAATCCCACCTCAACTCCAAGGGGCAGCATCAGAAAAGGGAGTAGGCGGCTGCGATCCTTTGGTGGCGCTTCGGTTCGTTCTGGTCGAAAGGAGAAAAAAATCTGCCAGAGTGCTGTTAGAACCAATACGCCGCCCAGAAGACCGTTCAGCAGAAGTTGCGGGCCGTGGACGTCAAGGTGGCGGAGCACGAGCGAGCCAATAAGAACCCCCGGCAACCCGCCGACCAGCATAAGGCTAAGGACACGCCATGAAACCTGCTTGCGAGCGATCTGCGATGGCACCAGAACAAGTTTGACCGCGGCAGAGAACATGAGCCCCGTGGCCACAGCCATCGGCGCAGGAACTCCAAGAAACAAGATGAGCAGCGGCGTTGTGATCGTGCCAGCGCCAACGCCGGTCAAGGCAATGAAGACGGCGATAATAAATCCGATGGCGTATTCCATGAGTCTTCCTTTCGGCGACCGTATCGACGCGGATCACCGGTTTGGAGCGGCCTGAATGTGAATGCCGCACTCGACCTTGCGGCCAGCCCACCGACCAGAGCGTGGGTCGTTGGGATCTGTAGGGATCGAGGTGCAGGGTTTGCAGCCGATGCTGGTGTAGCCGACGTCGTAGAGCGGCAGGAGCGGAATATCGTAGAAAACGCATGCCTGCCAGATGTCCCGCGTAGTCCAGTCGGCGAAGGGGCTGAGCTTGCGTACGGTGATGCCGCTGGGCAGCGTGAAGTCTGCAATCTCTTCAAGCGCAGCGCGGCTACGCGCCTGTTCGCGGCGCAGACCGGTAAGCCAGATCCTGTAGTTGCCGACCGCAGAGAAAAGCGGCTCGACTTTGCGTAAGGCACAACAGCGATCGGGTGCGGTCTGGTAGAGCAGTCCATGCTCAAGTTCCTGTTCCGTAACTGTACGGGTTGGAAGAAGATTAGTAAGGTTCAGCTTCCAGTCGACTGCAATCCGGTCGCGGTAGGCATATGTTTCCGGGAAATGGTAGCCCGTGTCCAGAAAGAGGACCGGGATATCGGGCCACAGTTCGCGAGCCAGATGGAGGAGGAGAACATCCTCGGCCTGAAAGCTGCAGGTGAGGCAGGCATCATTCTCGACAGGTGTTTCTGGCAACTCTCGGATGAGAAGTTCGCGGACGTGTGCAAGTTTGGCATCAGGAACGTGGGATTGGAGAATGGTCATTATCTGTTTCCTCCCGTAATGATTGCTTGGGCTTCGAGGAAGCGAAGGAGATCATCAACGTCGGAGAGAGCGATCTCCCTTTCACCAAAACGAACTGCCTTCCCCTCAGACGTATCGTGAGTCAAGACCAGGGCTCCACCAGCGGTAAGCGCGGCAATGGATTCCTCAGAGGGTAACTCTGGGCGAACGATGAAAGCACCCCGAAGAAAGAGAGTTCGTTCCACCACGTCGGCGAAATCAATTGGACTGAAGAGATGGATGTGCGCTCCAGAGTGGCCCCAACGCTCGCGTCGGTCAGCCTCTGTCACTACGTTTGTCGTTTTGGCAATCGTTTCAGCGCCGATAGACCGGATCATTCCTGCGGCGACAGTCAAATTAGTTACCGGATCGATCAGAACGAAGCTTCCGGTGATGCGGTTTGTGGAGTAGCTATCAACAAAGAGCGGCAGAACGGATTCAATCTCCACTAGGCCGATATCGTTAAACTTCAGTGTTTCGGCGGCGCCTTGCTCCAGGGTTTCTACGTCAAGGCGGTATCGAATATCAGTGATCAGAACCTGAACGGTCCTGCTGGTGTGCTTCAGTAAGTAGCGGCAAGCAAGGTTGAGAGGCTTTTCGTCCATCCAAACAAGGGAAGCAGTGAAGTTCCTTGTCGTGATCGCCGGCGATTCAGGAGCGACGATCAAGTCGCCTCTACTAATGTCCAGCTCATCTGTAAGGGTAAGAGTTATAGATTGGGGAGTCTGTGCCTGCGCAAGATCGCCATCGAAGGTAACGATGCTGCGCACGCGGCTCATTCGGCGTGACGGGAGCACCATGACGGTATCCCCGGGGTGGATTGTTCCCGCTGCGATCTGTCCGGAAAATCCACGAAAGTCCTGGTTGGGACGAAGGACTCGCTGGACCGCGAAACGAAAAGGGTCAGCGACTCCGACCTCCGCCGCAGGGACCGATTCAAGCAGTTCGAGCAGCGAAGGCCCTTCGTACCAGGGCATGGCAGCGGTTGGGCGAACGACATTGTCACCGGTCAGCGCGCTGACTGGAACGAAGTAAAGGTGCGGCGGACGCATATCGCCAAGTTCATCAAAAAATGCGGTGAAGTCAGCACGAATCGCATTAAAAATCTCTTCGTCGTAGTTGACGAGATCCATCTTATTGACTGCGACGACGATGTGGCGAACGCCAAGGAGCGCGGTTATGCAGGCGTGGCGGCGAGACTGAGTGAGCACACCCTTTCGCGCATCGACAAGAACGATGGCAAGCGAAGCCGTTGAGGCGCCAGTAGCCATATTGCGGGTGTACTGCTCGTGGCCCGGTGTGTCGGCGATGATGAATTTGCGGTTGGCGTTGGAAAAATAGCGATAGGCGACATCGATGGTTATACCCTGCTCGCGCTCGGCACGGAGCCCGTCTGTCAGGAGTGCAAGATCGACGCTGTCTGCGCCCGTGGTGCCCTTGCCCGTGATCGAACGGACCTGATCTTCGTAGACACTCTGCGTGTCGTAGAGTAATCGGCCGATGAGGGTCGACTTCCCATCGTCGACCGAACCGGCGGTGGCGAAGCGAAGCAGATCGCGGGCATGCTCGTTCGCAAGAAAACTGGAAAGAGAAAACGTTGAGTCTTCTTCAAACTGTGTCTCCACGTCCAGCTTCAGAATGGATTCGCTGATAGGCATTTAGAAGTAGCCCTCACGTTTTTTGAGTTCCATCGATCCTTCTTGATCGTGGTCGATCACACGATTCGCCCGCTCCGACGAACGGAAGGAAAGCAACTCTTCGATAATCTTGGGCAGCGTGTCGGCGTCCGAGCGAATCGCTCCGGTGCACGGACTGCAGCCAAGCGATCGAAGCCTCGAGAGCACCATCTGTGGTTGCTCCCCAGGCCATGCAACAAAGCTCTGTTCAACCGGAAGAAGCGCGCCTTCGCGTACATACATCGGCCGTTCTCTGGCGAAGTAAAGGTCGACGATGGGAATGTTTTCTTGCAGGATGTACTGCCAGACGTCCATCTCAGTCCAGTTCGAGAGAGGAAAGACACGGATCGACTCACCGGGGTGAATCCGCGAGTTGTAGAGGTTCCAGAGCTCAGGACGTTGGGCCTTCGGGTCCCATTGGCCAGCTTTATCGCGAAAAGAGTAGATGCGTTCCTTGGCGCGAGACTTCTCTTCGTCGCGACGAGCGCCACCAAACGCAGCATCAAAGCCGTAATGACTAAGGCCATCGAGCAGCGCCTGTGTTTTGAGCAGGCCACAGCACCGTTTGGTGTCGAGCGCGATCGGATTCGTTCCTGAAGCAATGGCAGGCTCGTTACGCCAGACAAGAAGTTCAGCTCCAACTTCAGCTGCCATGCGATCGCGAAACTCGATCATCTCGCGGAATTTGAAACCCGTATCGATATGGAGAAGAGGAAACGGGATCGGAGCGGGATAAAAGGCTTTTTGCGCAAGCCGCAGCATCACAGAGGAGTCTTTCCCGATGGAGTAGAGCATGACGGGACGTTCAAACTCGGACGCAACCTCGCGAAGGATATGAATGCTCTCGGCTTCGAGAAGCTGTAGATGCGTAAGTGCCGGTGCGGCCAATGCCATGACAGACTCCAGAGGGAGTTTCGGATGCAACTTACCCAAAGCACAAAGCTCAGGAGAAGTGTCTGAAAAACAGTTTTTTAGAGTGGAAGACTAGCGCGTGAGTCGACACGCCTGCTCGACGTTGAAAGGGCAACAACAACGGAGCTGGCATGAGATGCGCATTTTCTACCCCCAGAATAGCAAAGCCCAGAAGCAGAGGCAAATCTTGGTCAGTCGGTTCGAGAGTCTGCTCACTCAAAAAGCGAGACTGAGATCCGGTTGAATAAAAAAGTCTCTGTGCTACTATTTGGTTTATGGCTCTGACCTTCCACTATGCCGTTACTGGCTGTTGTTGTTGTGAAGCAGGTCTGCGCCTCTCGCCGTCGAGAAGCTAGTCTCCTCCAAAGCAAACTCACATCGACCAGTTGCTAGAGCGGGTTATCGTTCTTTCGAGAATTCAATGTATTCAAGAATTTCAAGGCAGTTCCGGCAGACCAGCATCATAGTTTCCTCTCTGGAAACGATGCCAACCTGTTGTCGACGCTAGCCTTTCCATTTCTCGAAACTTTATAAAGCCATTCCCCACCTACATGCGTGTCCTGCTCAAGGCGCTTGGAGATATCTTCAATGTTCCGTCGATCAATTTTTCTCATAGCCCCATTTCTACTTGCAACGGTTTCGAGCGCCCAGATCGTAGGTGGGACCATTAGCGGTATTATCACGGATCCCGCGGGTGCAGTCGTTCCCGGTGCCCAGATCACGATCCGAAATCAAGAGACAGGCGGGGAGCGCCACCTCATCTCCGATGCAGACGGAGCATATGCTGCACCTTCGATTCCCATTGGTGTTTATGCGATCAACGTGGTGCGCGAGGGCTTCGCTCCGCAGACACGCGCCGGGATTTCTCTCACTGTAGGTCAAGCCACGCGCATCGATCTCACGCTGCATCCGGGTAATATCACAGAACAGATCACCGTTACGGATGTGCCCTCGTCTGTCAATCTTTCCACCCAGCAGATCTCTGGCCTCGTCAACGAGCGTCAAGTCAAGGACCTCCCGCTCAATGGCCGCTCTTACGATCAACTCATCACGCTGAATCCTGCGGCGGTGAACTACACAGCGCAACGCAGCGGATCGGTTGGGACCTCCAACTCCTCCGTGGGTAGTATGTTTGCGATCTCTGGTCGACGCCCGCAGGACAATCTCTATTTGCTCAATGGCATAGAATACACTGGCGCATCGCTGATCAACGTCACCCCGGGCGGTACCAGCGGTCAGCTGCTCGGCGTCGATGCGGTGCGTGAGTTCAACGTCGTCAGTGACACGTACGCGGCAAGTTATGGGAAGCGTCAGGGAGCCCAGATCTCCATCGTAACGGCCTCGGGCACCAATAACGTCCACGGTTCGGCGTACGAGTTTCTTCGTAACTCTTTCTTCGATGCACGCAATTATTTCGACCAGGCCCACATCCCGAACTTTCAGCGCAATAACTATGGTGCCTCTCTCGGCGGCCCCATTCGCACCAACCGGCTCTTTCTCTTTGGCAACTACGAAGGCTATCGGCAGAACCTCGGGATCACCGACGTCACGCTCGTTCCTGACGCTCAAGCTCGACAAGGTCTGCTTCCCGACCCGGCTAATCCGAGCGGACCGCGGAAAAACTATGGCGTCGCGAACGGAGTTAGAGCTTTGCTTAATCTCTGGCCCGCACAAAACGGCCCAGAGCTGCTCGATGCCAAGGGCAACCCGACCGGAATAGGTGAAGCCTTCTCCAATCCCACCCAGCACATCCGCGAGGACTTCGGCACCGCACGTTTTGACGCTAACCTCACCTCGCGCGACCTCCTATTTGCTGTCTACACCGCAGATGATTCTACCGCCAACACGCCGACGCAAAACCCCTTCTCGCTCATCAACGAATCGCTTCGTGAACAAGTCGTCAGCGTCCAGGAGCAACACGTCTTCTCCGCTCACCTGCTAAACACGGCCCGCGTTGGCTACTCTCGCGCTAGCTTCTTCTTCCTCGGCAATATTCCCTCTTCAATCCAGACCGACACTCCCGGCTTCCTCGCGGGCAAGCCGACTGGAGCTATCGTGATCGCGGGTTCTACCGCCTCCAACGGCTCGTCGCAGATCACCGGCGCCGGTGCGAACGTTGGATCGAACAATGCCACGGCGCGCAATCTCTACACCTTCGACGACCACGTCTTCTATTCCCGCTCGCGTCACCAGATTGAGGCCGGAGTGTGGCTTCAGTCGCTTCAGTCGAACGATAATCTCGCCCAGAACCAGTACGGCCAAGCCTCCTTCGCTTCACTCACTACCTTCCTGCAAGGAACTGTCAAAACCTTCACCGTCGTGCCCAATCCCACGCCGCTTAATTGGCGGAGCTTCATGAGCGCTGCTTACCTCGAAGATACCTGGCAACTTACGCCAGTGTTCGAGATTCGCGGCGGGATTCGCTTCGAATCCACCAATGGCTGGAACGAATCCCACGGTCGCGCCTCGCAATATGGCTTTACAAACGGCATCATCAATTCCAGTCCAACGACAGGAACCTCCGCCCTGTCGGACAATCACGCGAAGATTCTCCCCGAACCGCGAGTCGGCATTGCATGGAACGTCTTCGGCAATGGCAAAACCTCGCTTCGCTCAAGTATTGGCCTTCATCACTCTCTTCTCGACAATCTCGACTATCGCCTCGACCAGGCGGCGCCCTACAACACAACTCTCTCCTACTCCAACGTGCCTATTGCAAGTCCGATCAGCGGCGCACCAGGGCTCATCTCTCCGTCTAACGTTCAACCCGATATCTCGACTCCGAGCGTTGTCTCTTACGCACTCAGCATCGAACAGCAGCTCGATCAAACGACCTCAATCACGGTTGGCTATGTAGGCTCTCACGGCTATCACCAGATCCTTTCGGAAGATCAAAACGAACCGGGTTCCACCATCTGCTCTCCGAACTCAATCTGCCCTGTAGGCACATCGGCCGGAACGATTTACTACCCTACGACGGTCAAAGCGAACCCTCTGGTAGCGAACACCACGTCATGGGTCTCCGGCGGCTCGAGCAGCTACAACGCCGTCGAGGTTGATCTTCGCCGCAACCTGACACACGGGTTACAGCTTCGAGCCAACTACACCTTCGCCAAGAATCTCGACACTGGCTCTGCCTGGAATACAAGCGTCTCGGCCAACACTCCCGCGTTTGTTTCCTATCCGGCAAATCCTTCGTTGGACTACGGCCCCGCGGCGACTGATATTCGCCACCTCGCCGCCTTCAACGCCACATACGAACTACCCGTCGGCCGTGGCCACTTTCTTCTGTCCACCGTGTCGCCGTTGATCAACCACGCGGTATCGGGATGGAGTCTCAGCACCATCGCAACACTCCAAACCGGATTTCCCTTCAGCCCTCAACTCGGCTATAACCCTACCGGATCAGGTGACACCCGAAACCCCGTCCGCCCCAACCTCAATCCCGACTTCCATGGGAGGCTTTACGCTAGCGGCACCACCTCAACTCGCGTTGCGCAATTCTTCTCGCCTGCCGCCTTCTCTGCACCCGCCTATGGCACCATCGGGAACCTCGGCCGCGACACTCTTACTGGCCCAGGTTATGCAGACTGGGATCTCTCTCTCCTAAAATCTACCGCGCTGACTGAGGGGACCAGGCTCCAGTTTCGCGCCGAGTTCTTCAACGTTCTCAACCACACCAACCTGCAGACACCCAACGAAGTCGTTTACACAAGCGGTCCTACTCAGGGCACAATCGCTAACCAGACTGCAGCCGCTGTTCAAAGCCCCACTGCCGGTGTCGTTACCGCAGCCTCTACCAGTCGTCAGATCCAACTCGCGCTCAAGCTCATATTTTAAGGAAAAACATTAACTTCTCGGATATTCCGCGGATGCATCGAAGCTCAAGACGGCGATGCTGAACCGTAGGTGCGTGGTACGTGGTAGCGGAACTCTTACCGCACGATCTATAGATATACTTCTCCGGGGAAATAAAATCAGTCATTTCCTTCCTGTGAAATAGAAAGCTTTTACAGGAACCCAATTCACTCAGGCCGGAGCTCCTCGAAATGTTTATGCGCAACCGTCCCTTCTTCACATGCAGCGCCATCGTAGTTGGCGCTCTCTTTCTGACGAGTCTTTCCAGTTCTGCACAGTTCGTCGGCAACAACCCCCAGGCTGTCGACAAGCGCGTCGATGATCTCCTCGCCAAGATGACGCTCGATGAAAAAATTGATCTCATCGGTGGTGACACTCCTTTTCGGACCCATTCTATTCCGCGGCTGGATATCCCCTACTTCCAAATGGCGGACGGTCCTGTGGGCGCACACATCCCTGCACCTACTATTGCGTATGCCGCTGGCATTGGTCTCGCGGCTTCGTGGGACAGGGCGCTCGCTCTCAGCGTCGGCCAGCAACTGGGCCGCGATTCACGCTCTCGTGGCGCAGCTTTTCTCCTCGGCCCAGGAGTAAACATCTATCGCGCGCCCATGAATGGTCGCAACTTCGAATACTTCGGAGAGGATCCTTTTCTGGCAAGTGCGATCGCCGTCGGCTACATACGAGGCGTCCAGCAGGAAGGAGTTTCGGCGACCGTCAAGCACTACCTGGGTAACAACTCCGAGTATCTTCGCCACGATTCAGACTCGATCATCGATGAACGAACACTTCGTGAGATCTACATGCCCGTCTTTGAGGCTGCCGTGAAGACTGCCAAGGTAGGCGCGATCATGGACTCCTACAACATTACCAATGGAGAGCACATGACGCAGAACGGGCGTCTTAACATCACCGTCGCAAAGGATCAGTGGCATTTTCCAGGGATCATTATGTCGGATTGGGTCTCAACCTACGACACCGCAGCAACCGCCAAAGGCGGCCTTGATCTCGAGATGCCCTTTGGCGTCTACTTCTCCAAAGAAAAAATACTCCCCCTACTGAAAGATGGCACCATTACTCAGGCCGAGATCGATGAGAAGGTGCGCCGAATCCTCCGCGTAGCAGTCGACTTCGGTTGGCTCGACCGACCACAGATGGACACCAGTATCCCGCGCTATAACCTCGACGGCCGCACGGCGTCTTTGCAGGCCGCGCTTGAAGGGGCAGTCCTGCTCAAGAATGACAACAACGCACTTCCTCTTAACAAAACTGCACTTAAGACGATCGCAGTCATCGGACCGACGGCAACCCAGACCGTCACTACCGGCGGCGGTAGCGGCGAAGTAGTCAGCTTTGCCAACGCCAATCTTCTGGTAGGCATCAGCAACTTCGTTGGCCCGCAGACAAAAGTTCTCTACGCTCGCGGTCTTCACAGCGTCAACCAGATGTCACGTTTGACACGCTTCACAACCGATGCGCAGGGCACAACACCGGGAGTTAGCCACACTACCTTCGCAAAAGCGAACCTTGAAGGAGATGTCACAGGCACAGTCACAGAGACGGCCATGCTGACCGCTGGCTCCACTCGCCGCGAACCTGAAGAACAAGAGCTCAATGCGCTTACCTCCCATAAGAGCGCATCTCCCTACGTGCGCACCACCACCAGCAGCCGCTGGACCGGTTATTACACCCCCGCCGAGGCAGGCAAGTTCGCGATCTTCGTCCAGACCGATGGGAAATATCGGCTTCTAGTGGACGACGCGATTGTCTTCGACAGCTCCGTGGTCCCCAAATACATCCTCAACCAAACAACTTTGGCCCTCACCCAGGCTCCGCACAAGGTGGTTCTAGAGCAACTCTCCCAGCAGATCGGTTCCGTCTCCGGCATGCGAGTCGGCATTGCTCCTCTCAGTACGATCGTAGAGAAAGACGCTCTTGAGATGGCTTCGCACGCTGACACGGTCGTCCTCGCAGTGGGGTTCAATGCATCCTCCGAGTCGGAAGGTGGAGACCGTACCTTCGAGCTTCCCGTCGGCCAGGAGCAGCTTATCCAGCAAATCACCGCCCTCGGCAAAAAGACAATCGTCTTCATCACCTCTGGCGGCAGTGTCGATATTTCAAACTGGAAAGATAAGGTTCAGGGAATCTTCGAGACCTGGTATGCAGGGGAGGAGGGTGGCACCGCAGCGGCTCGCCTCCTCTTTGGCGAAGATAATCCTTCCGGTCATTTGCCCATCAGCTGGGAAAAGAAGATCACGGATAATCCCAGCTATCGCAACTATTATCCGGACGCCGGCACCAACAAAATCGTCTATCGAGAGGGTATCTTCGTAGGCTATCGAGGTTATGAGCACAATCACGTAGAGCCCCAGTACCCGTTTGGATTCGGCCTCTCCTACACGACCTTTTCTTTCAGTAAGCTAAAGAGCACTGCGTCGGTCGATGGCCACATGACTATAACGTGCGATGTCACAAATACGGGAAATCGCTTAGGCGCAACTGTGGCCCAGCTTTACGTTGGTCAGGAGTCAGCCACGGTTGATCGCCCGTCAAAAGAACTAAAAGGGTTTGAACGAATTGTTTTGCAACCCGGCGAGACAGAGCACGTCTCCTTTAGCCTCGACCCTCGCAGCTTCAGCTACTTTGACGTCAAATCTTCAAGCTGGCGGGCAGATGCTGGAGCCTACGATCTGACGTTGGGCGATTCCTCCCAAGACACCCAGCAGAAAATTACTGTCAGACTTGAAAAGCCTTTGACATCATCCATCAGCGAGTAGTCGACTGATCAAGGTCGCATCAAAATTTACTGAGAAGAAAAGCTGCCTGCAATCGTTTGTCGTGATGGGGAACGGTTGCAGGCGACTTAGTTGTAGTTGAAGTCGCACCATAAGTTCCCTGATCACTTTTGGCCGCAGATGAAACCTCTCCACTGTTCTGCAGTAGCTCAAACAAGACATTCTGAATACGCGGCTGAAAGCCGACTTGGATCGGTTAGAGAGAACGAATCGACCAATGATGCGCCAATAAAGCTGAAAAAAGATCACAATGTGGGTGACGTGTGAGAGATGCCGCCTAGCTGAATCTCTTCCAAAGGGGTTAATTGTAAAATTTATGTCTTCACTCTGGCAAATTGCGGTACGGAGGTAGTACAGTACCCTCCAAACACTGTACGACCATATATCTTTTTGATCAAAGTGTTGAGGCATAGCCGGATAGGGTATCTGCCTACCCGTAGATTTGCGAATCAACGCGATTTAGTGTACAGTCCCGTTTCTTAGTTTTACATCCAAGTCAATTTCGCTCTTTGATTGGGTTTACGCCCGTTGTCATCGGCACCATTAGTCTTCCAGCTTCTTAGAAGGTGTCCAGCGATGAAATCTCCGCTCCGTCTGTCGCCCATTTCCCTAGCAGGATGGCTATGTCTATGTATCTATTGCCTGATTCACCCCTGCAGCACGATCCAGGCGGTGTCCCCAGCGGCTTCGGAAAACACCCAGTCGCTGGCTACAAAGACGCCAGCTTCTAAAAGAGATAATGTCACCATCCCCGGCCCTCTTCGATCTTTTCTCCGCATGGCTGGTATTAGTCAGAAGGTCTCCAAGGACGATGTGCTGGCTCTCCTAGCCCGAAACGTCTATCTTCGTGGTTATCAGCAGAGCAGCCCGACCGAATTCCTTATCTTGATTGATCGTTATGTGAATCAGGCGAGAGAGCTTCAAGTTCTGGCAGGGGCGAGTAGCACGATCCGGGTCGCCGGCTGTGACGACGCTGGTACCCTCGTTCATATCCTCGGGTATCGTCTTCGGGAAGGGTGCGGTCAGAAAAACTTCACATTAGAGACGGCAAATCCGGAGAGAGCTTTTCTTACGATCGATTCGGGCTTTCCTCTGGTCGAACTGGAAGAAGCTCTCCAGAAAGGCACTCCATTCACGTATCAGTATCGAGCTTCTCGAGTTCCAGCGCTGTTCCACGAAGGCGATTGGATTGGGTTAAGCCAAAATGCGAGGGCAAGCTCGGGGAACCTGTTAGACGTGCTACTCAGCGATCCTTCCGTGGCCCGTCTGTATTGGGCCCTAGCCAAAACAGACGACGAAACCAGCCTCGCATTGCGGGATTCGCCAGGCCTCAGGAAACTGCTTCCGTTTGGAAGCATCCTGGATTTTTATGGAAGCCAGATATGTATCCGCTCTGGGCGCGTAGTTGTCCCCGGAGGGGAGAGTGTAGGCGCGGATTGGAAGGAACTGGTCGGTGCGAGTCCAGAGAAGTCGGGGGAGTTCGTTACCAACTTGCTTGCAAAGGATAACGGCTGGCTTGCTGCCTACTTCGATACCTTGTCCCGTGTCAGTCGGACGCAGCAGATACACCTTACAGAAGCTCCACGCCTGAAGCAACTTTACGACGTCTTTCGCAAAGCAGCTAATGGCACCAATGCGGTTAGCGGAGTATTTCCAAAAGCGCCCGATCTGTTAGTGCTGTTTACGCGTATTCAATGGGAGCCTAACGGCGACCCACACGTACCGGGAAATCTCGAGGTTTGGAAAGAGATTCTTCTCCAAAAGTCCGACTCTAAAACCGTTCGCAGCTGGGTCAAGCGAGCTCGGAGCTGGGATCGCCCGGAACAGCTGCTCGAGACGATGACCGCACTTTCCTCAATAGACAGTGATAACGGACCGCTCCAGATTTATCTCACGTTAAGTGAATTAGATCGCGGACGACAGCCAGCGAATCGCTTATCCGCCGAGACAGTGCGTCAATTGGCCGATCGATTTTCAAAACTGAACAACTGGTACCTGGTGTTCGCTGAGTTTCCGGCTCTGAACGACGCTGGCATCGCCAGCTTCATGAAATCGACGGACGTGATCGAAAAAATTTCAAATCAGACACTGCGTGGGAATGCCCTGGGAGCATTTCAAGCGACCGTCGGGCTCTGGCAGATCCTTGCCCGGCAAGGACAAATTCCAGAGAGCGAATTGAACACGTCCTGGCAGAAAGTGGTCGAGCCATTCACCACGATCTCTTCCTCTACTCAACTCTTCGACAGTACTCAAAAATCCCTCCAGGAACTTCTGCTTACAGTAGGCGCAAAGGCGGACTCCTCTCAAGGCGAACTCGTTGAGTTGCTTGCAGGTCCACGTCAAGCGACCCCGGACGGACTACGCGAGCACATCGCATTGACCGCGAGAATCAATTCGGTTTTAGAAGACCAGCGGCTGGTTTCTCTTGATACGTTATTCGCCCTTAGTGAAGGCCTTGAAGAGATGGCCCAGGGGAAGGGCAAAAGCGACGCTCTGATTCCACTTGCAGCAGAGCTCCGAGAATTTGACCTGCCTCGCCCGATCTTCACCAACAGCGAAAAGATCAGTTGGGCACCTCCGAACTACACCGCCCATCACGCGGAACTGCAGGTACGCACGGATTTGACGAAGGTCATTAAAGAGAAAGGTTCGCACGCCCAGCTCGAAACAGCTCGTGGCCAGCTCATGCCTTTTTTGAGGGATACTCTGGTTGGTTTGAACTACGCGTACTATGAACCCCCCGGCGCTCAAATGCTTCACCATAATCCGCTCTTCGTCCGCTCACACGACTTTCTTGGCGTTTCGATACAGAGCCCGGATCGACTCTGGAGTGCACCCATACTCTTGGGTGCGGGATCGCCTGCCGGCGGCGGAGCGTATCTCGTCGGATCTCTAGTCGATCTGTCTTATGCCTTGGCAACGACGGAGCAGGATTTTATCTCTCCGGAAAATATACAAGCTCTAATTTGGAAAGATTTAGTGCCGGAACTTCTGGTCGGCGCCACGCTTCCGCGTTGGTGGAGCGTGACCCCGATTGAACTTCATGCCGCCACACTTTATCAGAAGTCCGGCGAAGAGTTGTTGACGGCATCAGCAGGAAACGACCAAATCAGAGAAAAAGTAATCGCCATCCTCTCTGATCGTTTGACATCGCAACGACTAGAACGAGTTCAACAGTCACTGTTTCGTTCGGAGGATGTAGCTGCCATGCTTCCGCAAATGACGCCAGCCGAAACCGCCTACCTTGCTGCCGAGTATGAAAGTAGGTTTCCCGAAGAAAATAGCTCCTGGGGGGCGGCTGGTCAACAACTTCAGGAGCTGCAACGGCGATACCCAGCCGAGGTAAGCTGGGAGCATCTCTCAAGAGACTTCGGCGTGCCCCATCCGACGATGGCCCGAACGAACGCTTGCCAGCTGCTGAATGTAAAACCCTTTCCCTTCTTTGGCTCCTATTCCAGCCGCCTCTTTGGAGAGTCTTGGGAGTCCAGCAACTTATATTGGGCTCGCCTGGCAGATGAGATGGGTTATTCCCCTGTGGCGCTAAACAGCCTTGTCCCGGAGCTGAGCCGACGTGCGGTCAGTAAGATATTTGCGACCGAGCCCGACGATTGGCCTGCAATCCTTCGTGCTATTCAAGAAACAGGAGATGAGTTTCGACAGAGCAAAACTGCCGGGGTCCTAGGGGTCAATATTACTTCTACTATGTCGGAGCGGACGGGAGCCGATGCCAACACACATTAGGAAGAGTATGGTGAAACGACATCTTCTATTTCTCTGGTTACTTTTATTCCCTCTCTACGGCGACGGTTCTGGCGCTGCCCAGAATGATACCTCGCGCATCCGCGTAAGCGTCGTCCTTGTGCAACTGAATGTCGCCGTGACTGATGGAAAGGGGAACTATGTTAGCGGTCTCAGTCCAGAAGACTTCTCTATAACCGAAGACAAAATTCCTGAAAAAACTGCCACCTTCGAGGAGGGAAACGAACCACCTCGGAGACTGATTGACGTTTCTCCGTCTGGCGGTCACCCTTCTCAGGACACTGGCAAAGGTGCGGTAACGATAGTCCAGAAATCCACTGCCGGGGATCAAGGGAAGACTCCAGACTTGTGGTCGGCGGGGGCTAACGTTTTTATTCTCTTTGACACCAGCAACTACATGTACCGGGGATTTGTATTCGCTCAGGATTCCATCGCAGATTTCATTCGATCTCTCGAGGGCGTTAGCAAGGTGGCCCTTTATTCCTATAGTCGAGATCTTTCCCGCGTATCTACACTTACGTCCGATCGGTCGCAAGTCTTGCGTGGCGTTCGCAACACGGTTGCTGGTGATGACGCTGCACTCTATAACTCCCTCTTGTTGACGGTAAAGGATGCCGCTCGTTTGACCGGAAAAAAAGCTATCGTTGTCTTTTCTAATGGTCCCGACAATGCGAGCCTGGTGCCGCCCGAGGACGTAGCGGAGTTGGCTCAATCCACCGGCACAATTATTTACATGATCAGCACTCAGCAAGCCGAAGATGAACCAGTTTCTACCGCTGTCTTTGAGCGAATGAGCAAGGTCACAGGTGGTAAAGCCTATTTCTCGAAGAGTTGGAGAGACGAGAAACAGGCGTTTGCCTCCATCCGGGATGACCTGGCTCATCTCTACACTCTCAGCTACTATCCCCAACCCAATCCAAATCGGGGCTGGCGCACGATAACGGTAAAGCTCGTTGGCAAAAACCTGCAGAAGTATCACATCCGGACTCGGGATGGTTATCGCTTCCTTCAGCAGACACCGTCTACAGACAATCTACCGTTGCCGGGGCCGGACCCTCTTTCGCAGTGATCCAAGTCGGAGAACAGCAATCGTCCTGCACGAGGTTATGTAAAAGCTCGCCATCCTGTGGGCAAATGCGCGAGTCCAGCGAAATTTCTACTAAACACAGCGTTGCGTACATCTGGCCTTTCCAAGGCGGCGTAATCCGTTTGTAGGATCGAACTACACAGCGCGAGGGGTAGATTGGCCTGATGAGCGATCGAGTAATTCGTTTGGCGGTGCTGACCGCAACGGTGGCCTTTGCTTCGGCCTGGGGTTGGAGTCAGGTTGGCGTAGCGGCGGAGGCGACGGCGGCCCAACGGCCGATAAAATTCGAGGACTTGGCGCGGATGAAGCAGGTGAGCGATCCTCAGATTTCTCCATCGGGCAAGTGGGTGGTGTTCTCGGTGGCAGAGACAGATCTTGATAGGAATGTGATCGTCAACCATCTCTGGGTGGTGCCGCTGGAAGGCGCGACTGCAGCTACAGCGTCTGAATCGCATGAGCGGCAGATCACGTTTACCAAGGATGGAGAATCCGGAGGCAGGTTATCGCCGGACGGCAAGATGCTGCTGTTTGTGGCGAACGATGAGGAGGCTGGCCGTTCGCAGATCTTTGTCGCGCCCTGGGACGATAGGGCAGGCAAGCCCGGTACGCCGAAGCGCCTGACAAGTGTGATCACAGGGGCGGATGGGGCCGTATGGTCACCGGACTCGCAACGGATACTGTTTACATCGCAGGTATATCCGGAGTGCAGTGATGAAGCGGCGTGGGCAACGGAAAATGCATGCGATAAAACCAGGGATGAAGCTAATGGTGTGAGCCCCATGAAGGCGCAGGTTTTGGACCATTTGCAGTACCTGCGCCCAGATCAAGAGGTTGGACCGAAACGCAGCCACATGTTAGTAGTGTTTGCCGCGAATGGCGACGCGATACGCGACCTGACGCCGCGCCGAAGTATCGGAGAGGCGGACATTGCTGCGTTTTCATCGGATGGCCGAATCGGATATGCGTGGGCTCCTGATTCGATGGAAGTTGCTTTTGTCACCAGCTCGAACAGATTCTCTGCAGCGACCACAAACAACGAGGTCTTTATATTGAGACTGAATAACGCGGGCGCGCGGCCGGAAAAGGTTTCGAGACCGGCAGGAAGTGATGAAGCGCCAGCCTACTCACCCGATGGAAAATGGCTGGCGTTTCGTTCGCAGGCGCGTGCGGAATACAGCAGCACCCAGTTTCGGTTGGTGCTCTTCGATCGCCAGATGGGGACAACTACCGTTGTTCTGCCGCACTTCGATCGCTCGATCAATGAATTTACTTGGGCATCCGATTCGGCCTCGATCTTCTTTGCAATCCATGATCGCGGAGAGGGACAAATTTATTCCGTCGCGGTGGCAGACGAAAACACGATCCACTACATCGCCGTACCGACCGGCCATCTGACTCTGCTGGTATCGGAGACAAAGTCCAACTTCAGCGAACTGCAGATCTCAAATGACGGAACGTGGCTCGTTTCGAGCGCAACGAATGTCGAGCGACCGTCTGAGATATTTCGTACCAGCCTCAGAATCCTCGCCGACGAGGACCCTGAGGTAAAAAAGAAGACAATAGGTCTAAAGTTAGCGATCGCGGCGGACAAGACGGCTCCGCCGATAGATAGTGCTGTCCCTGTTGTGCCCGAAGCTTTGACTCATTTGAACAATAAAATGCTGGACAGAATTGCACTCGAGAAGATGGAGTCGTTCTGGTTTACGGGAGCAGATGGCGCAAAAATGCAGGGATTTGTGATTCGCCCCCCGGGGTTCGACTCCGCGCGGAGATACCCGGTAAAGTTTTTGATTCATGAGAATCCGTATCGGGCGTGGGGTGATAACTGGAGTTACCGGTGGAACCCGGAACTAATGGCGGCGAGTGGTTACGTTGTTGTGATGGTGAATCCTCGCGGATCCATCGGATACGGCCACGCATTTATCGACGGGATGAACGGGGATTGGGGCGGGAAGGCGTACGTGGACCTGATGAAAGGGATGGACTACGCGGAGCAGCACTATGGCTTCATTGACAAGACGCGGGAGTGCGCACTTGGCGCAGGCTTTGGCGGGTTCATGGCGGATTGGATCCTAACGCACACAAACCGGTTTGCGTGCATCGTGACACAGGATGGGATCTTCAATCCCGACGCCGAATACGGGACGTCGGCGGAGCCGCGGCTCAACGGGGAGAATTCTCCTGCGAAGGACGCAAAGGACGTGAAGAGTGCACGGAATGAATCTTCGGCGCAGGATCCTTCCCAAAAGTGGTCACCGATGTTGTCGATCCGAAACGCGAAGACGCCAACGCTGATAGTTCATTCTGGCAACCGCTTGGATGTGTCAGAGTCGACCCAGTTGTTTAAGGCGCTCCAGCAGCTGAACGTGCAGAGCAGCATACTGTCTCTACCTGGGACAGGGCATTGGCTAAATAGGCCTCAAGACTCAAGGCTGTGGTACGAGTCAGTGGCAGACTGGTGTGATCGATGGACGAGAACAAATAGATATGCAGCGGGCTTTTCGCAGCCTGCGTTGACGGCAACCGTCTCCGAGTCAAAGAAGTTGCCCCTGAAACCCCAGTCTATCCCGGTCCCATCTCAATCTGCAGCATCGACTATGACGGAACCTGCGAAGCCCCAGCCACAATTATCCTTACCAACCAAGTCAGCGGAATCGACGATTCAACGGGTGCCTACGCCTGTGCCATCTGCGCCCGTGCGAGCGGCAACCGCACCTCCGGAGGTGCAGTCGCGTCCGCAGGCGGTGCCTACCCCCATCGCTCCCGTGGTTACACCTGACGTGCTTGTAATACCAAAGCCGCAACCTGATCTCCAGGCAACAAACCCGGTCATTCCGAGGATCGTGTTGCCAACAGAACCCCCAAAGCCAGAGGCGGCTCCGGTTGCGTCTGCGATCCACAACACCTCGCAGGGATCGTTTGTGATTGCGATCAATGCTCCTGCTGACGAGCTAAGGGTTGGAGAGGATGCACGCGTGTTGATTACTTTGACGAATGTCTCAGGTCATCCAATCCTGTTTTCTCATCGAGTGGGAACAGAGAATCCAGAGTTCTCGTTTATTTTCCTGGTGCGGAATTCGACGGGCCGCCTGATGGGAGAGAATATCGCTGGTGGGCTACGTGCTTCAGACCCTCTCCAAGTGGACCAGGTACCGTCAGGCGGAACGCTGACACAGACCGCTCATTTGTCGAGGTTGGTAAACTTGAGCCAACCAGGTCGGTACACGGTGCGAGTGTATCGGAGAGACGTCGACACCAATCAGGTGGTGCAGTCGAACGAGGTCATGTTAAACATTGGTACGTCAATGCATGCCCGGTGATGAGTAATTCCTTAGCATCGACGATCACAAATAACGCAAATTGTCTGGTATTCCGCCCGTTTGCCGAGATTTTTTTGCACCGGATACTTCCCGCATCGCTCTCGAGCGGATACGCCTTTCCAAACGTATTTTGGATTCCCGGTTCCGGCCTTTACTTTTTCCAGGCCCATTGCTATCGTCTCCCAAACCTTCAAGCGCAAATTTTTTACGGGGAAGTTAGTATTCGAATGTAGGTGAAGATGACAAATACCAATCAACGCCCTGTCGAACCAAACATCGTAAGCGACTTCTCTGACAGGCTAAGCTACTCGGGCTACCTGTCCCTTGACGGCCTGCTGGCGCAACAGCGACCGCTATCCCAACCGCCGCATCATGATGAGATGTTGTTTATCGTTCAGCACCAGGTTTCGGAGTTATGGATTAAGCTGGTGATCCACGAGCTTACTGCTGCGATCGACCACATACGCCATGACCGACTTCCACCCACCCTCAAAATTCTGTCGCGCGTAAAGCTCATTCAGATGCAGCTCTTCGAGCAGTGGTCCGTGCTCGAAACTCTCACGCCATCTGAGTATATGGAGTTTCGATCCGTCCTTGGAAGTGCTTCGGGCTTTCAATCATTTCAATATCGCAAACTTGAATTTCTACTGGGCAATAAGAACGTCGATAATATCAAAGTCTTCGCGCACGACAAGACGATCCACGACGACCTCAAGCGCACCCTTGAATCTCCTAGCTTGTATGACGAATTCTTACGGTATCTTGCTCGTCATGGCTATAGCATTCCCGACGAATGCCGCGACCGCGACTGGTCTAAGCCCCACAGCAGGAATGAGGCTCTCGTAGAAGTCTTCCGCGAAATATATCGCAACCCAAAACAACACTGGGTGGCGTATGAGATGTGCGAGAAACTGGTAGACGTTGAAGAATACTTTCAACTCTGGCGCTTCCGTCATCTCAAAACCGTCGAACGCATCATCGGCTTTCGGCACGGCACCGGCGGCTCCTCGGGCGTAGGCTTTCTACGCCAGGCGTTGGAGCTAACTTTCTTTCCTGAACTTCTGGCTTCGCGGACCGAGGCACCACGGGAATGAGACTTACAGATGCTCTCGCAGCCATAGGCCCAGGTGCGCTCACAGAAGATGCTCTGCGCCTTCATGTCTTTCCGCTCTTCTCCAACACGCTCGCAGCAACCGGAATTTATCTGGCGAATCATTCGTTGGGCCGTCCACTCAATCAAACAGAGGAGGATCTTCGCGAAGGCTTTCACCTCTGGCAAACTAAGCTTGGAGAGGCGTGGGACCCTTGGCTCGAAGAAGAGCACGCACATCGCGCGAGACTCGCTCAACTCATTGGCGCTTCCAGGCCCGATTGTGTGGTCCCAAAAACTTCAGCAGGGCAAGGACTGCGAACAGTTCTCAACGCGCTTCCCGGTATTCCCCGCGTCGTCTCTACGACAGGAGAGTTCGATTCAATTGATGTAATTCTCAAGCAGTATGCAGCCTTAGGAAGAATCAACCTTCAGTTCGTTTCTTGTGAAGCGCCTGATGGTGCCATGGATCTTTCGCAACTGATCCAGAAAGTCCACGACGGTGCGGATCTCGTCGTCATCTCTCAGGTAATGTTTATGACCGGGCGGGTCGTACCGAATCTTGATCTTCTCGCCGACCAATGTCATACGGCGGGAGCTCGTCTCCTTGTGGATGCTTACCATGCTGTCGGGGTATTCCCAGTTGCTGTCACCGACATGAAGGCCGACTTCATGATCGGAGGCAGTTACAAATATCTGCGCGGCGGTCCTGGGGCGGCGTTTCTCTATCTATCTCCGGACGCTCTCTCCAGTGGCCTAAGGCCGATTGACATCGGCTGGTTCGCCAAAGACCAACCTTTTCTCTACGATCGGCCCGATCCACCACGCTTCGCATACGGTGGAGATGCGTTCCTTGAATCAACCCCACCGATTCTAACCTACTATCAGGCCCGGGCTGGTCAGCAGTTCGCGCTTCAGATGGGAGTAGCCCGAATCCGGGCATATTGCATCGACCGTCTCAGCAATCTCAAACGATATCTCGCGGCCGTTGGGATTACAGCGGAGGGCGCAGACGACCTGCACGGTGGATTCCTTACAATAGAAAACCCAGCAGCGGTGTCGCTCGCAGAAACCCTCGAACGCACCGGCATTACGGCAGATGCACGCAGTAATCGGCTGAGGCTCTCACCCGACTACCTCACGCCAGACAGCGCGTTACGCACTGTGGCAACCACCCTGGCATCTATCTGCGCAGCAGTCTAGGCAAACAATTCAGAAGGCCGAGTTCGGTTCTGAATCGGTGCTCTCGCTCAAGCTTAATTGACGTGAAAGGAATATCGTGCAACTGTCGTGAAGGGATCTTTCTCTTCTGACCTGCCCAGAATCTGGAGGCTGTATTCCCCCCTGACCAGGATCCAGGGAGAAATCAGGAACGGTACAGTGTTCTGCGCGATTTTATCCGGCACCTCATCTGCGAATACTTCGACCCCGGCTGCATTTGAAATTACAAATCGGATGCGGTAACGCTCGTCGTGAGGTGGAATATCAACCAAAAGAAGAAAAGGCTT
The DNA here is from genome assembly GCF_014201315.1 of Edaphobacter lichenicola. Classification (NCBI taxonomy): domain Bacteria; kingdom Pseudomonadati; phylum Acidobacteriota; class Terriglobia; order Terriglobales; family Acidobacteriaceae; genus Tunturiibacter; species Tunturiibacter empetritectus. The sequence continues at coordinate 109,820 of NZ_JACHDY010000004.1, forward strand.
GCCCGGAACAGGCGAGATGGCTGTTTGCTCCCCACCCCGGGATGCGGCATTTGTCATCGGAAAGACTTCGACCGCCTGAGGAGCAGCGGCTGTCTTGAGTCGTGGAATGACGATCAGATTTTGATAGAGCATGAATGAGAGGCACGCGACGGAGGCCGCAATGGCATATCTTGCAGAGCGCCATCGTGAGAGGGCGGATTTCTTGATGAACGCTTGGCCGACGCCCTTATCTTCCTTGATTACCGTTCTCGTAACATCAAGAAACAATGAAGTCATCTTCAGATCTTCGGCACATTCTGAGCAGGAGAAAAAGTGTGCAGCAAAGTCTTCCTGAGACGCAGCAGGCATGTCACCCAGCAGATATCTTTCTACCGCTTGGCTTTTGACTGCGCCTTCGTGGTCCATTCTGACTCCTGCCTTCATATTAGATGGTGATACGCAGAATCTAAACGTTTCATTGATTGTGGGTCATCTTTTGGGTTGAAGGATACTCATAGGATGATCCGGCGCCCTCGTATAAGACAAAGGGGGCCCAAAAGAAAGGCCGGCTGTAAGCGCTTTGGGAGTGCAATAGCGATAGTTTTGCTGATCGAAGAGCCAGTTCTGGCTCCTCCCCTCGGGCGATTGCGGCATAGAAAACGTCCATCAGCTTAGGAGTTGAAGCGTCGTTTACCTCCCATAAGGATGCGACCACATTCTGCGCGCCAGCGCGCAGGAACGCCCACGAGAGTCCGACCAACCCTTCCGAGGAATAGATTCTTTTGCCGGCGCTATCACAAGCTGAAATCGTTACCAGCTTGGCATACAGCCTTGTACTGGCAATATCGCGAGCGAGCAGGTTCGGAGAGCTGGCCTGCCCTGAAAGTAGAATGGCTGAGTTGAGAGGGGTTACCCGGTCCGCTTTGCCATGAGCGACAAAGTGTATGAGATCGTATTGCTCTGGCTTTGCGCGAAAGTAAGCCTCAGGAGTGGCTTTTCCGCCCGAGACAATGGTCTCCTGTTCAGGTACAAAGTGACTTTTGATCAGCATGATCTCTTCCTCTGCATGAGGAAGAGGCGGATAGTACGCAAGCGGCAAAGGGTCCCCGATCAAAAGCAATTTCCTTTGTTTCTGCCTTGATGCCTCTCTCTCCTGATGGCCTCCGTAAGCCAGTAATGCAGCAGAACTTGCAGTTGTAACGGACACGTCTTCAATCCAGTAGTGCGGAACCTTCGATGTCGTTATGAGAGTCTCGAAGTTCACGCCACATAGCTCCTCGTCCGGAACGATGACGACTCTTGACTGCGGCGCGATCAGGGATTCAACCGGAGCGATCAGGATCTGGTACAACTCCTTGCCCTCTTCATCACCTCTATCCAGCGAACTGAGCGCGCCGGTCAGATGATTCCGATAGGCATCAACCAGCGGCCGAATCCTATCCTCGCCCGGAAGAATATATAAGTGTGATTCTTTTGCCTGAAACATCCATAGGTAGCTTCTCTCGGGCCCCAACCAGTACGAGAGGATCGTATGCCCCGATCGGCCTGCAACTTTCCTTGCCTGAGCCAGACTTATACCTCGAGAACCTGGCCGATTCCTCGAGTAGAATTCTTCGGTCAGTGTCCGGGCCTTATGCATCTCGGTCACTCTGAACGCTTTATCGGTCAGCTTCCTTTCGATAAGAAAATCGATGTAATCGTCATAGATAGCTTTTTCATTCGTGGGAAAGGAGAGTTTAAACTCTTCGCGACTCAGCAAACCACGTTGAGTTTCCAGCGATGCGATAGCTTCCTCGAAGTGCATTTCTGCTGCTCGGAAATGATTCTGCTGAGTGTCCAGCGTAGCAAACGTAGATAGCGCTTGGGCCTCCAGAATCGGACTGGCTTTTCGATCATGGACAACCCTCATCAAACATCGCTCAGCGGTTTCATAATCCTGCCTCAGGGAGGCGATCTGCGCCTCATTGACCAGCGAGTACAGCTCTGTGTCATGATCACCCATCGCGCTCTCGATCTCTAGAGATCGTTTGTTGTAGCCTTCCGCCGCCCCATAATTTTTCCGTTCGATCTCAATTTGAGCAAGATCTATCAGGGCAAACGCCTCTTCCTGGCGGTTGCCCAATTGTTCTGCCAGTTCCAACGCTCGCTGGTAAGAGGTCTCTGCGGTTATGAAATCGTGTCGCATAAAGTGGATCGCAGCAATGCTCATCAGCGCCGTCTTTTCGTCAGCTGGTAATCCAAGCCGATGGGATTCGCTGGCTGATTCATCGAAAAGTTCAGAAGCACGTTCAAGGTCGCCCATCTGAAGGTAAGCCCAGCCCAGGTTGCCCGTCGTTCTGACGATCAAGGATTGCGCATTCAATTTCTTAGCCGCCGCTAGCGATTCACTAAAGTAGTCCGCCGCGTCGACGTAGCGGTTTTGGGACATTTTAAGCATCCCGAGATTTCCCAGTGCCTTGCTTGCCCCAAATGTGAGGCCACTATCCAGCGCAAGGTTGAGTGCGTTATGAAAGAGCCGCTCTGATCCAACCGGATCGTGCCGGAAAACTGCCAACTTCCCTTCACCCAGATCAAGGTCGACCCTGACACCAGGCAATCTCGCACCGGGCATACTCTCTGTACGCGCGAACGTCTCCGCGGCTTGAGGAAGCATCTGTAAATTGCTTTCAGCGGTACCCTGTAGTGTGCTTCTCCGGGCTTGAAGTTCGGAATCACTCGGTTCGCCAGGGTCCACAGCCTTCAGCACGGTTAGAGAGTCCTGGGAACGGCCCTGCCACATCAGTATCTCGGCTTCAAGCAAGCGAAAGCGCCAGATCGAATTAGCATCTCTTTTGTCTATCTTCGCAAGCGCATCACTAGTTTCACTCAGTGACTCCCTTAGGTCGCCGCGCTGCAGAGAACCTTCCGCCGCTCGATAAGCAGTGCTCAGGACAAAGGGGCTTGGTGCTCTGCTGCACCCTGTATCCAGCAGTAAAGACAGTACGAGCGAAGTTTTCAGCTTACGGATACCAGTTGCCATTTGTGACCGGCCCACTGACTGCCAAAGATCCAACCACGGGACTTCCCAATTCTACCCGTAGCATAGTGAGACGCTTCGTGTCACCCGAACAAAACAGCTCTGCGAGATAAACACTGCCAAAGTGTGGTATGTGGATTGCGTAACCGTAGGGAAGTTCCTGTAGAGAACCTGTTGATTTCGCCGTTCGGACGCTCTTCACCAAACTGCTATGTAAAACGCCGTGGGAATGTTCCCAGCCCGTCCCGGCTGGCGCCAACATTCCCTTATCCAGCTTTGCGGGGATATCAGAGTCAACACCATTCCACATATATCGAACTTTGGCAGGGGCATTTTTCGTGGCTTTTGCCTTCGAGCTACTACTTTGGTGCTGGTAGTGATCTAGCAGAGTCGAGTAGGTTTTTTGACGTGCAAACAGATCGTTATCTAGCTCTACTTCAACAGGTTGACCTGCAATTTTCAGATTCACAAAAGAGCTGCCGAGCGGTATTATCTCCGGCTCATCGACTCCATTATGACTTGAAGATAACCGCCCAATGACAGCATCGGCGGTAACTACGTCAAGAATGTTCAGGCCTTCCACCACACAACTTACCGATGTGTTGTGAGACCCGTCTTCGCCCTTGATACCACTGATGTGGGTGCGAGCTGAACGATAAGAGATCAAATTGTTAAGATTGTAACTACCTGCTTCTGCAGAGGCTGCGCCTCCGACAACAGGGAGAGAGGTCGCGGCATGGCTGCCTAATTCTGCCTGATAAGGTTGCGTGATCCTGCCACCGATTGCGAAACCATGCGCGTTGAAAAGAAAAACCTTTCCACTCATACCGAACGCTCCATTCTTTGGGGTGTCAAAGTGCTTACAAGAGGATGGTGTCATGAAACGATGATTCGTGACACCGCCGACGCCTTAATGAATGAATTCTGCGTTCATGGCCGGTTTTCTCGTAGAGGCTATCGTCACCATTCTTCAATAGCAGAGTATCGCCTCTCGCAGAAATGGCAGCTGCAAAAAAATGCAGAGCCATGACGTCATTTGAACCCTTCGCCTGCGCAATTCTTATATCGAGCTGCGACTCCAGTCACCAGTGATTTCAATAACTCATTAACGTCGATTTCATGGGCCAAGGATGCACTCTGTCCTGCCCAAAGGGCCAGCAAATCTGCCCGCCCGGCCTTTTGTGCCGGGATCGCCAGATTACGCATCAAGGCTCTCTGCAGCGGATAGGGCAGAATCTCTGTGCCGGGCTGGTTCATGACATCAAGTAAATTGTTCTTGATCCCGCGAGCCAATCTTCCCGTAAACCCGCGCGTGAGTGCTGTCGGTCGAGCCTTACCCGTAAGAATCGCTTCGCGATGCAGCGGGTGAGCGCCAGAGTCTTCCGTCGCCAGAAATACGGTTCCCATCTGAACGCCCTCAGCGCCGAGCGCAAGAGCGGCAATGATTCCACGTGCGTCTGCAATCCCACCTGCTGCTACTACGGGAATAGAGACCGCATCCACAGTCTGCGGCACGAGAGATATGGTGCCTGTCAGCGAATCTTCTGAGCTTTGCTGGAAGGAGCCTCGATGTCCTCCGGCCTCAAAGCCCGATGCGACGACGATATCGACTCCAGCTTGCTCCAATGCTGTCGCTTCGTCCACAGTTGTGGCCGTGCCGAGGGTCACCATCCCCTGTCTCTTGGCCTCTTCGAGGATCTCCGCCGGAGGAATGCCATAGATAAAAGAGAACGCCGGCACCTTTGCGTCTAGAAGGATGCGAGCTTGTGCCTCGAAGCGAATTGGCTTGTAAGGACTATGGCTAGGTTGTGAACCTCCGACTTCAGAGATATACGGAGCCAGATGCGACGCAGCCCTTTGAAAGGCGGCCGCATCCGAGGTGCGTGCTCCATCGTCCTCCATCGAGACCCAGAGATTCATCGCAAATGGCTTCACCGTGAGCGAGCGAATCTCTGCGATAATGTCGCTGATTGCGCCGCGCTCGAGCCCATGAGCACCAAATGAGCCAAGCCCGCCGAAGTTTGAAACGGCTGCAGCTAATCTCTGCGAAGAGAAGCCGCCAAGCGGACCTTGGATGATCGGATACTCAATGCCGAGAATCTCTGCAACGCGCGTCTGATTCCATGCTTTACCCATACACCTGCTCCCCGTTGAACTCTTCGCCGAAGTGGTCGGTCACTTTCGTTCCGTACCGACGACATACCAGCTTCTCATGGGCTAGCCCTTGACCTCGAAGATGACCTCCAATTCCACAGGCAGACCAAGCGGAAGGCTGGCGACACCGATCACGAGACGGACAGGTAGGTTTTCTGTACCGAATACATCTCGAAACAGATCCGAAGCACCATCGGCGACACGCGGCTGATCGAAGAAATCGCCTAATGTCGCCATGAAGATGCCCTATCCGAACGACGCGTGTCACACGATCAAGAGAACCGAGGTGTCACATCGGATTCTGTGTATCGTGGTGAAGATTTGCAGGAGGCTTGATACTTTGGTATTGTCCCGTGTGCCCTTCGTATTCCTACGAGAGTCCAGGCGACCTCCTTCATGGAACACTGTATCGGCATAGGACAACTACGGGCGGCATCGGTCACAATTTACCTCAGGAAGCTCCCGAGGCCTTTGCCAAAGCCATCATTGACGTTGATGCTTTCTACTCCCAGCCCTGCAAACCCACTACGGAGCTTGATGCCATATTGCGTTCAACAACCGAGTGTTCCGCGCTTCAGTGCCCGCTCCTTCATCATGACAAAGAAGACAGGCACCAGAATCAGAACGTGGATCGTCGAGGTAATCATGCCCCCGACGATTGGTGCAGCAATCGGCTTCATTACGTCGGAGCCGATGCCGGACTCCCAGAGGATCGGGACCAGGCTGGCAAGGACTGCGCAGACCGTCATCAGCTTTGGACGCAGGCGGTGCACTGCTCCCTCGATTGCGGCTTCTTCCACGTCTGCAGCCGTCAACGGTCTTCCCGATTGCTGCCTGCGCTCAAGCGATTCGTGGAGGTAGACCACCATGACCACTCCGGTTTCCACCGCAATTCCAAACAGTGCGATGTAACCCACTGCAACCGCGACGCTGAAGTTGTACTTCAGCAGCCATTGCAGTAGTAGACCGCCGCTCACTGCGTAGATTGTCGGAAAGATGAGCACAAGTGCTTCGCTGACCGAGTGAAACACAAGATACAGCAAGAGGAAGATCACAACAAACACAATCGGAAGAATGAGCTGCAGACGTCGTTTGGCGCGTAGCTCCAGTTCATACTCCCCCGACCATTGGAAAGAATAGTTAGCGGGCAGGACGAGCTTGTCATGCAAGAACCTGTCCGCCTTGGCGACGAAGCCGCCGTAGTCCGTGTTCTTAAGATCGACGTAGATGTAGCCCGTGAGCGCGCCGTCTTCGTCCCGAATCATCGCGGGACCACGGCTGAAGGAAATGCGCGCCACCTGCCCCAACGGGATCTGTGCGCCGGAGGGAGTTGCGATCAGAACCCCGCGCATCTTGTCGATGTTGTCGCGGAAGTCGCGTTGATAGCGCACCGTGACTGGATACCGTTCGCGGCCCTCGATGTTCTCCACTATGTTCTGGCCGCCAATGCCCGAGGCAACTGCGGTCTGAATGTCGGCCACGGTAAGACCGTAGCGCGCAGTCTCTGGCCGGTTGACCTCAACATTGACGTAGAAACCTTGCGCGACCTTTTCCGCAAAGACCGACCGCGTCTCTGGCAGGCCGGAGAGAAGATGTTGTATCTGCGAAGCGAGTTGCTGAATGCCATCCACATTCGGTCCCTGCACCTTCAAACCCAGCGGGGTCTTGATGCCGGTCAATTCCATGTCCAGACGGTTCTCAACGGGCATCGTCCAGGTGTTCGAGAGTCCGGGAAATTGGAGTTTATCGTCCATCTCCTGAATGAGCTTTTCGTAAGTCATCCCTGCCGCCCACTGCTCTCGCGGTTTGAGCATGACCGTGGTGTCGTACATATCGAGCGGAGCATTATCGGTTGCGCTGTCGGAACGGCCAACCGCTCCGAATACGCTCGCTACCTCTGGGAAGCTACGAAGAATCCTGTCCTGTTGCTGGAGCAGAACCTTCGCTTGCTCAATCGAAATGCCTGGAAGTGCTGTTGGCATATACAAGACGGAGCCTTCAAAAAGCGGCGGCATGAACTGGCTGCCCAACTTGGTTGCCAATGGAAATGTGACGATAAGGAAGCCCAGATTGGCTGCGATAGTGAGCCAGCGGTGGCGCAGGCACCAGCGAAGGATGGGCAGATAGATCGCTTGAGTAATGCGCGAGATGGGGTTTACTCGTTCTGGACGAAGCCTCCCACGGATGAGCATCACCATCAGCACGGGAACCAGGGTAATGGCGAGAATGGATGACGAGCCTACCGCGAGTGTCTTCGTCCACGCCAGAGGACGGAACATCCGTCCTTCCTGTGCTTCGAGCAGGAAGACCGGCAGGAAGGAGACGACAATAATCAAGAGCGAGAAGAACAATGCGGGCCCGACTTGTTTGGCTGCGTTGATGAGGATCGTTCTTCGCTCTGATTCCGAAACCGGCTCCGCACCTTGTTCCTGACGCTCGGAGAGATGACGATAGCCGTTTTCGACCATCACAATCGAGGCATCGACGAGCACACCAATCGCCAGCGCGATGCCGCCAAGCGACATAATGTTAGAGGTTACCCCAAGCCAGTACATCGGAATGAAGGAGACCAACACCGCGATAGGTAAAGCCAGGATGGCAATCAACGCAGACCGGAAGTGGAAGAGGAAAACGAAGATGACGACGCTAACGATGAGAGCCTCTTCCAGCAGATCACGTTGCAGTGTCTTGATCGAGGCATCAATCAGGCCGGAACGGTCATATCCCGGCATGATGACGACGCCTGCGGGTAGAGATGGCGCGATCTCACTGAGCTTCTGTTTGACGCCGTTGATGACGTTCAGCGCGTTCATGCCCTGGCGCATGACGATAATGCCGCCGACGGTCTCGCCTCCACCATTCCACTCAGCAACCCCTTCGCGGATGTCTGGACCGAAGCTCACAGTTCCCAGGTCGCGCAGCAGGATCGGCGTTCCATTTTTGCTGCCAACAGCAACGGTTGCCAGATCGTCCAACGAACGCAGGTAGCCCAGGCCGCGAATCATATACTCCGCGCCGCTCAGATCGAGTACACGTCCGCCAACTTCATTCGTGCTGGTCTTTACCCGATCGATCACCGTGGAGAGCGGAATGCTATAAGCAAGCAGCTTGTTGGGATCGAGCTGAACCTGATACTGGCGCACGAAGCCGCCGATGCTGGCGACCTCCGCGACGCCGGGAACGGTTTCGAGAGCATAGCGCAAACGCCAGTCCTGCAAACTGCGCAGGTCGGAAAGGCTATGCTTGCCGCTCTTATCTAAGATGACATACTCGTAGACCCAGCCAGCACCTGTCGCATCGGGACCAATGGAAGGGTGCACGTTCTCTGGCAGCCGTCCGCTGATCTGTTGCAGGTATTCGATGACGCGGGAGCGCGCCCAATAGAGATCGGTGCCGTCCTGAAAGACAACATAGACGTAAGAGTCTCCTAACATGGTCTGCGCACGAACTGCTTTGACGTGTGGCGCCGCCAGGAGGCTGGTCACAATTGGGTACGTCACCTGGTCTTCGATGACATCAGGAGGCTGGCCCATCCAGTTCGTATGAACGATAACCTGCACATCGGAAATATCCGGAAGGGCGTCCAGCGGAATGTGCTGCAACGACCAGATGCCTGCGAGTGTCAGCATCAGAACAGCCGTAAAAACAAGGAAGCGATTGCGCGCGCAGGTTTCGATAATCTTCGATAGCATCACATGCCTCCAGTCACGTTCACGTGCAGTTGTTTCGTGGCGATGGGCTTTCCGTTCTTCTGGGCCGTGATGGTCACCAGCCATGTACCGCCAGAATCGAGCGTGCTACCGCCTTCATAGAGGCCGTTGCCTTTTTCTGCAAGGGTGGCAGAGGTGTTCATCGGCGCCATGCCCATCGCAGGCATCGCGGCCATATAGAACGTGACTGTGACGGATGCACCAGTGAACGGCGTGTTTCCCGGCCCGGTCAGCCGCACGCGGAAGATATTGTTTCCTCTGTTCAGCGGGTTCGGATCCGTGGTGAAGTCAATGTTGGCCTGTGCCACGGAAGGAGCATTTGCCGAGGAACTGTTGGCGCCCGCGCCTGGTGGAGGTGGAACAAATGAACCTGCTGCCGCCTGTAACTGGCTCTCCGAATCGATGAGGAAGTTCGCGGAGGTAACAATCGATTGATTTGCTCCCAATCCTCTTAGAACGACGAAATTGTCCCCGACGCGAAGACCAACTGCTATCTCCTTGGGCTCAAGATTGCCATTGCCGTGGTTCAGAAAGACAATCTGCCGCGTACCAGATTCGAAAACCGCCGAAGCGGGCACGACGAGCTGGCGACCCAGGCTGCTTTTCACCTCAACATTGACGAACATGCCGGGCTTCAGCTTGAGGCCGGGATTGGCAATCGCCAGACGCACTCGCACCGTGCGCGTTGCCATGTCCACTTGCGGCAGAATCTCTTCGATCTGGCCTGTGAATGTGCGGCCTGGATACGAGTCCACCGTGATGGAAGCAGCGTCGCCCTGCTTGAGCCGTCCGATGTCGTCCTGAAAGATCTGCGCGTTAACCCAAACACGCGAGAGATCCGCAACCGTGTACAACCGCGTTGATGGCTCAACGTAGAGATTGGGCAGAGCGTTGCGCTCCGTAATAAACCCCGAAACCGGCGAGTAGATGGTGAGATCCGTGACTGGCTTACCTGTCTCCTTCAATTTGGCGAGCTCACTTGCAGGAACATCCCACTGCGCTAAACGGTGCTCGGCAGCCTCAGAAAGTGTGTTTGCGCCCGCGGCTACGCCATCCACGGTGCTCGATTGCAATAGCTCCTGGTTCTGCTGCGCAAGAAGATATTCCTGCTGTGTCGCTACCAGATCGGGACTGTACACCGTAAACAGTGGCTCGCCCTTGCGTATATATTGATAGGTCGCGTTGGCAAAGACCTTACGGATGTAGCCCGGAAAACGTACCTGGACGTAAGAGAGCAAGCGTTCATCGATGTCCACCGTACCGGTCGCACGAAGGTCATCACTGAGTTGCTTGTATTCGACTGTGCCAGTCTTCACGCCAATACTCTGCATCCGCTCCGGCGTGAGCTGTACAGGAACAAGAGCGGCGTCCTTCGACTCCGGCATGGACATTCCGGGAATCGACGATGCAGGCGCAGCCGCGTCCGAAGTTGGTCCCGCAGCTACCGGCTGTACGTCGCTGGACATCGGCATGTTCATCACGTGAGGCTCCTTCCAGGGAGCGCGGTAGGCCCAAATCCCCACAAGAACAGCCAGAACTGCCATCCAGACGAGAGAGGTTCTCAAGACATACTTGTTCATCGCAGTGTCGCTCCTGTCAGGGATTCGAGATGGGCCAGCGCAGTCTCGTGATCGAGAAGTGTCCGCGCGTATTCGAACTTCAGGTTGAGGAGATCGGTGAAGTATGAGAGCACATGCGTGAACTGCTCTTTGTTCGAGGCATAGGCGCTCAGTGTGGCCCGGTACGCTGCGTCGGACTGAGGGGCCAGTCCCTCGCGGTACTCCTTCAGTTGCTCCTCATCGCTCGATGCCTCGACATAGAGCTGCTGAACCTGGGCGAGCTGCTGCGCGAGATGGGCGTCGAGTGTCTGCCTCGATGCGATAAGCTTTTCCTGCGCCCCCGCGATCTCCGCGTCGACCCGCTTCTTGCGCGGAAAGCGAACGTCGAAGGTGAGCATGTAGTAGTCCCGATACTTGCGGTCGGTGTTCTGATACATATAGCCGAGTTCAAAATCGGGCTTGCCCTCGCGTTTTGCGGATGCGACCTGCGCATCTTGCTTTTGAATGACCTTCGCATCGACCTGAATCTGAGGATTGTTTTTTTTCACCAGAACCAGAAGCTCATCGGAGGCTACCTTCATCGGTGTTTCCGTCAAGTCTTCGGTGACGATGTCGAGCGATTCCTGGTCGCGGTTGAGCAATCCCTTGAGATGAGCTTGTAGCTCTCCCATCTGCTGATGGTGCATGGTGATCTCATGCACGATCTTTGTGCGTTTTATCTGTGCTTCGAGCACGTCCTGCTGCATCCCTTGGCCAACCTGATAGTGGGCCGTCGCATCCTGAATGAGCTGGTCGAGAACGACTTCATTTTGACGGAAGATTCCGAGCGTATCTTGCAGGTAGGCAAGCTGGAGATAGTCGGCCTTCACCGCGTCGGCGATGCCGGCGCCGATCACTTTGACTTCCGCCTGCTTGGTATCGGCATCGCGGTCTGCCACCTGTCCACGTAGTCGCAGTTTTCCAGCATAGGGCAGTTCTTGCGAAGCACCGACGCCGAGGTAAGCGAAGTCGCTGTTGGGGTATCCGGCAAACGGCTTCGGGCTGCCAACACTCAACTGCTGATAGGTAAACTTTGGATCCGGCAGGGTAGTTACTTGCGGAGCCACCTGTCTTGCGGCCCGCGCCTCATGCTCGGCGACGGAGATTTGTGGGTTATTTGCTTGTACCTCAGCCAGGAGCTGAGACAACGGTGTGGGCGCACTTGCAGCCGTCTCCTGCCCGAAGGCAGAGAATGCGCTGGCAAGCATGAGAGCGGCGGTCCAAAAGACCACGTTCATACTGACTCCAATCTCGATGCGGTTCAGAGCATTACCGGCACGCGCAGACACCAATGCGCCTGCTCGGCAAACACAGAGCGAGAAAGGAGCGGACTAGATTCTGAGAACGGAGATAGAACTCGGTGGGGACTGTGGAGGCGAATAGTCTGCCTGTTCAGCCCAGCCCACGGCGAAAGAAGTCGGATGGAGCCACTCCGTTGCCGTCAGCCAGATTATGGCAACCGCAATCGGATGATAGCTTACCGCCTTCGTATCCAGCGCATCGTCATGAGAACTTCGAGGAGCCTTCTGGCAGCAGCCATGTGAGGCTTGCATCCCCATCGGTTCACAGTGGTTCTGCATCGTCCGGCAGCAGGCACGTTCCTCGGCATTCATCTGCACATCGGAAACCATGCAGGCCATTGCCGGAGTCAGATAGGACACCAGCAATAGAAGAACAATACCGAGTTGGCGTGCCGACTTCATGTCTTATTAAAATAGAATAGACGAAGTTGCCAATAGCCGGATGCAGGTTTATACACTCTAGCTAAATATCCAGGTTCTTCACGTCCAGTGCATTTTCTTCGATGAACTTGCGTCGGCTCTCTACATCCTCACCCATAAGAGTCGTAAAGATCTCTTCGCAGGCCGCAATGTCTTCGAGCTTCACCTGCAACAGCGTGCGTCGCTCAGGATCCATCGTCGTCTCCCATAGTTGGGGTGCTGTCATCTCACCCAGTCCCTTGTACCGTTGAACCTGATATTCCTTCTTGCCTTGTTCGATGACATACTCGAACACATCGCGTGCAGTCTTCTTCTCCACTGGATCCTGCGATGCTTTGCTCGCTCTCTTAGCCGGCTTTACCTCTGCCACCGTTCCTGGAGCAGAGGCGGTCTCCGCAACGCCTTCTTCAGAAGCAATCTCCTCGGCTTCTTCTGCAGCTGTCTCAGCTTTGGTCTTCGCTGCATACTCGATAAAGAACGGCGCTACCAGCTGCTCTTTGATCTGTGCGTGCTTAGCCAGCATCTGCCGGCTCTCCGGAGCTGAAGCCAGTGCCCAGTCAATCGTTCTTACCGCACCCTGCGCGTCGGTATAGCTCACCGAGTAGCTCCTGTGCTCCTCGTCCATCACGACATCGCCAACATTCTTGAACTGGTAGGTCTTCTGCATTCCTACCAGCCGCTCGCGCATGGCTTCCACCTTGGCGGGTGTCTCGAAGTCCACGCGTCGCACAGAATCCTTACCTTCATGAGCAAACAACTCAGCGAACGCCTGCGTCACATCGTCATTCCGTAAGCGTTTCTGTACTTTATCGAAGTAACTAAGATAGTCGTTCAACTGTCCCATGTATTTGGTAAGCGCCGCACCTTCAAGGCGGCCGCCGTCTTTGCCGTAACGAATGACCATGCCGTCGGAGGCACGCTTCACCATCACGCTTACATACTCGCGATCGTCCTTGATGTACTGCTCGAACTTACCCTTCTTAATACGATAGAGCGGTGGCTGTGCAATATAGACATGTCCACGCTTGATCAGCTCCGTCATATGACGGAAGAAGAACGTTAACAACAGCGTGCGAATGTGCGATCCGTCTACGTCGGCGTCGGTCATCAAGATCAACTTGCCATACCGCAACTTGCTGGCGTCGAAGTCGTCTTTACCAATGCCGCAGCCAAGCGCCGTAATCATGGCGCGAATCTCTTCGTGCCCCAGCATCTTGTCGTAACGAGCCTTCTCAACGTTGAGAATCTTACCCTTCAACGGCAAAATCGCCTGGAACTTCCGGTCGCGACCTTGCTTGGCCGTTCCACCGGCGCTCTCACCCTCAACGAGATAAAGCTCACACCGATCCGGTTGCCGCTCCGAGCAATCCGCCAGCTTGCCCGGCAACCCGCCGCCGTCGAGCGCACCTTTGCGGCGAGTCAGGTCGCGAGCCTTACGCGCAGCCTCACGCGCTCGTGCTGCATCAATCGCCTTGTTGATGATCTTCTTCGCAACCGAGGGATTCTGCTCCAGAAACGCACCCAACCTCTCGTTCACGAAGGCTTGCACCGTTCCGGCGATATCCGAGTTCAGCTTGCCCTTGGTCTGCCCTTCAAACTGCGGCTGCGATAGCTTTACACTGATCACAACCACAAGACCCTCGCGCACGTCGTCGCCGCTAAGGTTTTCCTTCACATCCTTGAACAGACCCAGCGACTGCCCCGCCGCATTGATCGTCCTGGTCAGTGCCGTCTTGAACCCCGAAAGATGCGTTCCACCGTCGACCGTGTTGATGTTGTTCGCAAACGTAAACACCGTCTCGGAGTAGGCGTCGTTGTACTGCAGCGCAATCTCCATGGCCACGTTATCCCGCTCGGCCTCCATGTAGATCGGCTTATCGTGCAGGACTGCCTTGCCCTTGTTCAGATGCTTGATGAACTCGGCAATCCCTCCAATGTACTTGAACTCCTGGTGCTTGTACTCACCGGTCTTCGAATCCGTCGTGCGCTGGTCGGTCAGATGGATCTCCAGCCCTTTATTCAAAAAGGCGAGCTCCCGGAGCCGTTGCGCCAGCGTGTCGTAGTTGAACTCGGTCACCGTAAAGATCGACTTGTCTGGAAGGAAGTGGACCTTTGTGCCCTTGCGAGTCGAAGACCCCATCTTGCGCAGCTTACTGATCGGCGCACCCTTCGAGTAGTCCTGCTCCCATGCATGACCATCACGCCAGATCTCGACATCGAACTCTTCGCTCAGCGCGTTCACGCAGCTCACACCCACACCGTGCAGACCACCCGAGACCTTGTAGTTCGAAGCGTCGAACTTACCGCCCGCATGCAGCATGGTCAACACCACCTGCACCGCCGGCATCTTCTCTCCGTTGATTACCTTGTCGTCAACCGGAATCCCGCGCCCGTCGTCGACCACGGTAATCGAATTATCGACATGGATCGTCACATCAATCTTCGTCGCGTGCCCACCCAGCGCCTCGTCAACCGAGTTATCGACCACCTCATACACCAGATGATGCAGCCCCTGCTCACCGGTCGAGCCGATATACATGGCCGGTCTGAGCCGGACCGCAGCCAGGCCTTCAAGGACGGTGATATTTTCAGCCGAATAGCCGCCGCCTTCTTTCTTAGAACCGGGCTTTCCTAGAGGCACAGAAAGAGGATTATTTTGGTCTTCAGGGAATTCAGAGGGAATTGCAGTCGATGCCATGTATCTCCGTTCAGCGGTTGCTGAAGTTGCAGGATTTTCAGCCCGTCCCGTGTCCGCGCAATCCGCGAAAACCCGCGCCGTTACAGCGCTTTACACACGTTCTAGCCTGACTCTCAGTGTCTTAAGTATAGCACGCTGAAGGAGGTTTGGAGCCGGTTGGGCACCTAGTTAGAGGCTGCCCTGAAGCAATTGCTGGCCCATTGGTAACCGTGGCCGGTGCTCCGAAAGTTGTACTCCCCTAACCCAAGTGGCTTGTTATGCTTCGGCTCGTAACTCCCCGAGGTGAACCAATGAAATTGAACCGTTTGATCGCAGTCTCGATCGTTGGATTCTCACTGCTTACAACCTCCAGCTCAGCCTTCGCCTGTGACCATGATCACGATAGCGGCAGCTCGTGGTCCTGGTTCGGCTGGTGCCATCACGACCATGACCATGACCATGACCACGACCATGACCACGACGGCGGTGGCAACGGCGGCAACGGCGGTAACTGTCCCGGCCACGGTGGCAGCAGCACTGGCGGTGGTGGCAGCAGCACCGGCGGTGGCGGCAGCAGCACTGGCGGCGGCTCCAGCTCTGGTGGTGGTTCCTCTGTTGGTCCAAAGGGATAAAGGAACACGCAATCCTGACCACCTGACAAACGCTCGCGAGAGCCCAACGATGACCCTCTTCGGAGGGTCATTTTTATAGTTCAGGAGATTTTTCAGCCAGAGCCATCCTTTCCAGCCAGAGATGGTGAAGGCATACTTATTGAAGATGATCTTTGTTCCTACTACCTCTGTTGACGTCGACGAACTCGTCACCTTTGTTAACAATGCCTACCGAGGCAAAAGCGCTGAAGCCGGATGGGCAAGCGAAGCGAAGGTGATAGGCGGGCAGAGAATCGACTCGACCATCCTTGCCGAGACATTCGCAAACGGTAAAGCCACCGTTCTTTTGATGCGGGACCACGACAAAGCCCCTCTCGCGGGGTGTGTATCGCTTGAGCCCACTGACGAACCGGTGGTGTGGTATCTCTCGATGCTTGCGATCGACCCGCAGCGCCAGGCCGATGGACTTGGCCGGACGCTCTTGTCTTATGCCGAGGATTACGCGAAAGCCCGTGGTGCGCAACGAGTCAGGATTACCGTGATCTGGC
This sequence comes from Edaphobacter lichenicola, assembly GCF_014201315.1. NCBI lineage: Bacteria > Pseudomonadati > Acidobacteriota > Terriglobia > Terriglobales > Acidobacteriaceae > Tunturiibacter > Tunturiibacter empetritectus. The sequence continues at coordinate 125,834 of NZ_JACHDY010000004.1, forward strand.
TTCGTCATACTCTCGTCGAGTGGTATGAGCGTCGCGGATATCGCCGCACGGGCAAGACAGAGCCATTCCCCTACGGCGACCAACGCTTCGGAATGCCGCTTCGTGACGACCTGTACTTTGAGATACTCGAGAAAACCCTCGTCTAGCATCTCCCCGAAGGGCCCTAACCTTCAAGCCGCTTATTTACAAGGATTTGCGATGACAGTTTCGGGTGCTCCCATGCTGTCTAAATAAGATCGGTCCGCAACCGGCAACCCTCGTATATACTTAGAAAGTTGTCCAGAACACAGTTTTCGTCAGGAACACCATGCCAAAGTTGAAGACACACAGCGGCGCAGCCAAGCGCTTTCATAAGACCGGCACCGGCAAGTTCAAGCGCGGCCAGTCCAAGATGCGCCACATCCTCACCTCGAAGGCCACCAAGACCAAGCGCAAGCTCGGCGGGTCGGCGCTTATCTCCGATGCGGATCATCACAAGGTTGCCCGGATGCTTCCTTACGCCTGATAGAAAGACCAAAGAAGGTCTTTCGTTTTTAGGAATAAGGGAAGCATGAGTTTTTCAAGTCGAGCCGCTCAAAAGCAAAGGGTCAGCAAAGCGTTCCGGCCCCTGGAACCGCGTTAGCGATTCCACCGAGACTTGAAGTTGCATAGCGAGTGAAGAGGCCACCACCTTACCTCCAGCCGCTTAAACGAAGTACGCAAAAGGAGAAGCAAGATGCCCCGTGTAAAACGGAGTACAAAACGCAACGATCGCCGCAAAAAGATCCTCAAGCGCGCGAGTGGTTACTTCCTCACCAAATCCAAGCTCTACCAGGCCGCTCAGGAAGCCGTCGAGCGCGGACTCAAGTTCGCCTACACCGGCCGTAAACAGAAGAAGCGCCAGTTCCGCGCCCTCTGGATCGTCCGCATCAACGCAGCCTGCCGCATCAATGGCATGAGCTACTCGACCTTCATCAACGGCCTCAAGCTCGCCGGCAATCAGCTCGACCGCAAGGTTCTCGCTGACATCGCCGCCAACGACGCAGCTGGTTTTGCCGCTCTTACCGTGCAGGCAAAGTCAGCCCTGAAGATTGCAGCAGACAAGCACGCCGCAAATCGCACCACCGCTGCCGCCTAACGGCACAGCAGTTTCAGAAGAGGCACGGCACACGCTGTGCCTCTTCCTTTTTAATCACGCCATCGCTATGAACCAGTATCCTGTCCCTATGCCAGATCCAACCGCAACAGAGGAAGCGACCTCCCAAGTGCAATCTCCCTTCGAATCCTGGGGCCGCTACCCTACCTACGGCGCAAAGCTCCTCCCGCTCCACTGGCAGAGCGACTTTCCCGCACTCACCGCCAACCTCCACAACGGCGCACTCCCCGTCGGCATGGGCCGCAGCTACGGCGACGTCTGCCTCCTCAAGGACGGCAACCTCCTCGTCACTACCGCAATGAATCGCCTCATCGACTTCGACCCCGAGACCGGCCTCCTCACTGCCGAAGCCGGCGTCACGCTCGCGCAGGTCCTCGACTTCGCCGTTCCCCGAGGCTTCTTCCTCCCCGTCACGCCAGGCACAAAGTATGTAACCCTCGGTGGAGCAATTGCGAACGACATCCACGGCAAGAATCACCACACCGCCGGAACCTTTGGCCGCCACGTTACCCGGTTCGAACTCGTCCGCTCCGACGGCTCCCATCTACTCTGCTCGCCAACCGAGAACCCCGAGTTCTACGCCGCAACCATCGGCGGCCTCGGCCTCACTGGCGTCATCACCTGGGCTACCCTCCGCCTCAAGCCCATCGTCTCCCGCAAGATCGACTACGAGGGCATCCAGTTCCACGGCATAGACGAGTTTCTCGATCTCACCAATCAGGCGAAGGACATCGAGTACACCGTCAGTTGGGTCGACGTCACCTCCAAAGGACGCAACTTCGCCCGTGGCGTCTTCATGCAGGGCGATCACTCGGCCAAAAAAGACGATCTCAGACCCTCACCCAAACCGAAGCTGATCTTTCCCTTCGAAGCTCCCGGATTCGCCCTCAACGCACTCACCGTCAGCCTCTTCAACACCGCGTTCTTCCACAAGCAGATCCACAAGCGAGCCGTCGCCTTGCAGGACTACGAGCCCTTCTTCTACCCGCTCGACAAGGTTCTCCGCTGGAACCGTATGTACGGCAAACGCGGCCTCCTTCAGTTTCAGTACGTCATCCCCTGGGAGCACGCCAAAGAGGGAACCGTCGCCATCCTCCGCGAAGTCGCAAAGTCCGGCCTCGCCAGCTTCCTCGCCGTGCTCAAAGCCTTCGGCGACGTTCCATCCCCCGGCATGATGAGCTTCCCAAAACCCGGCATCACTCTCGCCCTCGACTTTCCCATCAAACCCGATAAGAGCTTCCCACTCTTTCAGCGACTCGCCGACATGACCCTCGAGTTCGGCGGTCGCCTCTATCCAGCCAAAGACGCCGCCATGACCGCCCATCAATTCCAGTCCTTCTACCCACAATGGGAGCAGTTCGCACGATACCGCGACCCCATGATTACCTCCAGCTTCTGGGAGCGCGTCACCCAAAATTCCTAAGACCGGACACCGCAAGCCTATGAGCACCACCCCGCAATCGACCTCTACTCCTCGCAAGATCCTCGTCCTTGGCGCAACCTCTGGCATCGCCGAAGCAACATGTCGCATCTGGGCGTCGCAAGGAGCAAGCCTCTTTCTGGTCGCCCGCAACGCCGAAAAACTCGCCGCCGTCGCCGCCGACCTCAAGACCCGCGGCGCCAGCTACGTCGACACTGCCGTCGCCGACCTCGACGACACCGACCAGCACCCCTCGCTCCTGGCCCATGCTGTCAACTCCCTCACCGGCATGGACATCGCCTACCTCGCTCACGGCGTCCTCGGCGACCAGACCGAAGCTGAGCGCGACTTCAACACCGCCGCGCAGATCCTCCACACCAACTTCATGGCACCAGTCTCGCTCCTCACCTGGCTCGCGAACTTCTGCGTCCAGCGCCACGCAGGCACCCTCGCCGTGCTCTCCTCGGTAGCGGGCGACCGAGGCCGCAAGTCCAACTACGTCTATGGCTCCTCAAAGGCCGGCCTCTCCGCATTTCTCGACGGCCTCAGAAACCGTATCGACCGCGAGGGGGTTACCGTCCTCACCATCAAACCTGGCCCCACCAAAACCGCAATGACCGCCGGCATGCCCAAGAGCGAGAAGTTCGCCGATGTCGACTCGGTCGCCGAATCGATCGTCAGCGCCATCGACAAGCGCAGGGACATCCTCTACGTCCCATTCCAGTGGCAGCCCATCATGTTCATCATCCGCAACATTCCTGAGCGCATCTTCAAGAAACTCAACCTCTGAGGAGATTCTGTCCTGCCGGATGGGCCCACTGCGCGTGGGGCGGTCACTTCGTGACGCGTATACCGGTCATGGCAGGATCATCTACATGGGGGCCTCCCGTTGGTCGGCATCATCTCCCCTCGCGACCAACGGGAGCGCCAACCGAAGGGGTATACAAGTCACGAAGTGACCGCCCCACGCGCAGTGGGCCCGTCCGGCAGGACACACGCTTCTTACCAAAAACTGTCAAGCCCCAGACTCACCAAACCCCGCGCCAATCCGGCGAATTCGCGTGGCGTATTAGTTACGTCCAAATCGCTATAATAGAGACAGGAAGAAAGAGGAGCCCCGGCAAATACCGGGGCTCCCTGCTTTTAATCCCATAACCCCTTTGTTTGGAGGAATCTGCAAGCAACCCATTTGCCATCAATAATTCGGCGCCCAATACCTCGCGTAAGTTAATGATAAAAAGCGGCTTACGCGCCGGTAATATGGGGGGGGGTACCCCTCTAGGCGTTCTCCTGCTGCTGCTGCGCCATCTGTTGCTGGCGAGTCGGCGGCGGTGGCTGCTCCGGAAGCTGTGTCGCCTTCTCCACCAGAATCGACCAATCCTCGGGCACCGGCAGCTCCTGATCAAGAGACGAAGTCCCTAGACTCGGAGTCACCCGCACCGCCACGGTCAGCTCGCTCTCTGCCCGGCCCCGAAAGATCCCGTGAGTCGGCGGAACATCGGAATAATCCCTTCCGATCGCCGTACGAATATGCCGGTCCCCCGCCACCAGCCAGTTCGTAGGATCGAACCCCACCCATCCCAGGTGTGGAATCAAAACCTCAATCCAGGCATGTGTCGCAGAACTCACCGACCGGTCCATGTCGCTCTCGCCATGAAACAGGTACCCGCTCACATAGCGACAGGGGATTCGCAGCTTCGACCGCACCAGCGTGATCATGATGTGAGCAAAATCCTGGCATACTCCGGTTTTGGTGCTCAATGCCAAATCGATCGGGGAATCGACATGCGTCGACTTCGGTTTGTAATCGAAGTGCTCATAGATCTGCTGATTCAGGTGATGCAGCACCATCAGCGGATCGTCTCTGCGCCTCACATCCAACTCAGCCGCAAGAGCGTCCAGCGCCGGCGTCGGTGCGGCAAACTCGCTCGGCAACAGCATCTCCCAGTAGTCACCGTTCTCCACCATCGCATCCAGATCCGCCCACGCGTCCGGAGCCAGAAACGCCGGAACCTGCGCCCCCGGTTGCACCTCGACCAGAGACTCAGCAACGATCACCAACTGCCCATGCATCCCTGGAATATCGAAGTGGTGAACATGATTTGACAGATGATCGCGATAGCTGAAGACTCTGCATCGCGGGCTAACCGAAAGATGAAACGTCAGGCAGCGCTGGTTCTGATCGCTCCGCGGGTGCATCCGCGTCTCCATCATGCTTTCGCTAACTTGGTTGCTGTACAGGAACTTCGTCAGATGGCGAATCGAATAATACATAGCCCGTCCCTTCCGGTCTTGCGAAGATGCTGCATCTGCTAGAGCGGCCAGTGAAAGAGCCATCCCAGCCGCCATCTGTCCTGCTGATACCAAACAATAGCAGGTAGAACTGTCGCGAACGCCGTCGGCAACAACAATTGAAGCCACAGGTTATTCGTATGCAACAAGTCAGACAAAACAACACGAGTTGCTCCCTGCGCAAACGCGCTGAGCAGGAAGATCGCAAGAGATGCCCGTCCCACCCAGACAAGTGCCTCGCCGATCCGGTGGTTCTCCAGCAACCGGGCAAGCAGAAAAAGGCCGGCTGTCCCGGTCAGGCCAAGCCCAATATAGGTCCAGCGATCCACGAATCCATAAAAATAGATGGCCGCGAACTGAAAAGCGGCAAGCAACATAAAACCAACGGCAGCCTTCCACTTCGGAATATCTTCCAGCCGAAAGACGTGATTCCCAACCCACATTCCTGCTGCCACAAAACAGAACTCCTGCCACACGCGGTCCGTGTGGAACGTTCCGTAGATCGGCGCCATCCCTACAAGAACCGAGAGCAAAAAGCGCAGCCAGTTAGGAAATCGCACTGTCAAGAGTGCCAGAAGCAAACACCAAAACAGGGTGAATAGAAACCAGCTCCCACTCCCGTCGGCGACATTCATCAGAAATGCATTCCAATGAAATGGCGAATAGGACATTTGGAATCGTCGGATCAAGGGACCAAGTGCAGCTGAGATGCCCGCGAATAGCAAATAGGGATACAGAATGGTCTTCATCTTTTCGAGCGTGAACTTGGCCGGTCCCCGTCGCTGAATGCTGCCAAACACAAACAGTCCGGAGGCAAAGAAAAATGCAGGCATGTGAAAGCTGTAGATGAAAGCTTTAGAAAAATCAGCCCACGGACCGGACCACCAGCCCCGATGCACAACACCTTGTGCCGTATGGCCATAGACGACCAGAATGATAGCAAGACCCTTAACAAGGTCCACAAGGTTCGACCGTCTCCCGCTGGTAATCGGTCTCCGTGTCTCTCCTGCCAGTGCCTGTTCGATCATCTATCCTGCCAGGGCCGCCTGAATGGAATAGTCCACATATAGCTCGTAGATGGTTTCATGAATGGCTCGGCACTGTGCCTGAATGTTGCCCAAGTACCCCAGCACATCCTGGTTCAGGATCTCGTCGACGCTACTGTAGTTTAGGGAGGATTGCAGTCGACCGCTCAGTCGACGCAGAGTTTCGGCACGGGCCTTACCGCTGTCCCCCTGGATCTTTTCCAGTGCGCACTGCAGGCTGTCGATCGAAAATCGAATCGAGTGCGGAAACTCCTCGTCGAGCAGAAGAAACTCGAAGATCTGATCCGGTGTCAGGTCTGCGGTATACACCTTGCAATACGCCTCGAACGCGGTCGCCGAACGCAGTAGTCCCATCCAGTCCAGGTATTCATTCCCATCAACAATCCTCTCCGAATGTCCCCACAGATCGACGTGGTACGCCTGAAGCAACAGCGCGGTCGCGCACGCCCGTTCGATATACCGCCCCACCTGAATGAACTGCCAGCCCTCGCCGTGGTTCATCGTCGAATCTGTGACACCCTGAAACTGATGTACCGCCTCCATCACCGATTGCAGAAACTCGCTAGGTTGCGTCATCCCTTGCACCAGCGCCTCCGACTGCGTCTGGCTCTGAATCTCCGGCCGCGTTACCTGCAGATAGAGGCTGTTCAGGCGGTGCCATTGTTCGGTAGATATCTGCTCCCTCACATGACGCGAGTTCTCCCGTGCCGCGATGATGCAGGACAGGATCGAAGCCTTGTTCTCCGTATCAAAGGTCAGCGCCTGCGTCAGCGCATACGGCTCGCCGGTCCACTCGACGTTCTTTGGCTTGCCCAGTGCTTGCAGCACCCGCTGCCATCGCCGCTCTGCGCTGATAGGGCTCTCATCGAGCATCAGGTTCAGATTCACGTCCAGCAGTCGCGTCGTATGCTCGGCGCGCTCGAGATACCGGCTCATCCAGTACAAACTATCCGCGACGCGTGACAGCATTGGTCACTCCTTTCACTGGCTCAGCACCCAGGTATCTTTGCTCCCGCCGCCCTGCGACGAGTTCACCACTAACGATCCTTGATTCAGCGCCACACGCGTCAACCCACCCGGCACAATCGTCACTTTATCGCCGTACAACACATAAGGCCGCAGGTCCACATGCCGGGGCTGCAACTCATCCCCGATCAAACAAGGCGCGCGCGAAAACGAGATCGTCGGCTGCGCAATGTAGTTCCTCGGATCAGCCTCAATCTTCCGCGCAAACTCCTCTTGTTGTGCTTTGGTTGACTGAGGCCCGATCAGCATCCCATACCCGCCGCTCTCGCCCACCGCCTTCACCACCAGCTTGTCGAGATTCTGTAGCACATGTTGCCGTTCCTTAGGCCTGGTCAACAGATACGTTTCGACATTCTTCAGCACCGGCTCTTCGCTCAGGTAATACTTGATGATCTCCGGCACGTACGCGTACAGCGCCTTGTCATCGGCCACGCCGGTACCAAATGCATTGGCCAGCGTCACGTTTCCAGCGCGGTAAGCATTGAACAGACCAGCCACACCAAGAATCGAATCTCCGCGAAACGCCAGCGGATCGATGAAGTCATCATCCACCCGCCGGTAAATCACATCCACCCGCCGCAGCCCGATCGTAGTCCGCATGTACACGACGTTGTCATGCGTTACCAGATCGCGTCCTTCGACCAGCTCGATCCCCATCTGCCGTGCAAGATACGCATGCTCAAAGTAAGCAGAGTTGAACACTCCCGGCGACAGCAGCACGATATTCGGCTCCGGTCGTCCCTCCGGCGCCAGTGACCGCAGGGTTCCCAATAGCAGCTGTGTGTACTGTTCAATCGGCCGCACGTTGTAGCTTCGAAACAACTGCGGAAAGATCCGCTTCATCACCCTGCGATTGGTCAGCATGTAGCTGACTCCGCTAGGCACGCGCAGATTATCCTCCAGCACCACAAACTCGCCGTTCTCCAACCGAATCAGGTCGGTCCCGCAGACAGCGATGTAGACATTCCGCGGAACTTGCAACCCCATCATCTGCCGGCGGTAATGTTTGCAGCTATAGACCACCTCGCGCGGGACTATCCCGTCATCGAGAATTCGCCCCTCGTTATAGATGTCCTTCAGAAAAAGATTTAGTGCCGTAATTCTCTGCGTCAGCCCGTGCTCCACTGTCGCCCACTCGCTCGCAGTGATAATCCGCGGAATCAGGTCATACGGAAAGATCTTCTCGGTGCCCTCTTCGCGCCCGTACACCGTAAACGTAATGCCCTGGTTCAGGAAACTAAGGTCGGCTGCCTGTTTTCTCCGTTGCAGCTCTTCCGAAGGCAGCGCCGAAAAATGCTCCAACAACGGTTCGCAGTGTCGATGCAGATCGCCGAGTCCCGTGAACATCTCGTCATAGGCATGGTCCAGCAGATAGTTTTTCAGAGACGCATGCTCGAACTGAGATGACTGAGTTGGATGCATTAGGAGCCTTGAGTATAGCGGCACATTCTCGAGCTTCCAAACCCAATCTCACGAGCCTGTAAGCTGTTGCAAAGAGCAGCCCCCCACCATACGGATCGGTGAATTTATATCCTTCTGTGGCCAGCCAATGTCGAATCAGTCTCTTATGCGACATCATTCACCGTATCTTCTTGCCGTCTCCGGCATTTTGAAGACCAACGCGTGCCGAACTAGGCTAAACTAGTAAGGACGCGCACTTTCCCTAAAACACCACTTCTAAGCGCCCAGACAGGACACAAACGCAGTGAGTAACTCAACCGCAGTAGCCGTTAAGCCAATCTTCAACATCGCTATCATCGCCCACGTCGATCATGGCAAGACCACTCTCGTCGACGCCATGCTTCGCCAGTCCGGGACTTTTCGCTCCAACGAAGCCGTCACCGACCGCGTCATGGACTCTAACGATCTTGAAAAAGAGCGCGGCATCACGATTCTTGCGAAGAACACTGCCCTCTACTATCACGACAACAAGATCAACATCGTCGACACCCCGGGCCACGCCGACTTCGGCGGGGAAGTAGAGCGCGCCCTCAAGATGGTCGACGGGGTAGTCCTCCTCGTCGATGCCTCGGAAGGCCCCCTGCCGCAGACCCGCTACGTTCTTTCGAAGGCCCTCGAAGCCGGTCTTACGCCCATGGTCGTCATCAACAAGATCGACCGCCCTGACGCGCGCCCCCAGGAGGTCCTGAACGAAGTCTACGACCTCTTCATCGACCTCGACGCAGACGAGTCCGTCCTCGACTTCCCAGTGCTCTATACCAACGGAAAGCTCGGCACCGCGACGAACGATCTCGCGACTCCCGGCACGGACCTTCAGCCCCTCTTCGAGCAGATCGTCCAGACGATTCCTGTCTCCAAAGGCGATCCCGAAGGCACACTGCAGATCCTGGTCACCAACCTCGACTACTCCGACTACCTTGGTCGTCTCGCCATCGGCCGCGTCTTCAACGGCACCATGCGCACCGGCCAGGAGTACAACGTCGCCAAGATCGACGGCACCTTTACCAAGCACAAGATCACCAAGCTCTTCAGCTTCTCCGGGCTCAAGCGCACCGACATTGAAGAGACACAGGTAGGCGACATCGTGGCCATCGCCGGCATCCCCGGCATCTTTATCGGAGAGAGCTTCTGCGACATCGAGAATCCTCAGCCGCTTCCTCAGATCACCATCGATGAGCCGACGATCGCTATCCAGTTCAACGTCAACAACTCCCCGTTTGCCGGCCGCGAAGGCAAGTTTGTCACCTCGCGAAACCTCCGTGATCGCCTGGACAAAGAGCTTCTCACCAACGTCTCCCTCAAGATGCAGGACACCGGTTCGCCGGACTCCTTCAAGGTGCTGGGCCGCGGTGAACTTCAGCTTGGCATTCTCATTGAGATGATGCGCCGCGAAGGATTCGAGCTGATGGCCAGCCGTCCGGAGATCGTGACCAAACGCATCGACGACCAGCTTATGGAGCCGGTTGAGCATCTCTCGATTGACGTTCCGGAAAACTTCGTCGGCACGGTTATTGAGCGCCTTGGGCCGAGAAAAGGCGAGATGGTCAAGATGATCAATCACGGTTCAGGCCGCGTCCGTATGGAGTTTCGTATTCCCTCGCGTGGGCTTATCGGCCTGCGTTCTGAGATGCTTACCGAGACGCGTGGAACGATCATCATGAACTCGATTCTTGATGGGTATGTCGCTTATCAGGGGGAGATTCCGCAGCGTTTGTCGGGTGCTTTGATCTCGGATCGTCAGGGAACTACGACTGCTTATGCGCTTGAGGGCCTGCAGGACCGCGGCGTTCTGTTTGTTTCCGATAGCGTGGAAGTGTATGAAGGCATGGTAGTTGGCGAGCATTCACGAGACAACGATCTCGACGTCAACTGTGTTCGCGAGAAGAAGCTTTCGAATATGCGAGCTTCGGGCTCGGATGATGCGGTGCGGCTGGTTCCTTACAAGCAGCTGACTCTGGAGCAGTGTATTGAGTTCATCGCGGATGATGAGCTGGTTGAGGTTACGCCTAAGTCGTTGCGTTTGAGGAAGAAGGTGCTTCAGGCGAACCGTCGTCCCCGCAAGGGCGGAACCGAATAACGACCTGCAAGATGGTTTTCGACGGCCGGACCCTTTGAGGTTCGGCCGTAGTTTTTTGTGGGAGGAAGAAAAAAGTTATTCGTGGCTGGGGTGTGGTTTTTGCAGGGGTTTTTGAGAAAAACGGGTGTTTTGTCGTGGTTTTTTGGTGGTGAGAACGTGGTGTTTTGCGTGGTGGACGTGGAGTTTAAACATCCACTTTTTTGGCTCCTGAAAAAGTGACACGGTTTTGAACTTTATTTTCATGGCTCGAGGTGGAGGCAGCAGCATCTTGCCAGCGGGCAATAAAGAACAGCAACTGCGTGAAGAGGGTGGGTGGAAAGGGACGTGCGGTTTGGGCGTGACGGAGTTCGTCGGGATCCTTCCCCTTCGACTTCGCTCAGGGTCAGGATGACAGCAAAGGCGGGGTGCATGCGGAGGAGACGGTTAGTTGTGGCCGCCTTGTTCCGGGGGTGCGTAGTTGAAGAGGCGGAGGCGCTCGCTTTCGCGTTCTAGAGAGCGTTCTCTGCCTCGCAGGAGATCTTTGAGCGAGATCTCGCCGCATACCTGACCGTTGGTCCGGTCTACGACCGGCAATGTCTCCAGCCCTTCGGTCGCCATCAGCTCTGCGGCTCCGCGGGTGGTCGAGTCGGCGTAGGAGTAGTTGGCGGGGAGCGGTGTGGTGGAGACACCCTCTGCGCGGGACGACATGACCTCGCGGACGAGGACGAGTTCAAGCGGATCGACGCCGTACTCGCGGGTCAGATGGTAGCCTCGCCGCCCGAGCTTTTCGGTGAGAATGGATCGGGGCATGATGAGGGCGGTGATGAGGTAGGAGGCGATACAGGCCACCGCAAGCGGGAGCAGGGCGGGCAGACAGTGAGTGACCTCGAGGCTGAACAGGATGGCGGTGAGAGGCACGCCGAGCGATCCTGCGAGCATGGCTCCCATGCCGATCAGGGCCCAGAACGCTTGAGTTTCGGCGGGGGCGTGAGCCAGGTGCCCGGCCAGTGCGCCTACGGCTCCGCCGATCATGAGCAGCGGCGCAAGAACGCCGCCGGAGGTTCCCGATCCGAGGGAGAAGGCCCACATGAGCGACTTTGCGAGCAGGATTCCTACGATGAGCCCCATCGAAGGACTCCCGTGAAGCAGTTCGGCGATGTTGTCGTACCCGACTCCAAGGCCCCTCGGGAAGAACAGGCCACCGACTCCGATTCCAATCCCGCCGATCGCCGGCCACCACATCCAGTGGATGTGCAGGTGGTCGAATAGATCCTCGAAGGCATACATCATGCGGCTCATGCCGGCCGCGATGAGGCCGAGGAGAGCGCCCAGAAGGAGAGCGCCGATCGCAAAGGTTGCACCGTGAGTTCCCGTGATGGCGGGCATAGGAAAGAGCGGCCCCGCGCCAAGCCAATAGACTCGCAGGAGTGCCGCTGTGACACTGGCAATCGCTACGGGGACCAGACTTCGCGGGCGCCACTCGAAGAGCAGGAGTTCGACGGCGAGCAGAATGGCCGCGACCGGCGTGGCAAAGGTTGCCGACATACCCGCTGCCGCACCGGCGACGAGGAGTGTGGTTCTCTCTGCATCGGTGACGTGCATCCATTGTCCGATGAGCGATCCTACGGCTCCGCCGGTCATGATGATCGGGCCTTCGGCTCCGAACGGGCCGCCTGAGCCGATTGCAATGGCTGCGGAGATGGGTTTCAGAAGGGCGATCTTTGGATCAACCCTGGCGCGATGAATGAGGATCGCTTCGATCGCCTCGGGGATGCCGTGTCCGCGAATCTTGTCCGAACCGAAGCGCGCCATCAGGCCGACGAGCAGACCGCCAATCACTGGCACCACCACCATCCAATGTCCCAGGGGGCTTCCAGCTGGAGAGACCGGGGCGAGGCTGAAGCGGTGGTAGTAGAAGATGTTTGTCGAGATTGCGATAGCGCGCAGGAGTAGAACGGCGAGCAGGGTGGCGCACATGCCGATGCCGATGGAGACGCCGGAGAGCAGCCAGACTCGCTTATCAACCGTGAAATCTCTGAGAATGGATGGTTCTGACTTCAACTTTGAGTTTCCTTATCTGAGTGGTGTTTCGACGCGTTGTGTTCGGGTCGAGGCGATCACTTTGAGTTGCGTATGCGCGTGAGTGCCTGGATGAGACTGGGGGCCAGCTCGCGCAGCTGTTGAGCATGAGCCTCGGAGAGCTGGCGGAGCGCATCATGACCCTGCGCGGTGAGCTCGAGCACCACGTACCGGCGATCGTTTTGGTCGTGGGTTCTCCGTACCAGACCTGCCAGCTCGCAACGTTTGCTGAGCTCTACTACGGTGTGGTGTCGCAGGCCCATCACCTCGGCGATGTGGGAGATGGTGACGAGGGTGTCGTCTGGAGCGCCGGCGATCTGCAACATAAGCTGGTGTTGCTGCGGCTGGAGGCCGGCTGCGGTGGCGGCCTGCTCGCTGAATTGCAGGAACCGGCGAATCTCAGATCGAAATTTGGCCAGCAGCTGAATCTCGTTGCGATCGGTTTTTCTGGACGCGGGCTTCACTCTAGGAGTATCGTAACACGATATAGTTCTCAGCGGAAGTCGTGGAGGCAAAGTCGAAATACGAGGGTCTCTCCACTGCGTCGCGTGCGCGACTTCGGTCGAGATGACGCGTTCTGGGGGCTTGAATCTGAGGGGGCTTAAACGGGAAGGGATAACGCTGGGTTCTACTTTCGGGGTCCGCAATGTATCTGAGAGGTGTCAGATGATGAACATCTACGTGCTTGCTTTTTTCCTGCTGCCGTTTGTTGCAATGATCGTCGCCGTGGTGGTTTTGGCACGGGAGAGATGGGTTCGCTCTCATCAACGCCGCTAGCGCCACTCCGGATTGCGATAGGAAGGCCAGGACGAAATAGGAAGGCTCACTACTGGGTAATCACCATAAAGTTGTAGTGCAGTTACTAGTGGGTGACTGCATAGTTGGACGTGTCTTCTGTCGCATTGGAAAAACTTAGGACCTGAGAATAAGCCGCACTGTACCTCGAACGAGGCTCTCAAGGCCAGCCTCGCTGAAGCGAAGTTCATGAAGCCAGTCAAGAGAGGGCGTGATTATGTTTCAGAGATATCGAACTGCATTCGGCACAACTTTGGGTCTCATTTTTTTATGTGCGACTCCCGTTTTAGCGAATCACGTAGACACGGCCAACGCTACGGTTACCTGCAATGCGTACAGCTTTTCGGTAGACGCTTCGGCGCTGTCTCCGGGGACAAAGTACGAGATCAGTTATACGATTGAGACCTCGCCGTATGCTGGCCCGGCCATTACCGGGGTTATTCCGTTTACTGCGAGTTCCACTACGACCTTCGAGGCCACGGTCTGGGGTTCGTTTCCGGCTCTGATTGGAAGTTACAATTTTTACGGCACGGCCAGCCTGGTGGGGCATAATACGGTCCCGATCCTGTTTTCTCCGACGAGCCTGTCGTGCGGTGCACCGCCGCCGCCGCCCAACTCGGGCAAGGGGATCGACACGGTGAGCTTCAATGGAACTCCGATTGTGTCGGGGGACTATGTGTGGTTCAACGCGAACTTCTCGGTAAAGAACATCCCGAAGACCGGCGGCGTCATCACCTTTACCAACTCGAGGATTCTGGATGTAGAGACGAATTCGCTCTTTACCAGTGCGGCGCCGAACGCACAGATCACGTTCTCGCCGACCGCGACCTGCAGTTCGACGACGTTCAGTACGATGACGAACACCTGGATTACCACGGTTCCGCTGAAGGGAGACGATGAGATCTTTCTGACTGGTGTGGCGATTCCGGTGCCATCCCACGGCGTACCCGGGGGGATTAACGTCACCTGGAGCGGAACGTTCAATACGACTGGCGCACCAGGAATGTCGATTGAGTGGAAGTGGGGCGCGGCGGTTTATACGAGCATCGCGACCGATTCCAATGCTCTTGAGGTCAAGGCGGGTCACCAAAGCGCATGCGGAGAGAGCAATGGGGATCACGCTGCAACTCCGGAGGGTGTCAATAACAGGAATCAAAAGTGGAAGAACTTTGTGATCGGCGGCGCTACAGGGGGCGGAGGTACAAACTCTACGGGCTCGTGGAGTGGTACGGATACTGTTACTCCTACAGCCGTAGTTGAGCCTGGACCTGGGCCGAAAGGGTAGAGTTCGTCGCGATTGCTGTTAAGGATCGAAGTTGCCGGTGCAACGGGAAGACTCGTTGCACCGGCTTTCTTTTGGTTGGAAAGATGTCCTGCCGGACGGGCCTCCTGCGCTCAGTCACCCCACGAACGAAGACCTGTTCGCGGGGACCCGATTCGGGCGGTCACTTCGTGACGCGTATGCCTTGTCTCGGCTGGACCAGCTTCATCCGTCCTCCCGTTGGTCGGAAGGAGAATAAGAGCTGGTCCGGCTAGATTATTTGTAGCTCTTTGCGGTGGCGAAGCGCTTGTTGATCTCGTCCCAGTTGACGGTGTTCCACCAGGCGGCGAGATAGTCGGGGCGCTTGTTCTGATATTTGAGGTAGTAGGCGTGCTCCCAGACATCGTTGCCGAGGATGGGGTAGTGTCCCTGCGAGATGGGGTTGTCCTGATTGGCGGTGGTGACGATCTTGAGCTTGCCACCCTCGAAGACGAGCCAGCCCCAGCCGGAGCCGAACTGCTTGGCGGTGGTCTCGTTGAACTGCTTCTTGAAGTCCTCGAAGGAGCCGAAGTCGGCTTTGATCTGTGCGGCGATCTCGCCGGAGGGTTCGCCGCCGCCCTTGGGCTTCATGATCTGCCAGAACATGGTGTGGTTGACGTGGCCGCCGCCGTTGTTCTGGACGACCTTGCGAACGTCCTCGGGGATGCTGGCCAGGTCCTTGAGGAGCTCTTCGGGGGACTTCTTGCCGATCTCGGGGTGCTTCTCTACCGCGCCGTTTAGATTGGTGACGTAGGTCTGGTGGTGCTTGTCGTGGTGGAGCTTCATCGTGGCTTCGTCGATGGAGGGCTCAAGCGCCGCGTAGTCGTAGGGCAAAGGTGGTAGTTCGTAGGCCACAGTAGTTCTCCTGTCGTCGTTCGTGTTGTCAGTCAGGAGGATCCTGACCGCCTGAGTGAGTTCGATGCTGTCCGGGGGGTGCGCGATGCACTGGGCGAGTCGGCACAACCTCCAGAATCATAGCCTACCCGTGGATTCATTGCTCTTTGACGGATGGATGACGCCGACTTCGGAGTTTTGCGCTCTAATAGGAACCAATGAGCGATCTAACTGCTTCTTACCGCTGGCTTGATGATGATGGAGCTGCCTTTGGCGCTCCTGGGATGGAACCGCGCTGGACTTCGAGTGAGAAAGACGCCGTTTCGACTGCGTATGCGGCGTCGAGCCGGGTGTGGTTTACGGTCTCGCATGGAACGCTGAACGAGATTTATTATCCGACGATCGACCGTCCGCAGACTCGCGATATGGAGCTGCTGTTCAGCGACGGCGAGACGTTTGTGCATGAAGAGAAGCGCAGTTTTGAGTATGACTTTCACTACATCGATGAGGCGGCTCCCGCGGTTCGTGTGGTGGCCAGCGATCTGGATGGGCGATATACGGTGACCAAGGAGTTCATCTGCGATCCGCATCATCCGGTGGTGCTGATGAACGTGAAGATCGAAGGGGATGAGGATGTTCTGTCGCGGCTGAAGTGCTATGCGCTGCTGGCGCCGCATTTAAATGGGGGCGGGGCGGGGAACTCGGCGCGGTCGATTGATGTGGCGGGACAGCGCTGCCTGTTGGCGTGGAAGGGCGAGACTTCGCTGGCGTTTGGGGTGAGCTGCGGGTTTGTGCGGTCATCGTGCGGTTACGCGGGGACCAGCGATGGGTACCAGAATCTGATTCAGGATATGCGGATGAGCTGGCAGTTTGGGCAGGCTCTGGATGGCAATATTGCGGTCATGGGTGAGATCGATATTGCGCGGAATCGCGAGTTCACGGTGGCGATCTCGTTTGGGGATGGGCATCATGCGGCGATTGCGCAGATGATGCAGACGCTGGCTTCGCCTTATGAGCTCCACCAGAAGCGGTTTGTGGATCAGTGGCAGAGGGTGAACCCGCCAGCTGGTTTTGCGGCTGTGTCGACGGACGGCGGGAGGCTGATGCGGATCAGCCAGAATGTGCTGCTGACGCATGAGGACAAGACTTACTCGGGGGCGTTTATTGCTTCGGCTTCGGTGCCTTGGGGGGCGTCGAAGGGGGACTCGGATCTGGGTGGGTATCACCTGGTGTGGACGCGGGATATGGTGCAGACGGCGAGTGCGCTGCTGGCTTGTGGGAGGACGGATACGGCGCTGCGGGCGCTGGTGTATCTGGCTTGTACGCAGAAGCCGGATGGGAGTTTTGCGCAGAACTTCTGGATCGACGGGACGCCTTACTGGACGGGGATTCAGCTGGATGAGGTGGCATTTCCGATCATTCTGGCGTGGCGGCTTTGGAAGCAGAATGGGCTGGGGAACTTTGATGTGTTTCCGTTTGTGGAGCGGGCCGCGGCGTTTCTGGTCCGGTATGCGCCGATAACGCAGCAGGAGCGGTGGGAGGAGGCTGCGGGGTATTCGCCGTCGACGCTGGCGGCGGTGATCTCGGGGTTGATCTGCGCGGCGGATATTGCGCGGGCGAGACAGTCGACGGAGCTGGCGGACTATCTGGAGACTTATGCCGATTGGATTGAGTCGCATTTGGATGAGTGGACGACTACGACCGAGGGCGTACTGCATCCGGATGTGAAGTATCACTACATGCGGATTCGTCCGCCGGCCAAGGGCGAGCCGTTTCACGATGACTCGCTGCCGCCGGGGGTGATTCGGATTAATAACCGCGAGCCTGGAGAGAAGAATGAGTTCGAGGCGCGTGAGGTGATCGATGGCGGGTTCCTGGAGCTGGTGCGGTATGGGATTCGACGGGCGGATGATCCGCTGATCGTCGATTCGTTGAAGGTGGTGGATCACTGCCTGAAGATCGAGACGCCGTTTGGGGTTTCGTGGCGGCGATATAACCATGATGGCTACGGGCAGAAGAAAGATGGGGGGCCGTATGACGGCTCCGGGCAGGGCAGGGCGTGGCCGATTTTGACCGGTGAGAGGGGCCACTATGAGCTTTGCGCGGGGAAAGATTTCAGCAAGTACATCAAGGCGATTGAGCAGTTTAGTTCGGTTGGCGGGATGCTTCCGGAGCAGGTGTGGGACTATGACGACATTCCTTCGCGGGGGATGTATCGGGGGCGGTCGGCGGGGTCGGCGCAGCCCTTGGTGTGGGCTCATGCGGAGTATCTGAAGCTGCTGCGTTCGGCGGCGGATGGGCGGGTGTTCGACCGGATTCAGGTGGTGGCCGACCGGTATGCGGTGGCGAAGGAGAAGCGCTCGTTCACGAACCACATTGAGATCTTTGAGCCGGGGCGGCCGATCTGCTCGCTCTACTCGGGGCATACGCTTCGCGTTGTTGACCGGGAGCATTTTCGCATTGTCTACACCTATGACAACTGGGCTACGACGCTTACGCTCGACTCGCGGTCGGTTGGGTATTCGGGATCGTTTGTGGATATTCCGACGGGCGCGGGTCAGGTAGGCAAGATTACATTTACCCTCGCGTGGCCGGTGGAGGGGCAGCCGGATCGGTGGCTGGGGCGAAATATTGATGTCTCCATCGATCCGGTTCCGGCATCTACCAAGGTGTAAGGATGCAGCGAATCGGGTCCCACTAGTACACTGTTATGGTTTGACCAAATCTTCCAGATTCAGCGTCGGCAACGGCGCACGAATCTCCTCAAAAGAGCAAAGGAACAGAATGAGCGAACAGCAGGATTCGAAGCAGCACGAAATTGACCAGATCTCCATCAACGCCCTCCGCTTTCTCGCCGTCGATGCCGTGGAGAAGGCGAAGTCCGGGCATCCCGGAGCCCCGCTTGGCTGTGCTCCGATCGCTTATCTGCTCTATCACAAGATCATGAAGCACGATCCTTCCGATCCGAAGTGGATCGACCGGGATCGGTTCGTGCTTTCGAACGGGCACGCTTCGGCGCTGCTGTATGGTGCGCTGCATCTCTCCGGATACGATTTGCCGATCTCGCAGCTGGAGCAGTTTCGGCAGTGGGGTTCGCATACGCCCGGCCATCCGGAGTACGGTGAGGCTCCAGGCGTTGAGGTGACGACGGGTCCGCTGGGGCAGGGCCTGGCGATGGCTGTGGGTATGGCGACGGCGGAGCGGCACCAGGCTGCGGTCTACAACCGCGATACGTACAACATCGTCGATCACCACACGTATGTGCTCTGCGGCGATGGTGACATGATGGAAGGCATCTCGCATGAGGCGTGCTCGCTGGCGGGAACGCTGGCTCTGGGCAAGCTGATTGTGCTTTATGACGACAATCTGATCTCGCTCGATGGTCCGACGGAGCTCTCGTTTACCGAGGATGTGACCAAGCGCTTCGAGGCGTACCACTGGCATGTGCAGTATGTGGCCGATGGCAACGATCTGGTGGCGATTGAGGCGGCGATTCTTGCGGCGAAGGCGGAGACGTCGAAGCCCTCGCTGATTCGCGTGCGCACGGTGATTGGTTATGGCAGCCCAAAGGCCGGCACGAACAAGGTGCACGGCGAGGCGATGGGACCGGAGGCAACGAAGGCTACGAAGAAGAACCTGGGCTGGCCTGAGGATAAGTTCTTCTATGTTCCGGATGAGGCTCGCAAGAACTGGGACACGATCAAGCTGAAGGGCAAGGACCTGCACGCTTCGTGGACGGCTGAGTTTGAAGAGTACGCGAAGGCGTATCCTGAGCCGGCGGCGCAGTTCAACCGGACGGTGAAAGCCAAGCTGGCCGATGGTTGGGAGAAGAAGATTCCGACCTTCCCGATCGACAAGCCGATGGCAACGCGAAACGCTGGGCAGGCTGTGATGCAGGCGATTGAGAACGTGGTGCCTGAGCTGTTTGGCGGCGCGGCGGACCTGACCGCTTCGACCAAGACGATCTTCAAAGATTCACCGAGTTTTCATGTGGACCCCGCGGGCCGGAATGTGTTCTTCGGCGTGCGTGAGTTCGGCATGTGCGCGATGGTGAATGGCATGGCGGCGCACGGCGGGTTGATTCCGTTTGGGTCGACGTTCTTTACGTTCTCGGACTACTGCCGGAACGCGCTGCGCCTGGCTGCCCTGATGGGCCTTCACTCGCTGTTTATTTTCACGCACGATTCGATTGGACTGGGCGAAGATGGACCGACGCACCAGCCGGTCGAGCAGCTGATGAGCCTCCGTGCTATCCCGCACCTCACCGACTTCCGCCCGGCGGATGCGAATGAGACGGCGGCGTGCTGGCAGCTTGCGCTGGAGCGCAAGAGTCCGTGCTTTATGGCGCTGTCGCGGCAGGATCTGCCGACGATTGATGCGACGATCGCTCGCGCTGGTGCGCGGTTTGGAGCGTACGAGGTGGTCTCGCACGGCAGGGATCTCATCCTGATCGCGACGGGCTCTGAGGTTGGTCTCGTTACCAAGGCTGCGGAGGAGTTGAAGGGGATTGGCATCAATGCGACTGTTGTTTCGATGCCGAGCTTCCATGTCTATGACGAGCAGAGCGACGAATACAAGGCGAAGCTGATGCCGGAGAGCACGCCGAAGCTGGCGGTCGAGGCGGGTGCGACGCTGGGTTGGTACAAGTACATCGGCCACAACGGCGCTGTGATTGGACTGGACCGGTTCGGTGCTTCGGCACCTGGGCCGATCGCTCTGGAGAAGCTGGGCTTCACCGTCGCGAACGTGATTGATCATGCGAAGAAGCTGGTAAAGAAGTAAGGGAGGGGCGGGGCTGATTGCCCCGCCCTTTCACTGTCGGGCAACAAACTCCGTGTCTACTCAAGCCTGACTGCGACTCATTTGCGCCTTGTGGCACTGCCCGAGCATCTTATTCAGAACGCTATGCGGTGCTTTCAGGTGATGGTTTGAGGCGGAGAGGATTGCAGACGAATCACGCATCATGTCGGAGTCGGCGGGGCCAGAGACGGTGTTGTCGCTTTCCTTCGGTGGCCGTACGGCCTCTCATTTGATTTGGGCCACGTGGCGCAGCCCTTTGGAGCACTGGAGATCATGACTCAATCGATTCAACGTGTCTGGTTTATCACGGGAGCATCGACCGGCTTTGGCCGACTGCTTGCCGAAGAGGTTTTGAAGTCTGGCGGTAAGGTGGTAGCGACTGCCAGGCAGCTGGACAAGATTGCGGATCTTGAAAGACAGTATCCGCAGAGTGCGAAGGCTTTGACTCTGGATGTTACAGATGCCGGTCAGGTGGACTCGGTCGTAACGCAGGCTTTTGCGCAGTTCGGACAGATAGACGTTCTGGTCAACAATGCGGGCTATGGAGTTGCGGGCGCGATTGAAGAGGTCTCAGAGGCGGAGTTTATGCCGATGTTTGAGACCAATGTCTTCGGCCTGCTGAAGGTGACTCGGGCGTTTCTTCCGTATCTTCGCAAGCAGCGCAGTGGGCACATTCTCAATTTGTCCTCGATCGGCGGCTTGATTGGCGGGCAGGGCATCGGGATGTATAACGCGAGCAAGTTTGCGGTGGAGGGGATCTCGGAGGCGTTGGCGGCGGAGCTTGCGCCGTTGGGCATTCGCGTTACGGTGATTGAACCGGGGCCGTTCCGTACTGATTTTCTGGGACGCTCGGGTGTGATTGCTGAGACGAAGATTTCGGACTACGACAACACTGCTGGAAATATGCGGAAGTATTTTGCTGAGAACGATGGGAAGCAGAAGGGCGATCCGCTGCGTGCGGTTCGGGCGATGATCGAGGTTGTGGAGTCGCTGAATCCTCCGTTGCATCTTCTGCTGGGGGCGAGCGCGCTCGAGCGGTTTCGCGGCAAGCTGGATAGCTGGCAGAAAGAGATTGCAGCGTGGGAGCCGGTGACGGTTGGGGCAGATTTTCCGGAGGGTGAGTGAGTTCTTCCTCGTACATCAAGACGATCTTCTGGGACATCGGCGGAGTTCTGCTCACGAATGGGTGGGATAAAGGCGAACGTACGGAGGTTCTGACTCGTCTGGGTGTGGATCTGGCGGACTACGAGTCGCGTCATGATGAGGCGAACTACCTGTGGGAGCGCGGGCTTTCGACGGCGGAACAGTTCTTTAACGACACGGTGCTGAACCAGAATCCGAATCTGACCTTTGACGAGCTTTGGCCGCAGGTGTGTGCGGAGAGCAGGATTCTTCATCCGGAGAGCCTCGATATTCTTGGAGAGCTGGCTACCTCTGGACGGTATATGCTGGCCACGCTTAACAATGAGAGCCGTGAACTGAACGAGCATCGGCTGAATGCGTTTCGGCTGCGGCCGTTTTTCGACTACTTTATTTGTTCGGGCTACGTGCATGAGATGAAGCCGTATCCCGGCATCTATCGCGCTGCGATTGAGATCTCCGGCCACCTGCCGGAGACCGCGTTGTTTATCGATGACAAGGTTGAGAACTGTGACGCCGCGGCAGCTTTTGGAATGCAGACGATTTGTTTTGAGTCACCCACTCAGCTGAGAGATGAGCTTGCACAATTTGGGTTACGGGCCGCATAAGGAAGGAAGAGAGATGGAACTGGGAATCATCGGACTGGGCGCCGGATTCGTTCGCGCGAGGAGAACAACTTTACGGATCGCATGATCTCGATCATGCGCGGGGCCTTTGGTGGTCACGACGTGAAAAGGACGTAGTTTTGCTGGACGTGTGAGGCGATGGATTTGGCGCCACGCACGGACCTTGAATTTCATCTGCCAGCGGATTTTTATCGGTCGGCACAGCACGGAAGGTTTGTAAGGAGCGAATTATGAGCGCAAGTACAGTACCAGTCGGCGTATCGGCAGCAGCGGTGGATGCCACCAAGAAGGGTGAGCGCGTGCCGGAGCCCTGCATCGTGGTTATCTTTGGAGCCTCGGGCGATCTGACTAAGCGGAAGCTTTTGCCGGCGCTCTATCACCTGGATCAATCGGGACTTCTGCCGAAGGACTTCGCGGTGGTCGGGGTGGCGCGTCGCGATCTGAGCGCAACGTTTGGCCCTGACATGAAGGAAGGCATTCTGAAGGGCGGCGGGGTTGAGGAGAACGATCCGAAGCTGAAGCCGTTTATGGATCGCATCTCTTACTTCGCGACGGAGTTCGACGACGATGCTGGCTTCGATAAGTTGAAGGCGCACCTGGCGGAGTTGGATGGCAAGTTCAACACGAAGGGCAATCGGCTGTTCTATCTGGCGGTGGCGCCGGAGTTCTTTGCCGACATCACACGCCGATTGGGCAAGCATGGTATGGCAAGTCCCGAGGCCGGGGACAAGCACTGGGTGCGGGTGATCATCGAGAAACCGTTTGGCACCGATTTAGAGTCGGCGCGCAAGCTGAACGACGAGATCAACGATGTGCTGGCTGAAGATCAGATCTTCCGCATTGATCACTACCTGGGGAAGGAGACGGTTCAGAACATTCTGGTGTTTCGCTTCGGCAATGGGATCTTTGAGCCGGTGTGGAATCGCAACTTCATCGACCATGTCGAGATTACGGCTGCTGAGTCGATTGGTATTGAAGGGCGTGGGCCGTTCTACGAGAAGGCCGGCGCGGTTCGCGATGTGCTGCAGAACCATGTGATGGAGGTTCTCTCGTTTGTGGCGATGGAACCACCGGACTCGTTTGAAGCTGAGGCGGTGCGTACCGAGAAGCTGAAGGTTTGGCGTGCGATTGAGGGCATTCCTGTCAACAACACAGTGCGTGGACAGTATGGTCCGGGCAAGGTGGATGGCAAGGACGTCGTTGGGTATCGGCAAGAGGATCGTGTCTCGCCAACCTCGAGCACGGAGACCTTTGCTGCGATCCGGCTGGGGATCGAAAACTGGCGATGGGCGGGCGTTCCGTTTTACCTGCGCGCCGGGAAGCGGCTGGCCAAGCGCGTGACGGAGGTGACGATTGTGTTCAAGCAGCCGCCGCTGCACCTCTTCAAGTCCAACAGCAGCGAGGACAATATTGCTCCGAACATCATCAAGATGCGGATTCAGCCGGATGAGGGGATCTCGCTGCAGTTTGGCGCGAAGGTTCCTGGGCCGACTACCAATCTTGCACAGGTGAACATGGCGTTCAGCTACGCGGATGCGTTCGGCAAGTCTTCGGCGAACGGGTATGAGCGGCTGTTGCTGGATGCGATGCTGGGTGATGCGACGTTGTTCGCGCACCGCGATGGCGTTGAGGCGACCTGGGCGCTGTTTACGCCGATCCTCGAGGCGTGGGCGAAGGTTGAGGCCAAGCACTTCCCCAACTACGCGGCTGGCACTGAAGGGCCGGAGTGCGCGGATGAGCTTCTGGCGAAGGATGACCGGAAGTGGGAGAAGCTGTAGGACAGTGTTACGGCGCGCTGGACTCCGGGATATTTGTGAAACTTGTTCCGGAGTTCGTCCGTTTTCGGATTGTTGGTAGTTCAAATTCTTTGTAGCGAGATCCTATGCCCCGTCCAGTTTCTGTTACCTTTCGCGTATCGCCAACACCAGCAGCCACGGCTCGGGCCGCTGCGCAGCTCTTTACCGAGGCCGCGGGGAAGGCCGCACAGTCGCGCGGGCTGGCTCGCATCGCCATCTCTGGCGGCACGACGCCTAAGACGATGTTCGGCCTGCTCGCGGACCCGGCGGAGCCGTTTCTCAAGCAGGTTCCGTGGGACAAGCTCGATCTCTACTGGGTGGATGAGCGCTGCGTGCCGCCTGACAATGCGGAGTCGAACTACCGCATGACCAAGGAGGCACTGCTCTCGAAGGTTCCGCTGCCGGCGGAGCGGGTGCACCGGATGGAGGGAGAGCTCGCACCTGACGTTGCTGCGGCGCGCTACGAATCGACGATTCGAAATACGTTCAAGCTTGAGGGCGCGGAGACTCCTACGTTCGACCTGGTGCTGCTGGGTATGGGCGACGATGGGCATACGGCGTCGCTGTTTCCGCATACCGAGGCGCTGAACGAGATGAGCCACATTGTGGTGCCAAACCACGTTCCGCAGAAGGATACGTGGCGCATCACGCTGACCTGGCCGGTGATCAACCAGGGCCGGGAGGTGGCGTTTTTGATCGAGGGCGCGGGCAAGACGCAGGTTCTGCACGATGTTTTTCTGGGTCCGTACCAACCCGAGGTGCACCCTTCGCAGCTGATTCGTCCGGCCAGCGGACAACTGACCCTCTTGCTCGACTCGGCTGCAGCGGCTAAGCTGCCTGCACCGGCGAATTCGGATTCGACCGGAACTTTGGAGCTTAAATAGATGATTCTCGCTGGGGATGTTGGCGGAACAAAGGTTCACCTTGCACTGTACGACTTCGCCAATGGGCGTCTGCACCAGATCCGCGACCAGAAGTTTCCTGCGGTTGAGTATGTGAGCCTGGACGATGTGGTTCATAAGTTTCTGGCTGGGGACGGGACCAACGCGACGCAGGGAGGGGATATCTTTGGGGCTTGTTTCGGGTGTCCGGGGCCGGTTCGCGATGGGCGTCTGAAGCTGACGAACCTGCCTTGGACGCTGGATACACGCGACCTGGTGAAGTCGCTTTCGATTCCTCATATATCTCTGATCAATGATCTTGAGGCGACCGGTTATGGCATCCCCGAGCTTGCGCCGGAGAGCATCTTTACGCTGCACGAGGGCGATCTCGAGGCTACCGGGCATGCGGGCCTGATGGCAGCGGGGACGGGGCTGGGCCAGGCGCTGCTGATCTGGGATGGGCAGAAGCACCGTCCGATCGCGTCGGAGGGCGGCCATGCCGACTTTGCGGCGCGGAGTAATCGCGAGATTGCGCTGCTGGAGTACCTGCGCTCTACGCTGAAGGGACGCGTTAGCTGGGAGCGGGTTGTCTCCGGTATTGGCATCAAGAATGTCTACGCCTTTCTGCGCGATGTGGAGAAGATCGATGAGCCGGGGTGGCTGCATGACCGGATGCAGACGGAGGATCCGAACGCTGTGATCGGGGAGTGTGCCGAGGATGGCTCCAGCTCGTTGTGCTTCGAGACGATGAAGATCTTCGCTGGGGCTTATGGGGCGGAGGCGGGCAATATCGCGCTGCAGGTGCTTGCGACGGGCGGGATGTATCTTGGCGGGGGTATTGCTCCGAAGATTTTGAAGACGTTGAAGAACGGCACCTTTACCCAGGCTTTCATCGACAAGGGGCGGTTGTCGCCGATGGTCGAGTCGGTGCCGGTTCGCGTGATTCTGGACGATACCTGTGCTCTGCTGGGGGCGGCGGCTTATGCGGAGGCTCGTGCGTCGGAGAACGCGGGTTATTCGGAGCGCGCGGCTTCGGTTAAGGCTTCGTAGTGTGTTTCATGGGCAATCGAAGGAACGTCTCCGCCTGTGAATGTTGTAAAAGAGTGGTCTTTTCGCACTCGGGGGGATTGACAGAATGTGCTGGGGATGAAATCTCTGGAAGGTGCTTTCTTTGCGAAAGAGATTGAGTCAGAGGAGAGAGGCTGATCCCGGGAATATTCGGGTCCTGGATCAGTTATATATATAGGACTTCTTTTTTGTGGGGCAGGTTTCCCTCAAGCCGTTTTCTCTCAAGCCGTTATACTGATCGCGACCCATCTTGCCCACCACTTCTATTACGTCCCCCGAAATCGCGTCGCAGGAAATTCTCGATGCCCGTTCTTCCGAAGACATTGCAGTAGCTTCGCCATCGGCGTTTCCTTCGCCGGCGTTTTCGGGCGGGCTCGACTTCACACAGCGTGCCGATCTGATTGAGTTGATGGATCTGCCTTGCCCTTATGAGGAGCTCCGCGCGTGCCTGCATGATATTGCCCGCGTCAACCGGCTGACGTTTGCGCAGCGGCCTACGCTGGGCTGGCTGGAAGATCTGGTGGCGGCGCATCCTCGCTCGGCGGCTCCGTTGCGCGTGGTGGACGTGGGGTGCGGCTATGGAGATACACTGCGGAAGATCGATCGATGGGCGGCCAGGCGGGGAGTTGCGGTGACGCTGACGGGCATCGATCTGAATCCGGATGCGATTCGCGCCGCGCGGGAGGCTACGCCGCCGAGCCAGCAGATTGAGTGGCTGGTTGGGGATGCGCTGGCCGATCACACGCAGGGGCCTATCGACGTTGTCCTCTGTTCCTTGTTAACGCACCACCTGACGAATGCGCAGATCGTGCTGTTTCTGCGTTGGATGGAGCAGACGGCGCGGCGTGGGTGGTTCATCGACGATCTACATCGCAAGCCGGGGCCCTACCACCTGTTTCGGCTATGGGCGCGGTTTGCGAACTGGCACCGGTTCGTGAAGAACGATGGGCCGGTGTCGATCCGGCGCAGCTTCGTGGTGGAGGACTGGCAGAGGCTGTGCTCTGCTGCCGAGATTGGCGTGGGGAACGTCTCAATCACGGAGCACCGTCCGGCGCGGCTTTGCGTGGGACGGGTCAAGTAAGTAGATTGCCGCGACGGCGCTCCCCTTACACAAACAATATCTTCGTTTCGAGGCCCTCTTTGATCTTCGTTCGCAACTCTGCTTCTGTCTTCTCTGCCTTTGTACTTTTTCTTGTCACAAGCGTTGGAGTGCAGGCGCAGCGGCTGCCTGCCGGGGTACACCCGGAGCACTATGGACTGACGGTTACGCCGGATTTGAAGGCGGCGACCTTCAGTGGGGAAGAGACGATCGATGTTGTGCTGGATGCTCCCAGCAAGCGGATCACACTGAATGCGGCGGAGCTTAAGTTTGGCGAGGTGAGGGCCTATGTTCTGCCGGTGGCCGCGTACTCGTATGGCAAGCTGGGATCGCAGCCGAGGCCGCTGAACCCGGTTGAGGCGGATCGGCATCCGCAGACCGCGACGGTGACGCTGGACGGGGAGATGGAGCAGGCTACGTTTAGCTTTGCCGAGGAGCTGCCCGCGGGAAGGGTGACGCTGGCGATTCGGTATACGGGGGTGCTGAACGATAAGCTGCGGGGGTTCTATCTTTCGAAGACTAAAGCGCGGAACTATGCGGTGACGCAGTTTGAGCCTACCGATGCGCGGCGCGCGTTTCCAGGCTTCGATGAACCGGCGCTGAAGGCTACGTATGACATTGCGGTGGTCGTCGATAGCGGCGATACGGCGATCTCTAACTCGAACATGATCTCGGATAAGGCGGGGCCGGTGGCGGGCAAGCATACGATTCGGTTTGCGACGACGCCGAAGATGTCGACCTACCTGGTTGCGTTTCTGGTGGGGGATTTCAAATGCACGGAGGGCAAGTCGGATGGGGTGCCGATTCGTGTGTGCTCGACGCCGGACAAGGTGGAGCTGACGCGGTTTGCGCTGGAGTCGGCGAAGTACGTTCTGCATTATTACGACACGTACTTCGGGATTAAATATCCGATGCCGAAGCTGGATATGGTTGCGCTGCCGGACTTTGAAGCGGGCGCGATGGAGAACTTCGGCTGCATTACGTATCGCGAGACTGACCTGCTGGTGAATGGGAAGACCGGCGATATTCCCGAGAAGAAGCGGGTTGCGGCTGTAGTGGCGCATGAGATGGCGCACCAGTGGTTCGGCGATATGGTGACGATGCAGTGGTGGGACAATCTGTGGCTGAACGAGGGATTTGCGACGTGGATGGAGACCAAGCCGGCGGCTGCGTGGCACCCGGAGTGGAACTTCGACCAGGACGACGCGCAGGGGTTGAACGAGACGCTGAACCTTGATGCTCAGCGGACTACGCGGACGATACGCGCGACGGCCAGTACGCCGGATGAGATCAACGAGATGTTCGACGGGATTGCGTATGGCAAGGCCGGGGCCGTGATCGGCATGGTTGAGAACTATCTGGGGAAGGAGGTCTTTCGGCAGGGCGTGCATAACTACCTGCAGGCGCATCTGTATGGGAATGCGACCGCGGAGGACTTCTGGAGTGCGCAGACGGCGAACTCGCACCTGCCGGTGGATCGGATCATGTCGAGCTTTGTGACGCAGCCTGGGGTGCCGCTGCTGACGTTCTCTGAGAGGCAGGCAGGGAGTGTTCCGGTGATGCAGAGCAGGTTTTTCCTTTCGGCTGAGGAGACCAACCGCCCGCTGGCTGGGCAGCTGCCGGAGTGGACTTTGCCGGTATGCCTGAAGTCGAACGGCCAGCCGATCTGCCGGGTGCTGACGCCTGGGGACTCGAGCCTGCCGATGCCGATGGATGCCGGGATGCCGTTCTTTTATGCCAATGCGGGGGCGAAGGGGTACTACCGGACGGCCTACACTCCGGCGCAGCTCAGCGCGATTACGGCCAAGGCGGAGAGTTCGATGACGCCGCCAGAGCGGATCGGGCTGCTGGGCGATCGCTGGGCGCTCGTGCAGTCGGGGCAGGCGGATGTTGGGGATTTTCTAAATCTGATCTTGGCCTTGAAGGAAGACTCCAGTGCGGCTGTGCTCGATACGGCTCATCAGCAGATCCAGAAGATCGATTCGGAGATAGCCAGTGACGAGGATCGCGCTGCACTGGCCGCGGTGCTGAAGCGGCAGTTTGGGCCGGTGTATTCGGCCCTCGGGAGCCCGGAGAAGAAGGAGTCGTTTGACCGGCGGCAGCTTCGCGGAACGCTGTTCGAACTGCTGGGGGAGGCGCACGATACCGCGGTTCTGTCTGAGGCGCAGCTGCTGACTGCCCGAGTCTTCGCAGTGGACAACAAAAAGGACAGGACGCTTGATTCGGCGCTGGCGGACGCGGCCGTGCAGGTGAGCGCGGCCAATGGCGATGCAGCGCTCTACGACAAGGTGCTCGCAGTGAGCAGGAACTTCAGCGATCCGGGAGAGCAGACCGACGCGCTGCTGCTGCTGGCGCGGTTTCGCGATCCTGCGCTGGTAAGGCGCACACTCGACCTGATCGCCTCGGGAGAGGTGCGAAATCAGGATAGCTGGGCGATGCTGACGGAGCTGCTGCGCGAGCGCGCGACCCGCGATCAGGCCTGGGAGTACATGCGGCGGAACTGGGAGAGGGTGAGCGCCCAGTTGACGGTGTCGTCCGGGGCTGAGGTGGTGGGGGCTGCCGGGGCCTTCTGCACGGTCGAACAGAGGGACCAGATAAGCAGCTTCTTCGCGACGCATAAGGTTGCGGCAGCGGAACGGACCCTGGCAAAGGCTGTTGATAGTATCAACGACTGCATTAAATTGCAGACAGTCCAAGAGCCGAAGCTGCATGCCTGGCTTCAGCTCCAGGCCAAGTGAGGAAGATGGGGTCTATACAACTTAAGTCCAGGCGGGTTGGGGACATAGCAGCTTTGGTTCCGCAGGGCGGGGAGAGAGGAGGCAAGTCCTTTGGGGCGTCCGTTTTGCGGCGGCGGGGCGGTGAACCGGCGGTGCCCTGGGCGGGATTTTATAGACAACTGGTAAAAATAATCAGGGTACCCAAAAGTGTTATGAAGTGGAAGTCATTCTGCGTTGACTTTCAACTTTCGTAACGGTACCTTCCCAATTGAGGACACCAATGAAGAAAACCTGTCTCTTACTAGCCGGCATCGCCCTCCTCTCTTCCGTCGCCCTCCCTCTGCACGCTCAAGACGGTTGCGTGAACTCTCCGGAGAATCCGACAGCCATTCTCGCTGTTGTAGGCTCCGCAGGTGCATTTTTCGTTTCGGTACGCGCTCGCATCAAGGCTCGTCGCAACTCTTCCAAGTAAGCCGCCACTGGGACTTGCCACCAAATACTCCCCTGGTGCGCTGGCCTGGATTAAAGATCGCATGTCAACTTTACCTGCTACCGCTGAAGTCAGCCCACTCCGATCGGCTGGGGCGGCAGGGCTAAGCCTGCCCCGGGCCGCAGGATTCGCGGCGATTGTCGCGGTGTTTGGTCTATCGACCATCTTTTCGACCGTGAGCGCTCTTTGGAATCTTTGGACCACGGACGCTCTCAAGTCGATTGGGATGTTTATTCCGCTGGTCAGCTTTGTACTGGTTCTGCGGGCATGGCGCTCAATTGGATGGGAGATGGAGGGCAGCTGGTGGGGCCTGGTCGTCCTGGTGGTCACGGCCGTGGTCGTGCATATCCGGGACCAGGCGGTTCTGGTGTTCGTGTTCTCGCCGAAGTGGTCGATTTACATTCCACCTCACTCGCTTGTGGCCTTCGCGTATGGCGCGGGGGTGGTCCTGCTGTTTGGCGGGAGGCGGCTGTTCCGGGCTTCGCTGTTTCCGCTTATCCTGCTGTGGTTTGTCAATCCGATTCCTCACATCTTCAACGTGTTTGTCGATTTGCCGTTGCAGCGCGCCTCGGCCCACGTGGCTCGCGCTTTCGCAATTGCGTTGGGTCAGCCCCTGAGCCCGGACCAGCTTCGGCTGATGTTCACTCCGGAGTTCGGCATGTTTATCGCTCCGGGATGCAATGGAATTCGGGGCGCGGTCACCATGGGATTCATTGCGCTGATCGCGGGCTACGTGTATCGCTTTCGCTGGTATGCGCATGCTGCGGTGGTGGCCGGCGCGGTCCTGCTGGGTTACGTCTTCAACTTTGCGCGGCTGTGCATTCTGGTTCTTTATTACATCGTGGCGCTGCACGTCCCTTCTCTGCGGAGCAAGGCTGAGATGGGGGATTATGTGATTGGGGCATGCCTCTTTCTTCTGAGCACCTTTCTTCTGTTCCACGTTGTCCGCCGTCTGAGCGAGTCGCCGGGCCAGATCAAGCCTTCTTCTCTGACTTCGTCTTCTTCGGCTGGCGCAGTTGCGGGACGATCTTTCTATCTCCGTTTTGCCGGAATGCTTGCGCTGGTACTGGTCAGTTGTTATGGAGTTGCACGCGGCTATGTGGGCACGCACAGCGGTAGCGCCGCTGCTCAGAGGAAGGCCGATCAG
Organism: Edaphobacter lichenicola; assembly: GCF_014201315.1. Classification (NCBI taxonomy): domain Bacteria; kingdom Pseudomonadati; phylum Acidobacteriota; class Terriglobia; order Terriglobales; family Acidobacteriaceae; genus Tunturiibacter; species Tunturiibacter empetritectus. Next base: position 157,042 of record NZ_JACHDY010000004.1, read on the forward strand.
AACGCGCCCGGACAGTTCCCCGAGCGGATCGGGAGCTATACCCTGACGCGTACCTGGAACGAGAATCTTTTCACTGGTCCGCTGATCTATCATTGGGCCGAGTACGCTCCGGCAGATGGTGGAGCGCATGTGTCGATCGGGATTTCGCCGGTGATGGGGTCTCACGATACGCTGATCTGCCACTCGGCGCGTGGGGAGGATCCGATCTGGCGGGACCAGCTCTCGATGCCCACTGCCAACGGGCCGATTGGTTTTTCGGGCTCCTTCTTCAACGACGGCGCGACGCAATATCTTGAGGCGACGACCATCTGCAATAGCGGTTCGTGCGGAGAGTATTCGAGCGACCGCACCCACTTCGGATTCGTCTACAGCAAGCCTACCTCTCAGTCTTTGTTATCGCAGGAAGCGCAGCGCCCCATCCCGATCCTGCTGAAGGTCGAGACGATCGACACGACGCTGCCGGTGGAGATTGCGCGACAGCAGCTAACGACAGATCTTCGCTTCTTCCTCGGCTCGGTGGATCTGGACGGACTCACGAAGCCTTACCGACAGTAACTGTATCCAGCTTTGATATCTTTGGGCCATCCAGTGAGATTACTTTTGCGCAACTTTCAGGGACTTTTCAGCGTGGTGATGGTCGGGGTTTTGGCTTGCTCGCTTGCGGGATGCGGGAGCAGCTCCACTCCGCCCGTTACCACACCACCGCCTGTGACTCCGCCGCCTGTGACTCCACCGCCGCCACCCCCACCGACCAATCCAGGCGTGAGTTTTTCCGGAAAAGCGATGGCGGGTTCTCTGCCGATTGTTGGAGCGGCCATTCAGCTTTATGCAGCTGGAACCGGCGGGAATGGCTCGGCTTCGACGTCCCTGCTTACGAACGCACTCACCACCGATGCTACGGGAGCTTTCACGGTGGCTGCGGGGTACGCCTGTCCTCTTGCCGCCTCGGAGATCTATGTTGTGGTTCGCGGAGGTCAGGTAGGAGGCGCTCCAAATAATTCGGCGATTACTCTTGCGAGCGCGCTCGGCGCCTGCAATCAGATTACGGCTGGGGCTCAGTTCGTGGTCAACGAGGTGACGACCGCGGCTACTGCCTGGGGCCTTGCCCAGTTCTTTGGAAGCGAGGGCAATCTTGGAGCGAGTGCGACCAATGCCCAGGGACTGGCTAATGCCGTGGCTACAGTGGCGAATCTCGCGAACCTCACCAAGGGGTCCGCGCCGGGGACGGCTTTTCCCTCTACCGGAGACTCTTCGTTTGCCGTAGAGAAGATCAATCTCGTTGCTGACCTTCTCAACAACTGCACGGCCACGGCGTCGGGGTGCGGCGCGCTCTTCTCTGCGATTACACCGAATGGCGGGACGGCTCCGTCGAATACGCTGGATGCCGTTCTGAACATCGTGCGCAATCCGGGGAGTAACGTTGCCACGCTGTTTGCGCAGCTTCCCGCCAGCGGTGCGCCCTTTTCCCCGGTACCCTCCGCGGCGCCGGCGGACTGGACCCTCGACATCAACTATCACGGAGGGGGCATCGACACGAGGAATCCGTCGGGCGTCGGCGTGGACGGGGCTGGCAACATCTGGGTGTCGACGTATTCTGGTGCCGTGGCTGAATTTTCGACGACAGGAACTCCGAAGTTTTCGAATGGCATTACAGGCGGTGGGCTGCTCGACTCGGATGCGCTTGCCATCGATCTGCAGGGGAATATCTGGGTTCCGGATGGAGGAAGCCCCGGAGTCAACAACGGCTTTGGTAGTGTGACGGAGCTCAGTTCGACCGGCCAGGTGCTCTCCGGCGCTACGGGGTACAGTGCTGGGGGGATCAGCTATCCGACGGCAATCGCGATTGATGCGAATGGAACAGTGTGGATCCCCGATTATGGCAACTCGAGGGTCACCCTGCTCTCGAGCACTGGTCAGCTACTGTCGGGGGCGAACGGGATTCAATCGCTGCAGTTGAGCTTTCCGCTTGCGGTTGCAATCGATTCGGGCCATAACGGCTGGGTGGCAAATTTTGGCAACGATACTGTCAGCAAGGTCTCTGCTGACGGGAGCCAGATAACCAGCTTCAGCAGCGGCAATGGGCCGGACGGTATCGCCGTTGATCAACGAGGCTATGTGTGGGTCGCGAATCAGACCGGCAACAGTATCAGTGAGCTTGCGAATGATGGATCCGTAGTCTCGACCGGCTACAGCGATAACAAGGCCAGCATACTTGCTCCGCAGGGGATCGCGATCGATGGATCGGGTCATGTATGGGTTGCGAATCTGCATAGCCACGCGATTACTGAGCTGGCGGGATCGGCTGCAGCTTCGCCTGGAGCGATCCTGTCGCCGACTGCCGGTTATGCGTCGGACTTCGGATTTACAGAGGCGTATGGGATTGCAGTCGATGCCAGTGGCAATCTTTGGGTGACGGACTTCAATAACGACACGCTGACCGAGATCGTTGGACTGGCGACGCCGGTGAAGACCCCGGTGCTGGGACCGCCTCAGACACCTTAGCCGGCACTTTGGCTATGTAAAAAAAGAGGCTACCGTTTGCGACGATACAAGCGGTAGCCTCTTTGTCTTGCTATTGATTGGTAGCTACGGTCTGATCGTGAGCATGACCACGCCGTGGCTGGGTACGTCGGCGGAGTAGCCTACGCTCTGTTTGCCCAGATCGCTTGCGGTCCAGAGATTCCGTACCGAGGCAGACAGGGAGTCGGGATAGCCGATGTCGGTCCATGCTACGGCGACCTTCGCGGCTGCGGGGCTGCGGTTCAGCAGTACGACGGCGCGGCCTCCGTCCTGCAGTTGCTTCGACCAGATCTCGAGGTCTCCGGTCTTCTTGACTCTGCGTGCCTGGTGTCCGAGGGGGTCTTGATCAATTGCAATGACTTCCTTGTTCAGCAGAATCTCTTTGGTGTCGGGCGTCATGCTGGAGATGTCGTTGCCCGCCAGCAGGGGCGCGGAGAACATTGCCCACATGCTGAAGTGCGCGCGATACTCCTCCTTGGTCATGCCGCCGTTGCCTACCTCGAGCATGTCAGGATCATTCCAGTGGCCCGGGCCGGCGTAGGTCTCCAATCCGCTCATCTGGTCGATGATCTGAGTTACCCCGTTGCCACCCCAGTCTTTCTTGCAGTCCCAGCAGTCTTGAATGTCGGCGGTTGCGCGCCACAGGTTTCCGATCGATCCTGCCCACAGCCACGGCTTGGTCGATCCCCACTCGCAGATGCTGAAGACGATGGGCCGTCCGGAGTCGGCGAGTGCGTCGCGCATCAGAGTGTAGGAGGACTCGCTGTTCTGTCCGGGGAGAGTGTTGCACCAGTCTTCTTTGAGGTAGTCGACGCCCCAGTTCGCGTACTGCTTTGCGTCCTGGTACTCGTGGCCGATGCTGCCGGGACGCTTGGCGCAGGTCATGGTGCCAACGTCGGTGTAGATACCGAACTTCAGGCCCTTCGAGTGAACGTAGTCGGCTAGCGCCTTGATGCCGGAGGGAAAGCGCTCGGCGTCGGCGACGATATTGCCGGAGGCGTCGCGGCCAGTCTGCCAGCAGTCGTCAAGGATGACGAACTGATAGCCAGCATCCTTCATGCCGCTGCTCACCATGGCGTCCGCGGTCTCGCGCACGACCTTCTCGTTGAGCCCCTTGCAGCCGAACTTGTTCCAGCTGTTCCATCCCATGGGCGGCGTCTTCGCTAGGCTGTTATCCAAAGCTCGCCCAAAGACCGGCATTATGACGACTGCCAACATTACCAAACACACTCTCACAACGAAACGAGTTCGACCCATTGCAATGCACTCCTCTTCGGAACCGGCGCGGTATTTTCTTCGAGCTCACGAAATTCTAACCTTTGCATGGACTCCATCGCCTGGCTCGGGTTTATAAGGCGCGGATTAGCTGGGGGATTAGGCGTTTCTCGTAACAGAGAAAACGCAGCCCCGGCCTGAACTCGAGACTGATCTCTCCGGCGAGCAGGTAGCCGAGCTTCGGAAAGAGCCGCTGTGTCGCTTCGTTGTTGGTGTTGGTGTCGACGCGGAGTGCGGTGATGCCGCGTTCGACCGCGACCTCTTCGGCTCTCTGCATGAGCGCACCGGCCGCTCCCTGGCCGCGGAATGCGGGATCTACCGCAAGGCGGTGCACTACGATTGCAGGTTCATCAATATCCCATCCGACCTGGGAGTAGTCAGGCTCCTGATCCATGGTGATTGCAGCGACGCCGGCGATGCTGTCGTTCACTTCGGCGACCCAGAGTTGGTTCAGGTCGATGTCGCGTTGAAAGACGGCGTCGTTTGGGTAGGTTTCGTCCCACTGGAGATTGCCTGTCGCGCGCATCAGCGGAACGACGCGCCGCACGAGGCTCATCAGCGCCGGTAGATCATGTTGTGTTGCCAGCCGGATCTGCATCGTCTTCTCAGCGTAACAGGAGCGGCGATGCGGGTTTCTGCTGCGGTAGAGCGCCGGGCAACCGAAGCTACATGATTCGAAAACGTTCGCGCATGAGACGTTGGAAGCGGGGTCGCCAGATGAGGTCATAGGCTAACTCTTTTCCGGGGAACATAGCTAAGGCAGCCCTCCTGCTGTCCGCGATCATCTGGGCCGCCTCGTCCACAGTCAAAGACCCGTCCTGCGCGATGACCTGCATCACCATGTTCATCATCATCTGCATTCTGCGGATCAGCTTCTGTTCTTCTGCCCGCTCTTCCGCGCTGATCACGACAGCCTCAGCATTTGGCCCATTCAACTCCATCGAAACCTCCCGATCAAGTCAGCTACCTATGGATTAGACGCATCGACAAGCTCACGGATCTTTCCATCCCGTCCCAGCAGGAATGTGGTCAAGCCAAACTCATCCGTTCGATACAGCTTAGTGCGAGCGTTCGCAATTCGTTCGATCACTTCGTAGCGGGGGTGACCAAATGTATTCCCCTTGCCGACCGACACAACCGCGTCTTTTGGGGCGGCCGCATTGAAGAACTCCTGGGTGGTCGAGGTGCGGCTGCCGTGGTGGCCGATCTTCAGGAGGGTGACGGGTGCGACTCTTCCATGCGAGAGCATCTCTCGCTCGCTGGGGGCTTCAGCATCGCCTTCCAACAACACGGACGCGTCGCCGTATTGCATCCGCATCACGAGCGAATCGTTGTTGATGGGCTCTCGAGGGTTGACGTAACCGGCCTCTGGCGCAAGCATCGTTATCTGGGTTTTTCCCCACGCAACCTGGGTGCCTGCATAAAAATGGCGTACGGTGACTCCAAGATCTTTCGCCTCGTCCAGCAGCGAACGGTAGGCATCCGAGTTCGGATCGATGCTGACCCACAGCTCGCGGGGGCGAAAGTTGCGAAGAACCGCGGGCATACCGCCCATGTGGTCGCTGTGGGCGTGGCTCAAGGCAAGCACATCGAGCCGACGGAATTTGCGTGACCAGAGATACGGCGAGACGACCTCTTCGCCAACGTCGAAGCGGCTTGTAGCTTCTGCGGCTTCGGTGACTCCGCCGACTGGGCCGCCGGCATCGATCAGCATCGTTGCTCCGTCCGGACTGACGATGAAGATGGAGTCGCCCTGTCCAACGTCGATCGCTGTTACCTCCATCATGCCGGGTGTGACAATCGAGTGCTCCGGCCACAGCACGATCAAGGCGACCAGCGGGAGCGCGACGACCGCAGCCCAGGCCCAGTTGCGGGATCGTCGTACGGCCCAGCAGCAGAAGGCCCATGCGACGACTGCGAGGATAGCGACCCACCACGCTGGAGCGGGTACGCGTAGATCGGCTGCATGAACTGCGCTGACGTGGCCTATCACTCCCTTGACTCCGTGGAGCAACAGAGCCGTCATGGCGCCCGGCAACAGCGCTAACCAGGGGCTGATGAGGGAGGCGCAAAATGTAACGACCGCGGTGGGAGCGAGAATGGCGACTAGCGGCACGCTCAACATATTGGTGGGGACGGCGAACATCGTTGCGCGATGGAAGTAGACTGCCATCGGCAAGACCATCACCATCTCGGCCACTACGCCTATCAACGACAACTCCAACGCCCAGAGACTGCAACGAATCATTGCTGGCAGTAACTCTCTGGACCAGTGGCCGAGCATGTTGGCAATCGCCTCGCTACCCATCCGCAGCATCAGCCGAAACTGCGCCACTCGAGGGGGCAGGCTCGTGTCGATCCACTTGTCCCATAGGTTCTCCGCGGCGTTGGCATACGGCAGAAAGCTGCGCTCTCCCAACGGAATCGCGATGCCGCCGATCGCGACGATCGCGAGAAACGTCATCTGGAAGCTGGCTTCGAACAACGCGCTCGGAGACAGCACGAGTACAGCCAGTGCAGCAGCTCCCAGAGCGTTCAGTACGTTGCGATCCCGACTCAAAAGACGCGCCATGAGAAAGACCGTTGTCATGAAGAGTGCTCGTTGCACAGGAGCGCCAAAGCCGGTCAGCAGGGCGTAGCCAAAGGTCAAGGCGATGGTAAGCGACGTTGCGAGCCAATCGTGCAGTTTGAGTCGGCGAGCCAGCCAGAAGACAAGGCCAGCCAGCAGGCCAACGTGCATTCCCGAGACCACAAAGAGATGAAATGATCCAGTGCGCTCGAAGCCTACACGCTGCGTTTTGTTCAGGCCGGCGCGGTCGCCAAACAGCATCGCGTTGAGCATCCCGGCGTCGTCTGGGCTGAGCCGCAGAATCTCCGGAAGTCCTCGATTCGCCCGCGAGTGGACGTAGCCAAGCACGCGACCTGAAGCCCAGCTTTGTGCTGCGAAGATCTTGCACTGCCACTGTGCTGTGCGATCGGACTGCGTCGCAAGGGTCGATGTGGCTTCGTCGAGTACGGAGATTTTTGAAGTACGCACGCTGGCATGAGCGCCGATCCCCTGTGCGAGGAGATAGTCGGCGTACTGCCACGCGCCGGGGTCACGATAGTACTCGGCCACCTTCAGTCGCATGGGAGCTTGTATGAGGTCGCCACACTTTAACGTTGGAAGGGCTTGACTGACAGATGCGGAGAGATCTGCCGCAGGGGCGCTTTTCGCGAGCTTGTCCGGAACAATATTCATGCGCACGCCACCCTTCACAGGAGCCATCCACGCAACGTCCGGCGTTACTTCCTCCACTGCATCGACTTGAATATCGACAGAGAGCGCGCCGACAGCAGCAGCCTCCTCGTCAGCCTCTTTCTCCGGCCACCAACCTGCTTCCTTATCCTGATCTGAGTTTTCCCGAAGAGGGGCTAACTCGCGAACCCGTACGACGCGTCCTCTCACTTGCCGGCTCAGGCCATCTGCGTACATTTTCAGAGCGTGTTGAGTAGATGGAGCGGGCTGCACCTCTACGCAGAAGAGGCCGAGCGCCATCCAAACGGCGGCGAGAGGGACAATTGCGATCCGGAAAGACCATCGCAGGCAGGCCAGAGTCAGACAGCACAGGAGTGACATGGCAAGGAGCACGATGACCGTTGATGCGTGATTCCGCGCCATAGCTTCGCCAAGCGCAAACCAGCAGACCGCCGTCAGAAGAGGAGCGCGACGAAACTCGAGCGCGGGAACGCGTGCGACCGCCTTCGGCCAGAGATTGGGGTTCGGCTCGTTGGTTCTTCCGGTCTTCGATGCTCTGCCTGCGGACCGCACTCACCAACCATTTCACCACAATGTGGCTACGTTTATCTGCGCAAAACCACGATCGTCTCGAGGTGAAACGTCTGAGGAAACAGGTCCACCAGGTGCAGTTCTTCGAGCTTGTAGCCAGCGTCTAACAGCATCTTCAGGTCTCGAGCCAGAGTCACGGGATCGCAGGAGACGTAGACAAGCTCGGGGGCCGAAACACGCGCGAGGAGCGAGCAAACCTCTGCTCCAACACCGACCCGCGGAGGGTCGACGACGATCAACTGAGGGCGTTCTCGTTGTACCACTGCCTGACGGAGGAATTCAACGGTGGTGGCTTCGACGGCGCGTCTTCCGGTTCCTTTGAAGGAGCTAATCAGATCTGTGGCGGCAGCCTCGACTGCCACTACTTGCTGGAATGTTTTCGCTAACGCTCGAGAAAATAATCCCACGCCGGCATATAGATCCCACGCTAGTTGTCCGATGCGATTTGTTGCGACGATCCGGACAAGTTCCTCGATGAGAAAACGGTTGACCTGAAAAAAGGCGCCGCGGCTCACCCAGTAGTCTTCGTTTCCTGCCGGATAACTCAAGCCTTGTGCTCCCCAACTTTCCAAAGGGCGCGGCTTCTGTACTTGTCGCTGTGGTCCTGCGAGTTTGAGGAGAGAGGTGCCAGCTCCCACGAGCTCTGGCACGAACTGTTTCATGTGATCGCACAATGAGGCCAACCCAGGTTGATCCTTCCGGACGAAGACGGTCATCTGCAGCCTCTTTTCGTCGGCTGTTGTAAAAAACTCCGCTTCGACAGCGTTGCCTAGCCACCGCTTTACAGCTGTGTTCTCAGTCGCTACTTGCAAAAGGCTTTGAGCCGCGCGCCACAGCAACGGCACGGTGATGGGACACTCCTGAATCGCGAGAAACTCATTGGTGCCGCGCCGGTTGTAGCCAGCTCTCAGGATGGAATCCACCTCTTCGATCCGCAGGCGCATACGATTTCTGTAAGCCCAGGCAGCCGCGGTATGACTCTGAATCTCAGGCAGCGCGCTCAACCCGGCACGTTCGAGCGCCTCCTGCAGGATGGATGCTTTCATCTTCACCTGCGCGGGATATTGTGCGTGCTGGTAGTGACATCCACCGCACTCTCCGAAGTGTGGACACGCTGGCTGGACACGGTCTTCCGAATCCTTCAGCACCTGCAGAAGAGAGGCTTCCTCAAAGTTCTTTTTGTGCTGCTGAATCTGGACCTCGGCCAATTCGCCTGGTAGCACGAAGGGTACAAAGACAGACTCGCCGTCTGTTCGATGAGCAAGGCCGGCTCCGCCATAGATCGCTTTTTCGATTTGTAACTTCATCCGTGGCTCATATAGAAGAGGCTGAGGCGAGGCAGTTTGCGAGCTTCCAATAATCGCTTCTGGAGAAACTGTTGCTGCACTTGTTTGATCTGGACAGCCTGCATCTTGCCGCGGTAAGGCGCTAGTTCGCGAGCTGCCTGTTCGCGTAAGGCGACCAACTCCTTTTCAGGCGCGGCCGTCATCACAGCGGCAAATATCTTCTCTTCGAGCACACTGAGAGTTCGGTCCAGCTCTTCGAGTGAGTGCACGTGTTCAACGCGCAGGCCGGTGGCCAGGGCTCGTAGCCTTACTGCGATCTCGGTGGCCATCGCGTCTGCCGGCGGAGTCAGCTTTGCCGACTCGATGGCCGCAGCGTTGTCCTCGAGATACCGTCCGACGCGTTCGGTCTCGAAGCCGCTCTCTGCTGCCTGAGCCGAAGCGGCGGGAGCAGCGCCGATAGAGGCTTCGACCGCCTGCTCCACGGCCTCCATCACGCTCTGTGCGCACCACGCCAGGCCGTTCACCTTGCGCGTTCTTGTCGTGGCGCGAAGAGCCTTTGCATCATATTTGTCGAAGGCGTTGTCGATTCCACGTAACACCGCCTCCAAAGGCACACCGGCCTCTCGCCATGTCTCGATCAGCGCCCAATCCAGGGTAGAGAGCATCAGGAGCGAGCCGCGACGCTGCTGAAAGCGCTCCTCGATCTCCGTAAAGTAGTTGAAGTAGTTCTGCATTCGCTCTTCTACAGCTTAAGCCAGCGCGGACGAGCGTGCCTAAACGTGCTTCGTGGTTAGGTCCCGCGCTTTTTGTGCCGGTCAAGATTGCGCTCGTAGATGAGGCGCAGTCCGGTCAGGGTCAGCAATTCATCCACTGCTCCGATGTACTTCGATCCGCCGGCAATGAGCTTCGCGAGGCCGCCGGTGGCGACGGTTTTCGTCTCGGGTCCCATCTCGGCGATCATGCGTTCGAGGATGCCATCGACGAGCCCGATATAGCCGTAGTAGAGGCCGATCTGGATGTTGTCGACGGTTCCGGTTCCGATGACCTTCGCGGGTTTTTTGATATCGATTCGCGGCAGCCGGGCCGCGCGCGAGAACAGGGCATCGGCCGAGATGCCTAGTCCCGGGGCGATCGCTCCGCCGAGGAACTCCCCTTTTTTTGAGAGCACGTCGAAGGTTGTTGCGGTGCCCATATCTACAACGATGCAGGGTCCCCCAAAGCGCTCGAAGGCTGCGATGCAGTTGACGATTCTGTCGGCGCCGAGTTCAGCGGGATTATCGGTCAAGACGGGAATGCCGGTCTTCACGCCAGGTTCGACGAAGACGGGCCTCACATGAAAGTACAGTTCGCAGACCTGACGCAGAGTCGAGTCCAGTGGGGGTACTACCGATGAGATGGCGATGCCGTCGACGACTCCAATCTCCAGCCCCTTCAGGCTAAACAGATTGCGCAGGAGAATGCCGAACTCATCGCTGGTCAGTTTCGACGAGGGTGTTGTGATGCGCCAGTTCGCCACCAACTCCGGCCCCGTCGCCGGTGTTTCGTTGGCCAGCCGGTAGAGTCCGAGGACCGTGTTGGTGTTGCCCACATCCATTGCCAGTAGCATTGTTCGAGTCTCCACCATGTTCCGTTTAGAACGGACGAACTCCGCCGGAGAGGACGGTATGCAGCGCTCCATCGTCTCCTGCGATACGCAAAAAGCCACGGGGAGCAAGCCCCGTCGTCACGCCAGTATATCCGCCGTCCTCGTCGACTCGAACGCGTTTGCCGCGCACCCAGCTTGAGGCGGCCTCGAATCTCTCTAGTAGCTTGGGGCGAGTGGATGTTCCACGTAGCTCGTCTTCGAGAAGGTGAATCTCTTCATCGAGAGCGCGCAGGAGTTCGATCAGTACGCGCTCGCGTGGATATGGGCTTCCGCTTTCGCGGCGCAGCGAGGTAGCGAAGGGTTCAATTTCGGCAGGGAAGTTGGCGTGGTTTACGTTGATGCCGATCCCGATGACGGCGTACCGAAGCATCGTCGGCGTGTCCGACTGCGAGGGGATCGAGGAGGTTTCGACCAGGATGCCGCCGCATTTCTTTTCATGGAGAAGAAGATCGTTGGGCCAACGGATATCGGGTCTAAGGTCCGTTACGGCGGCGATGGCTGCTTGCGCAGCAAGGCCGGTTGCGAGGGATAGCCAGAGTGCGTCGACTAAGGCTATTTGCGGGCGCAGGAGCACGCTGAGGTAGAGCCCGTCGCCGGATATGGAGTGCCAGACGTGGCCGCCACGGCCTCGCCCAGCGGTTTGCTCATCGGCGACCCACACGCTGCCATGCGATGCGCCTGCTTGGGCGGCTTCTAACGCCAGCAGGTTGGTAGATCCGACCGTTGGGAGATGCTGTAAATGGCCTGCGAAGGCGGTGCGGGCGAGCGCAGCTACGACAGTGGGTAGATCGAACGAATCAGCCACTCTGTCCTCAGTAGATGTCGGCTGTGATGCGCATGCTCAGGTCGACTGCGGCGGCTGAGTGTGTGAGTGCGCCGACCGAGACGAAGTCGACTCCTGCCAAGGCGTAGGCGCGCACTGTCTTCAGGTTCATGTTGCCGGAGGCCTCAATGGGGACGCTGGGCAGGGTGGCGCGAATCTGCTTGATCGCTTTCTTTACCTGCGAGGGTGTCATGTTGTCGAGCAGGATGGACTCTGCACCGCCAGCTATGGCTTGGTCCAGTTCGGTTTGGCTGCGGACTTCGACCTGTACGACCTGGCCGGTCTTGCGGCCTTCGAGGGCGCGCTCGAGCACTGTTGGGAGGCCGCCGCCGAGTGAGATGTGATTGTTCTTGATGAGGATTCCGTCCTGGAGGTCGAGGCGGTGATTGACGCCGCCGCCGCAGCAGACTGCGTACTTATCGAGAATGCGCAGGCCCGGTATAGTTTTGCGCGTGTCGAGGACTTTTGTTTTGGTGCCGGCGACTGACCGTACGAACTCGTTGGTGAGTGTGGCGATGCCGCTCATGCGCTGCATGAGGTTGAGGATGACGCGCTCGCAGGAGAGGATGGCGGCAGCGTTATGACGAATAACGGCGAGGGTTTGGCCCTTCTTCACGCTGACGCCGTCGAAGATTTCGGGGTGGCTGATGACCTCGAAGCGGCCTACGGGGGCGGGGGACATCTTTGCGAAGATATCGAGAAATACGGGGATGCAGCCTAGTCCTGAGACGACGCAGGCCTGCTTGGCGATGATGGTTCCGGAGGCGCGGAGATTGGGGGGGATGGTGAGAGCGGTGGTGACGTCGTTGGCGACTTTGTCTTCAGCCAGGGCAGCTTCAAGGATGGTGCGAATCCGTTTGCTCTTCCAGTCCATTCTCTAATCCTAAACCTCTTGTTTTTCCGGGAAAAAATATGGGCGTGGTGGCGGGGAGTTTTTTGCTGTTTTTGGGCTGTTTTCGAGGGGGTTTTGGGAAAAGTGGGTGTTTTGGTGTGGTATTTCGCTGGTGAGATCGTGGTGGATGGGTGGTGAAACGTGGTGTTCTGGACGCTTGTTTTAGAGTAGCGAAAAATGCGCCAACTTTTCAAAATATTTGTGTGGAAAAGCGTGGCTGCGGGGTAAAGCGTGCCCGTTTCAACCTTGCCGCAAGGAAGGTTGAAACGGGACTTGCTGTTTGGCGAGATTACGCCGTTGCGTAGAGGCGGCAGTGCTCGAGGTAGGCGGTTTCGTGGCTGGCGATTAGCTCCACGATGCTGGTCCACATCCAGCCTGGGGCGTTGAGGGTCTTTGACTGGTTTTTGGCTAGCTCGGCGGCCCAGTGCTTGCGGGTGGCGGCGTCCATCTGGCGGGCGTGGGCTTTGCCGACGATGCAGGCGAGGTAGCTTGCGGCGTTGACGGCCTCCTCGCGGGTGAGACGGTCGATCTCGAGCTTGAGGTCCTGGGGCATGAGCTCGCGCAGGACGACGGGGCGGGAGAGGAACTTTGCGGCCAGCATTCGCTCGCCTAGATAGGGCGAGAGGTTGCAGGCGCCGGTGACGACTCGCTGGGCGAAGTCTTTGGGCATGTCGGCGTTCTTTGCGGCGGGTGCGGCGGCTCGCACGGCTTCCTTGATATCGACGAGGCAGTACTCCTTGTCTTTCTTTGGGCCTACGCCGAGCAGGACGGCGTAGCGGAGGCGTCCCAGGGAGCTGCAGCCCTTCATCCAATAAGCTGCGTCGAGCACGCGGACCCTGGCGTCGTTGTCGCGATGCTTGAGCGAGGTGATGAGCTTGCGCGCGGCTTCGTTCTTGAAGAGTTTTGTGATCTCTTCCTTCTCTTCGTCGGAGAGCGTCCAGAAGCGCTCGCCCAGCGGGATGGTCGGCTTGACGTCTTCGATGCGCTCCTGCGCCAGATGCTGCCACTCGCGGTTCACCGCTTGATGGAGCACAGTCTCGACGGGGCGCAGGTTCTTTGGGTCTTTCGTCACCTTCTTAGCGCGTTGAGGGATCAGGGCGCTGCGGTATCCCTGGACCATCTGCTCCATCATGAGGGCGGTTGTGACGCCGGGCAGGTCGGAGCCGCGGGCGGCGGTGGCGAGCGAGAGGCCGAGCCGGATGAGGTCGTGTGCGGGGTTGCCGATGACGGTCTGGTCGAGGTCACGGATCTCGATCTCGACTTTGCCTTCGGAGTTGGCGACGGGGCCGAGGTTGCCAACGTGGCAGTCGCCGCAGATCCAAACGGGAGGGCCCTGGGGGAGCTTGCGAGCGGAGTCGGCTTTGAGCCACTCGTAGAATTGGCGGGTGTTTCCGCGAACATAGGCGTGGGCGGAGCGTGCCATCTTCAGGCGACGGCGTTCTTCGAGTACAGCTTGGCGATCGGCAGGTTTGATCTCAACTACTTTTTTCCGCATCAACCAGTATTAGCAGAATATTCACATTCGTTGTGTGTCTTGCGGCCGGCATATGCGCTGAGTGAAAGTTTTTCCGGGAATTCAAAGTTCTAGCCTCATTGAAGGGAAGATGCGGTGTTGGCGGCGTGATGCGGCGGGTAGACGCCTCGCATGGAGCGACGCACCTAATTCATCTCCGGGACCTACACGCTGGCCGCAGCCTACGGCACATACCCCGCCGCCTTCATCCGCGAGATCGTCTGAGCAAAGGCCGGGTCCTTCATTCCCTCAGCCACATTTTTCCGGTTACGGACCAGAGAGAGCTCGTCTGAGGTGATAGAGGGCGGGAAATCCTTGAACTTCCGCGCCGTGTTTTCGAGCGCGACACCCTCCAACCAGTGCTTGGTTAGCGCAATCTGCGTCAGAGTCGTGGTCTCGCCGATCTGCGCGGGGCTTAGGTGAGAGAGCCGGTTATCCGTCAATTCGTACCGTGAGGCGTCATTCATCGCGTCATACGCAAGCGACCGCGCGTCATCGATCTTCTTAAGCTGGTTGTAGGTGTCTTCATACTGCTCTACCTCTTCACGGTGCATAAGGCTGGTGACGCCACTGGTCTTGGCCGCATCCCAGACGGCCTGGCTGGGGCTAGAGGAGGCGTGGAACCAGACGAGGCAGCCGGGCAGCTTTTCATCCGGGGTGCCCGGATGCTTCTGAAGATAGGCCAATACCATCAGGTTGTTTTCGAGTTCCGCCGTCTCCCAGCGCCAGTGGGTCGTCTCACTCCTGAAGGAATCCTTGTTCGCTTCGCGCTCGCCGCGCAGCTCCTCCCGCACTTCTGCGACCTCCCGGCGATGGTGGAAGTGCTCTACCGCCTGCTCCAGAGCGATGGCGATCAGCAACCCGAGCACAATCGTCGCGATATGGATGAAGAATTCCTTCCAGCTACTGGCCGCATGATGGGCCGGGTGTACATCAAGCATGGTTTCGTGCTCCTTCGCAGTCTCTGCAACGTGTGTTGTCTCGGCACTCTCTGCCGTCTCGCCTTCGCTCGGCGGCGGCGTCGCCCCGGCGGGCACAGCCGCCACATCGGCAAGCGGAAGCTCTTCCGGGATGTCCGGTGTCTCGGGCATAAGTTTCCTTGGGGCCGTGGTGACGCCAGAGTATCAGCGAGAAACGGGCGCGCGTAGAACCTTGGCGTCGAACTTCCTTGAAAACGGGGTTTTCGGCAGCTTCTTGTGCCGGACCCGAAGCTGACCCAACACCGGTTTTTCCCCACGATTTTCGTACCTCGATAACTAGCGCCAGCGGAAGATGCGGAGGGAGATGGCGAAGGGGATTATGAGCCACGCCAGCAGGATGGCTACTGGAGGGAGTAGTTGATGGAGGCTCATTCCCTGGAGCATGTTGCCTCGCATGGCGTCGATTGCGGCGGTGAGAGGGAGCGCTTTGATGAGAGGTTGGACGACTGCGGGGAAACGGGTGGAGGAGAAGAAGACTCCGGAGAAGATCCACATGGGAAACATGACGAAGTTCATGAGTCCTGAGACGGCTTCGATGGTTTTGGCGCGGGATGCGGTGAGCAGGCCCAGCGCGGAGAAGGCCAGGGACGTGAGGATGCAGAGAAGTGCCAGTTGGGCGATCGATCCGCGGAAGGGCACACCGAAGACGAGGCGGGCGAAGCCGAGAAAGGCGGCGACTTCGATGACGAGCATGACCAGTCTCGAGAGGAGAAAAGATGCGAGGTACTGCCAGCGAGGCATGGGCGAGGCGACGAGACGCTTGAGGAGTTTCTTTTGTCTGGCTTCTACGATGGCGAACCCCATGCCCCACATGGCGGATCCCATGAGGTTCATTCCGAGAAGTCCAGGCACTACGAAGTCGATATAACGCGAGCCGGTTTCGTGCACCAGGTCTTCTTTGGTGTGGAGGGCGTCGTGTCTGCCGGCTGCGGTTTGGATCGCGTGGTCGGCGAGGAGTTTGGCGGTGCGTGCGTCCGGGTTGGTGGAGTCGTACTGGTAGACGGTCGTGTCCGGTCGCTGAACGGCGAGGAGCAGGATGCGTCCTGTGGCTAAGGC
Organism: Edaphobacter lichenicola; assembly: GCF_014201315.1. NCBI lineage: Bacteria > Pseudomonadati > Acidobacteriota > Terriglobia > Terriglobales > Acidobacteriaceae > Tunturiibacter > Tunturiibacter empetritectus. The sequence goes on from NZ_JACHDY010000004.1 coordinate 172,861, forward strand.
CTGCGTGCCTGTGGCTTCGTCCATGGTGGTGGAGGTGAGGCCCTTGTCGGCGTTGAGCGCCTGGGTTAGTTGCAGCGTGGTGGCGCCTACCTGAAGAACTTCTGGCGGGCGGTTGCGAAAGGCGATGCCGAGGCCTGCGGCGAGTAGGATGGGAAAGATGAAGATCCAGAAGATCGCCTCGGGCTCGCGCAGGAAGAGGCGGAAGCGCATCATCGTGAGTTGATAGAGGCTGCTCAGCTCCAGCTTATTCATCGCGCAGGTTCCTTCCGGTGAGGCCTACGAAGACATCTTCGAGTGTTGCCGAGTGAGTGCGGAACTCGTCGAGGTGAAGCCCTTGCGAGGCGAGCACGGAGAAGATCTTCGGCACGGCGGTGTGGAGCTCGCGTACGGAGAGCTGGTGGATGCCGGCGGTGAGGCGGTGGGACTCGACTCCATCGATTGCAGTGAGGAGGGCTGGATCGACGGAGCCATTTCGGTTGTCTAGGCTGGTGGCGGCGAACTCTACGATGTGCTCTCCGCCGACGGAGGCGATGAGCCGGGGCGGGGTGTCGAGCGCGATGATGCGGCCGTGGTCCATGATGGCGACGCGGTCGCAGAGGCGCTCGGCCTCGTCCATGTAGTGGGTGGTGAGGATGATGGTGCGGCCCTCCTGCTTGAGGCGGTCGAGCAGGTCCCACAGGTTGCGGCGGGCCTGGGGGTCGAGCCCGGTGGTTGGTTCATCGAGGAAGAGCAGCTCTGGATCGCCTACGAGGGCGCAGGCCATGGCGAGGCGCTGCTTCTGGCCGCCGGAGAGGGTGCCTACGCGGGCGCTGCGCTTCTCCTCGAGCTGAGCGGTTTTGATGGAGTCTTCCACGGTGATGCCACGATGGAAGAAGCTGCGGAAGAGGCGCAGGGTCTCTTCGACGGTTAACTTCTCGGAGAACTGGGTCTCCTGGAGCTGGAGGCCGATGCGCTGACGAAGCTCGTCTGCATTGGTGCGCCAGTTGAGGCCGAGGAGTTCGACGTCGCCGCTGTCGGGTGCGGTGAGGCCTTCGCAGATTTCGATCGTGGTTGTCTTTCCTGCGCCGTTCGGACCCAGAAGCCCGAAACACTCGCCGGGTGTGACCTCGAGATCGATGCCGTTGACGGCGACTACGTCGGCGAAGGTCTTGTGGAGTCCGCGCAACATCAGCGAGGGACGGTCGGCCTGCGGCTTTGCGCTCAGCATGGAGAGGTTGCCTTTGGCTTCGAGGGAGGCAGCTTGTCGACGAGGATCTGGACCAGCTGGTGTACGGAGTTTTGACCTACGTCTCGGAGGGCGGCATATTCGCTGATTTCGATGTGACGAATGCGGGGATCCTGAAGGAATAAGCCGAGCAACTCCTTGCCTTCTTCGAGGCTGAGCCCTTGTTCGTGAGGGAAGTAGATGGCAGTCAGGTCGCTTCCGCGGAAGACGTCGATGTCGAGGTGCAAGAGGATTGCAGCGGAGGGTGGAATCGCGGCGAGGATCTGCTGCGCCGATTGTCGGATACCGATGCGCCGGAGATCGGCTAGCGATGTGGACTTGATGGGTGTTTCCGGCGACTGCGAAGGGGTGGACCATCCTATGAAGGAGACCTGCGAAGGTTTGAGGGGTGGACCGTTCCAAAACGCGGAGTCGTGGGTGAGAAACCAGACTGCGCAGGCGGCGGCGCTCTGACTGCGGGAAGAGACGGGCGCGGCGTCGTCGCAGTCTCCGTCGATGTAGAGGACGTGAATGTCGTTGGATGCGACTTTGCTTAAGGCTTGTGCGGTTCCTACGACGACGCTGCAGTCGCAACCAATCAAGAGCGGAGTTTGTCCGGGCTGAGAGAGTATCCCGGTGAGATGTTCGCTCAGCAGGTCCCAGACGATTCGCGGAGCCGGCCAGCTTCTGATGGGAGGAACGGAGTGATGGGGAAGATAGCTGGGTATAGGGAGATTGCCGGCATCGACAGCGTTGCGACCGGCATCGTTCAGCCGCTTTACCAGATCGGCGTCACGGTAGGCCTGGGCGTCGTTCTCGTTTCCGGGAATGAGCGATCCTGCACGAAGGGGAACTCCGAGAATCAGGTAAGCCGGAGTTGTCCGCTGGGCGTTGGGAGGCGGTTGGATCGGGGAAGCCGCGGTGGGGACTGGTTGCCCGTCGGCGTAGGCGCTGTCCAGTGTGAGCCCAAGGGCAGCTGCGCCCGCCGTGGTCAGGAACTCTCGCCTCTTCATTCAGCACCTCGTTTCAGCAAAGCGGCCGGAAGACAAGTTTTACCTGATACTAGCGGAAGGCGTCAGCTGTCTTTGCGGAGGCCTCTAGATATCTTTGCGATAGAGGAGCTCGCGCATGGCCTGGCGCCGGGCGGCGTTGGCTTCGGTCTGATTTTTGCGCTCGTCGGCGTCCATGCGTTGTTTGGTGACGGGGTCGGTGGTCTCTTCGGCGCTGCACTCGGGACAGCGGTTGGCGAAGCCGGGCTTATCCGGCTTTAGCTCGAACTCTTCAGAGCAGATGGCGCAGACTTTGATCGGAAACGGCATACCCTCCATGATAAATCGATTGGGGGTTTTAATGCGCCCTGCGCGGGCGGCGCCCACTTCGTGGGGTGTATACCGCTTCGCCTTGGGCCTCCCGTTGGTCGGCGTTGATACTTCTTTGCAACCAACGGGAGTGACGAAACAGCTTGACAAATTTATGTGTAAGTATTAACTTACGGTAAGTGAAAACTTACGAACAGCAGCAACTCGATGCCCTTGGGGATGTAACGCGGCGATTGTTATTGGAGCGGCTTCGCCGTGGGCCTCTGCCGGTTGGCGAGCTGGCGCGTGGTCTTACGGTGAGCCGGCCAGCGGTTTCTCAGCATCTGCGGGTTTTGAAGGAGGCGAAGCTGGTGCGCGATGAAGCAGCAGGGGCGCGGCGCTACTACAGCCTGGATCCGAAGGGGTTTGAGGCGCTGCGAAAGTATCTGGACAACTTCTGGGGCGAAGCTCTGGAAGCATTTCAAGCGAAGGTCGAGGAGAAGTGATATGCCGGAGAGACAACTGATGGTGGATGAAGCGACGGTGTTGGCGGACTCGCAGGAGTTGGCGTCGGTGCGGAAGAGTGTTCGCGTGAAGGCCGATGTGGCGCGCGCGTTCCGGGTGTTTACGGAGGGGATGGACAGCTGGTGGCCGAGGACGCATCACATTGGCAGCTCGCCGATGAAGCGGGTGGTGGTGGAGGGCAGGCCGATGGGTGCGATCTATACGGAGCAGGAGGATGGGACGAACTGACCGTGGGGTTCGGTGCTGACGTGGGAGCCGCCACATCTTTTTGTGATGGCGTGGCAGATTCGCCCGGACTGGCAGTTCGAACCGGAGTTGAGCAAATGCAGCGAGGTGGAGGTACGGTTTACGGCAGCCGATGATGGCACGACGCTGGTGGAACTGGAGCATCGCCACATGGAGCGACATGGTGCGGGCTGGTCGAAGATGCACGGGCAGGTGAACTCCGGTTGGCCCGGCGTGATGGAGTTGTTTGCGGCAAAGGCGGATGAGGGGGTATGAGGGCGGCGGCGTGGTTTCGCGCTGCGGCTGTGGTGTTGCTGCTGTTTGCCGTGGGCCATACTTACGGCTTTCTGGCCTTTCGCCCGGAGACGGCGGAGGGCCGGGCCGTGTGGGAGGCGATGAAGAGTGTGCGGTTCTCTGTGGGTAATACGACGTTTAGCTACGGCGGGTTTTATATCGGCTTTGGGTTGTTTATCTCTGCGTTCCAGGTGTTTTGTGTCTGGCTGGCGTGGACGCTGGGCTCGATGGCGCGGGCCGGGGAGATGGCGGCGCGCAGGATTGCTTGGGGAATGTTTGTGCTGCAGTGCTTTGGGATTGTGCTCTCGTTGCGGTACTTTTCTCTGGGGCCTGCGGTGCTGTCGGTGATTGCGGCGTTTTGTTTTTTGATGGGCGCGCTTTCTGTGCGGAGGAGTGCTGGATGAATGGAGTGATTTCGCGGCGTGAGTCCATCCAATTTATTGCGCGGGAGATTTGGCAACCCCGAGCGACGCAGCCTATAATTCCGGCCCCATAGGGGGTTGATATGACCACAGATGACAAACAGCTCATGGAAAACAAACATATCGTGCAGAGGTTCGTGGAGGAGTGCTGGAACCAAGGGAAGATGGATTCGATAGGCGAACTGGTCGCAAGCGGATGCAAGCTTCACGACCCGGTTTTTCCCGCTCTTACCTCGGGTGCGGACAACCTGAAGCGGCACCTTGAGATGTGCAGGATCGGATTTCCCGATCTCAGATCTTCAATCGACGATACGATCGCTGAACGAAATGAAGTTGTGCACCACTGGACGATTCGAGGGACTCACAAGGGACAGTTCCTTGGTCTGGCTCCGACCAACCGCACGGCCACGGTCTCGGGCACCTCGATTCATCGGATAGAGGGCGGAAAGATCGTGGAGCAGTGGTCGGATTGGAACCTGATGACGTTGATGGAACAACTTGGGGTCTCTGCGGCACCGAAGACTACGGCGCCAAAAGCAGAATCGAAGCAGGCTTGATGGGTGAGCGTGGCTACACGCAGGCTTGATGCCAGGGGCTATGCGGAAGGCAGTGAATCGAGAGCTGCCTTCGTTTTGTCGTGCAGAACTTTGGTTTCGGCGTGTTGCTTGCGCAGACCGTCTACGATGTGGGCGGGGGCCTTCGACATGAAGGTTTCGTTGTTGAGTTGTTTGTCAGCAGAGGCCAGGCCTTTTTCGTATTTGGCAAGGTCTTTGGTGAGGCGCTCGCGTTCAGCAGCGACGTCGATTTGACGCTCGTAGATGATGGCTACGTCGAACTCTGCAGTGGAGCGGGCATTCGAGGCGGTGAACGGCTCGCTGGCAAACTCTACTGCTTGGACGCGGGACATCTTTGCGAGGACGTCGGCGTTGGCGTCGGCTAGCGCGAGGACGCGATTGCCTGCGTGGATGGTGATGGGTGTGGCTTCTTTTTCGGGGACGCCTAGTTCTTTGCGCAGACCGCGTACGGTGACGATGAGCTCCTGCAGAGTCTTCATCGCGCTCTCGGCTACTGGGTCGGCGGGGAAGTCGGTGGCTTGCGGGTAACGGGTGAGGGCGATGGATTTTGCTGGCGGCTTGCCTTCGTAGAGGGCGTGCCAGATCTCTTCGGTGAGGAAGGGCATGAAGGGGCTGAGGAGACGCAGGGCGCTCTCGAAGACGCCTACGAGTGAGGCGAGGGTGAGGGCGGTGACGGGATTTGTCTCTGTGGCCGAAAGCTCTTTGGCAGAGGGAGAGGCGTTGGCTTCTTCGGGATTCTTCGCTTCGCTCAGAATGACAGCTTCGTGATTCATTGTTTCGCTTGGGATGACAGCTTCGGGAGGAACGCCGAAGTTGAGGCGAAGTTTGGCAAGCTCGAGGTACCAGTCGCAGAACTCGCCCCAGAAGAACTGGTAGATGGCGTTGGCGGCTTCGTCGAAGCGGTAGTCGGCGAGGGCGCGGTCGACTTCGGCGGAGACAGCGCTGAGACGGGAGAAGATCCAGCGAGTCTCGAGTGGTGTGTCGTCTGGCAACGAGGGGACTACGCCGCTGTCGCGCATGGTCATGTTGTAGCCGGCCTCGCGGGCGCGATCTACGTTCATGAAGAGGAAGCGGGCGGCGTTCCAGATCTTGTTGGCGAAGGCGCGGTAGCCTTCGGTGCGGGCTTCGCTGAAAGCGATATCGGTGCCGGGTGAGGCCATGCTGGCGAGGGTGAAGCGGACGGCGTCGGTGCCGAAGCGCTCGATGATGTCGATGGGGTTGATGACGTTGCCCTTGGTCTTGGACATCTTCTCGCGGTTGGCGTCGCGGACCAGGCCGTGGATGTAGACCTCGCGGAAGGGGACGGCGTCGGCGAGAGTGCGATTGCTGCCGTCGGGCATGGGGACGTCGAGCATGAAGTGAGTGCCGAGCATGACCATGCGGGCGACCCAGAAGAAGAGGATGTCGAAGCCGGTGACGAGGAGGTCGGTGGGGTAGAAGGTAGCGAGGTCGGGCGTGAGGTCCGGCATGCCGGTGTCGGCGTTTGGATTGGGCCAGCCGAAGACGGTAAAGGGGAGGAGGCCGGAGGAGAACCAGGTGTCGAGGACGTCGGTTTCTTGAACGAGGTCGGTGGAGTTGCAGGTGGTGCAGTGGGTGGGTGTTGTTCGCGCCACGGTAATTGCAGAACAGGCCTTGCAGTACCACGCGGGAATGCGATGGCCCCACCAGAGCTGGCGGGAGATGCACCAGTCGTAGATGTTCTTCATCCACTCGTCGTACGTCTTGCGGTACTGGTCGGGGGTGAATTTGATGTGGCCCTTGTCGACGGCTGCGATTGCTTTCGCCGCGATGCTGTCGCCGCCGGTGTTGGGAGTTTTGTTGACGGCGAGGAACCACTGCTGCGAAAGGCGCGGCTCGATGACGACGCCGGTGCGCTGGGAGATGCCGATGGAGTTGGTGTGCTCCTTGATCTCGACGAGGAGGCCGAGGGCTTCGAGGTCGGCCACGATCTTCTCGCGTGCGACGTAGCGGTCGAGGCCGTGGTAGGGCGAGCCGGGGAGGAGGACGTGTGCGGTCTCGTCGAGGATGGTGAGGTTGGGAAGGTTGTGGCGCTGGCCGATGGCGAAGTCGTTGGCGTCGTGCGCGGGCGTGACCTTGACGGCGCCGGTGCCGAACTCGGGCTTGGCCCAGTCGTCGGCTAGGATGGGGATCTCGCGGTCGGGTGCGTTGTTGATTCCGCTGAGCGGAAGGCGTACGAGTTTGCCTTGCAGGGCGAGGTAGCGCTCGTCAGTGGGGTTTACGGCTACGGCTACGTCGCCGAGCATGGTTTCGGGGCGGGTGGTTGCGATGACGATCGAACCACTGCCATCTGCCAATGGATAGCGGATGTGGTAGATCTTGCCGACGCGCTCCTCGTGCTCGACTTCGAGGTCGGAGACGGCGGTCTGGATGCTGGGGTCCCAGTTGACGATGTAGGCGCCACGATAGATGAGGCCCTGCTCGTAGAGGCGGACGAAGGCCTCGTTGACGGCGGGGCTGAGGCGGTCGTCCATGGTGAAGTACTCGCGGGACCAGTCGACGGAGGCTCCGAGGCGCTTCATCTGGTCGAGGATGGCTCCGCCGTAGATGTCGCGCCAGGTCCAGACCTTTTTGACAAAGGCGGCGCGGCCGAGCTCCTGCCGGGTCTTGCCTTCTTCCTTGAGTTGGCGCTCTACCATCATCTGGGTGGCGATGCCGGCGTGGTCGGTGCCGGGGACCCAGAGGGCGGTTTCGCCGCGCATGCGATGCCAGCGGGTGAGGATGTCCATCTCCGCCTGGTTGAGCATGTGGCCCATGTGGAGGCGGCCGGTGACGTTGGGGGGCGGCAAAAGAATGGTGAACTTCTTTTTCGCGGCGTGCGTAGTTTCGGGGGTCGGAACGTCAAACAGATGTTCTTTGACCCAGTACTCGGCCCAGCGCTGTTCGATAACGGACGGATCGTATGCTTTTGGAAGTTCCTGGCTCATCGGTGTTTTAAGGGTAGCATCGACGGGCGTTAACCGCTGGTATGCGGTGGCGGGCTCGTGCGTCAGGAAACGGTTCGTCAAAGACATGCATCCACGTACACTAGCCCACGAGGTTACTCATGCGTAGACTGCTCCTCGCTCTTGCCCTGTTGATTGTTGCCGGTACACCCGCCTTTGCCCGCTCTTCGCAGGATCGCGCCAGTATTGGAAGCGATATTACGATTGCGGATGGAGAGACGGCGGGGGATATCGCCTGTGCGTTTTGCACGGTGCGTGTGCATGGCGAGGTGAAGGGAGATATCGCGACCTTCCTGGGGTCGGTGGTGGTCGACTCGGGGAGGACGATCTCGGGCGATGTGGCTTCGCTTGGCGGCGATCTCGAGATGGGCCAGGATGCGTCGGTGGGCGGCGATGTTGCGATTGCCGCGGGAGACTTGAAGCTGGGCGACGGGGCGGCGATTCATGGCCAGCGGACGGTTCTGCCTGGGCGCTTGTGGCTTCTGTTGCCGCTCGCACCGTTTTTGATACTCGCGGGACTGATCTGGTTGATCGTGTCTATCGTTCGGCGTAACCGGTATCCGTATCCGGTTCCTCCAAGAGGGCGCGGGTTCTAGCCCAAGTCTTTTGCCGGGGCTGAGGTAGTGTAAGAAGATTAGGGGACCTGATCAGGGAACCTGGCCTGCGGCGCATGCGTACCACCTTCTGCACGCTGTTTATTCTCTGGGGGAACTTTGCCGAACTTCGCGCTCCGCAGCCTCGTCTTCACGCTTCTGTTTGTCTCGACCGCGCTGGCTCAGGCGCCGGGCAACCGGGCTTATGTCGGGGAGGATGTTTATGTCGCTTCGGGCCAGCAGGTGCGCAATGCGATGTGTATCTTCTGCTCGGTGCAGGTGGAGGGTGACGTGACGGGGCGGGTCATCGTGCTGTTCGGCAGCCTGAATGTGACCGGACAGGTGGCAAAGGGCGCGACCGTGATCGGGGGAAACGCGGTGGTCGATTCGCAGGCGCGGATTGGCGGCGATACGACGGTGCTGGGCGGTAATGCGGTGTATGAGAGCGATGAATCGTTTGGGGGAAGCGCGTATGTGCTGGGCGGTCATCTGTCGCATGTGCCGCTGGCGCATGGACAGGTGAGTGCGCACCCACGGGTCTCGTTGAGCCCGCTGTTTTCGGTTTTGCTGGGGGTGCTGGTGTTGCTGCTGCTTTCGGCTTTGTTTGTGCCGCAGGTGCGGCGGCGTATTGCAGTCAATCAGAACTCTTGAGCGGAGTGTGTTCCGGACGACAAAAAAGGATGCACGCCTAGGGCTGCATCCTTTTTTGTTTGATGAGGAAGATGCACGAAGACGTTAGAAGGGGTTCAGCTTGTTCAAGCCCTTCTTCTTCTTGTGCTTGCTGTCGGACTCGTCGCCCTTGTCGAAGTCAGGCTTTCTGTTCTTTCCGTTGGCGTTGCTGGCCTGTGCGACGGGCTGGGTTCCGGGCTTGATATCGTTGACTGCGTCGGGGGCAGCCGCAGCCTTTTCAACCGCGGGAAGAGGCGTGGAGTTGGTTGGTCCAACCGCCTTCAGGCCGCCATCGGCAGGGACGGTGGTTCCGGAGGTGCCGGAGTTGAGAATCTCGACTCCGCCGATGCGGTTGCCGGAGGATGCGGGCGGGGTTGGTGCTGCACCGGAGATGCTGGTCGTCGACGATGCTCCGCTGGCGGCACCGGGGTCGGCGGCAGGGACGTCCGAGAGAGCCAGAGGCGCGGCGGGTGCTGCCGGAGCTGCGCCTTCTGCTGCGGGAGCTGCATCCGCTGTTGTCGTCGCGGGCTTCGCAGTGAGAGCGGCTCCGGCGGCAGCGTTGGGACTCAGCGCATCGTTGAAGTCGGTCTTGATCTGGTTCACGACGTGCGGCGCGATCGTGGGAGTGGGATCGGCGAGGGTCGGCTCTCCATCACGCGCTGCCATGACGACGTCCGGCTGGTGGAGGACGAGCAGACGAGCGCGATCCTGCAGACGATATTGACGGCGGCTGTTTTCAAGCGCGACGCTGGCGGCGATCTGCTCGGGGGTCGGCTGCGGAATCTTGACGTTCATCGCATCGAGACGGTCGCGGGCATCCTCGACGTGGGGTGAGGCGGAGTGCTCGAGAATCACCTTGCTGTAGGCGGCGATCGCCTGGTCGTCATAGATCTTTTCGAGCCTTGCCTTGCCTGCTTCGGGAAGCTTCATGGTGCGGACGAATCGCGCTTCGGCCTCATACGCATCGCCGAGGCCGACCAGAACGTCGTCCATGTGGCTGTACTGCGGATAGGTGTCGGCGACGGTCTGGTAGCGCGCGATGGTCGCGGGATAGTTGTTGTGAGTCTGGTAGAAGGCAGCGATGTTGGCCTCGCGATTGGCCATGACCTCCTGTACCTCGCGCAGCCTCTGCTTGGCCTGAGGGACCAGGGTCGACTCGGGGAACTGCTGCAGCATCAGGCGGTACTCTTCTTCAGCGTGAGTGGCCTTGGCGTAGTCGCGGTCGGGCTTGTCCATCTGGCGGAAGTAGATGTCGCCTACGCGCATCTGGGCTTCGGCGGCCTCGGGGGCGTTGGGGAAGAAGGTGATGAAGTCCTTGTACTCCTGCTCGGCCTGGGTGAGGGCTGCGGTGCCGCCTTCCTTGTACCAGCTGTCTCCGATGGCGAGCTTGGCCTTCATCTGATACTGCGAGTCGGGATAGGTGTTGAGCAGGGTCTGCAGGTCGAGACGGGCGACGTCGAAGTGTCCGCGCTTGGTGGCGTCGACGGCCTTGTCGTAGAGCACCTTGTCGGGAAGATTGGCGTTGGGCTTGTCGGCCGGCTTCATCGTCTTCTCTTTGCGGAGCTCTTTCTTGGTGTCCTTGGACGGGACGACTTTGTCCTTCTTGTTGTTCGGTGTTGCGGAGAGGGTCACGCTCTCGTGCTGCTGACCGTTGGCGTCGGTGGTTGTCTGGGAGGAGCCGTTTACCTGCGCCAGGGCTCCGATGGAGCTGAGCGAGCCAAACATCAAACTGGCAATTGCGACTCCGGCCAGTGTACCGGCCCTGAGAGTTGGAAAGAAAGAACGCTTGTTCATCCGCTATAGACCCCATCCGCCTCGCGCGGTCAGGCGCTCAGGCTGTGTTCTATTCTAATCGTTCCTGTCTGATCCTTACTACTGCGTGACTTCGGCCGCGCTTATGCCACTTGTACCGAGCCGGCGGCCCGGGCGATTTTGAGAAATTCCACGGCGTTCTGCTCGGTCTTGCCGGGGCTGAAGATGGCTGAGCCGGCCACGAGCATGTCGGCTCCTGCTTCGACGACCTGAGCGACGGTATCGTGAGCAACGCCGCCGTCTACTTCGATGCGAAAGTTGAGGCCCATCTCCTCGCGCAGTTCGGCGAGGTGTGCGATCTTGTCGAGCGCGAGCGGCAGGAACTTCTGTCCGCCGAAGCCAGGATTCACGCTCATCACCAGCACATGATGCACGATGGGAAGGACTTCCACCAGCGTGTCGACCGGAGTTGCGGGGTTGATGACGACGGCCGGCAACATGCCGTGGTCGATGATCTGCTGGAGGGTCCGATAGAGGTGGCGGCAGACCTCCTGGTGGACGCTCATCATGTCGGCCCCGGCTTCGGCGAAGTCGTGGATGAAGTCGTCGGGGTTTTCGACCATCAGGTGGCAGTCGAGGGGGAGCCTGGTGATGGGGCGGAGGGCTTTGACGACGGGCGGGCCGAAGGTGATGTTGGGGACGAAGTGGCCGTCCATGATGTCGACGTGGAGGAGGGTTGCGCCGCCGCGCTCCACGAGGGCGACATCGTCGGCGAGGTGGGCGAAGTCTGCGGCGAGGATGGATGCTGCCAGTTCGATCACGGGAATAAGCTCCTGAAGCCCAGTTTATCAGTGCGCCATCAAGTCTTTTTCTCTGACAGGTGGGATTCGGTGGTTTATTGTGTGTCTGCCGAATCATTGTGCGTGCCGGAGGTTCCTATGCTGAGGATGGCTCGTTGGCTATGCTCCTTCTTTGTTATTTTGAGCCTTTTACCTGGCGCGGAGATGCGCACCCTGGCCTGTACGCGGGCTGTTTACCTGGGGCCGGACGGCGAAGTGATTACCTCTCGCTCGATGGATTGGAAGGTCGATGTAGGCACGAATCTGTGGATACTGCCTCGCGGGATGGAGCGGAACGGGGAGGTGGGAGCGCAGTCGCTCAAGTGGAGATCGAAGTACGGAAGCGTGGTGGCTACTGGATATGACGTTTCAACGACGGATGGGATGAATGAGAAGGGGATGGTGGCGAATCTGCTGTGGCTGGTGGAGTCGGAGTATCCGAAGCCGATCGCAGGCAAGCCAGGGATGGCGATCTCACTATGGGCACAGTGGGTGCTGGACAACTTCGCTACAGTGGCAGAGGCAGTGGACGCTCTGGAGCACGAGACCTTTACGCTGGTGACCGCGAGTGTTCCGGGCGAGAAGAGGCTCGCTACGCTGCATCTCTCGATGTCGGATGCGACCGGCGACAGCGCGATTGTGGAGTACATCGACGGGAAGCAGACGATTCACCATGACCGCAAGTATCAGGTGATGACGAACTCCCCGGCGTTCGATCAGCAGCTGGCGCTGGATACATATTGGAAAGGCATTGGCGGAACGGTCATGCTTCCGGGAACGAACCGCGCGGCGGACAGGTTTGCGCGAGCTTCTTTCTACATCAACGCAATTCCACAGGGAGAGAGTCCGGATATTACAGTTGCCAGCGTCTTCAGCGTGATCCGGAATGTCTCGGTGCCTTATGGGCTTACGACGCCGGAGGAGCCGAACATCTCATCGACGCGATGGCGAACAGTGGCCGATCAGAAGAGAATGATTTACTTCTTCGAGTCCGCGGTGACACCCAATACGTTCTGGATGAACTTCAAGGATATCGATTTCTCCGCAGAGACCGGGAAGGTGGAGAAGCTTGACCTGGGAAAGAACCAGAGCCAAGTCTATGCCGGGAATGCTGTAAAGGAATTTGTGATGAGCAAGCCGTTTAAATTTCTTGGGATACCGTAGGCCGTTTGCGTGACACGATCCGCCCAATGTCGGACGGTCAGCAGCTGCGGAGGCATTCGAACAAACCCGCTATCGATTCTCAGGGTTGTCACGGCTCAGGATGGGCGCTTAGGCAACCGTGATCCCATGCCCCTCCGCCGAGGCGAGAGTCGACAGCAGGTTGGTCATCTTCAAGAGATTCCGTAACTGCTTGCCGAGGTGCAGCAGCTGGAACTCGCACCCTGCGCTCTTTGCGTGAGCATAGAGCCGCACGATCGTTCCCAGTCCCATGCTGTCCACATAGGTCAGGTCTTCGAGATCGAGCACCAACACTTTGCTGCTGGAGGCAACTTCCTTCAATTCCTTGTAAAAGCCATCCGTGAGGCCCGCCACCAGGCGACCATGGCACTTCACAACGGCAGTTTCCCCTTCACGTTTAACGTCATAGGTTAGCGGTTTGGCGGGTACTTCAGGCAGTTTGGCGGCTACTTCTTCAGGCATCTGGCGGCTCCATCGAGCAGGAATGAATACACAGAAACGATAATCCTACCGGAGCATTCTTGCATACTGGTGCGCCTTCTGCCGAACGAGCTTGCTGGGCTCGTCCTCGAGACCGGGGCTCGAGCCAGGGGAAGAGGATCTCGTCGTTGCGCTGTTTTTTGGGGTGATGGGAGTTGCTAGTTGCTGCCCGGCGACGCGTAGGCCGTGTCCCGGTAGTATAGCGGCTTCCATCGAAGTATGTTGGCGGTCGCCTTGCACGGCGTCATCACGGACAGCGCTGTCAGATAGAAGCGGTTTTTTACACGCGCATGAATCTTCGGCATGAGGTAGCGGTCGATCGCATCCTCGCCGACGTTCCAACCGAAGCCGTAGACCGGCGTGATCACGAAGTCCTGAAAGCCGGTCTCATTGGTCGTGCGCCCCAGATGAGCGACATAGTAGGTGTTCCGCCCGCTGTTGCCGATCGAAGCCTCGCTCACCGGCCCAACCTTCCATTGCGCGCTGTAGACTGCCGACCACGCCATAGCCTTCAGCCGGCTGCGCCAGTAGTTGCCGTTGTTCTCAAACACTAGCGCCCGCGCCTTGGGATCGTTCTGCTCGAAGATGCTGCTGGTAATGCCTCCCATCATCGGGTGCCCGATGTCATGCACGATGAAGGTCGTATCGTCCGACCACTGGTACCAACGATAGTGCTCGACGCAGTACTTATAGGTGGACCAGTAAGGATTCGACGTAAGGTCGTTTCGGGTCTCCGAATCCAGCAGAATGTTCCCCGAGTGTTGCGCCGTAAGCCACTCGAAGGACTGCCACAGAATCGGGAGCCAGTGCACCTTGCACGCCTTCCCCTTGATTCTGCCGCTCTCGCAGCCCTCGGTCAGCTGCTCCCTTGCCAGCTCACCCTCTGCTGAGGACGGCCTCACCACACTGTCGCCAGTGCGCAGGAACGTTAGCGCGTTCGCAGCAGACTCAACTCCGAGGTCCTCCCGGGCCTCAGCGCCCGAGGCATGGGCCACTGCGCCCGCCATCAAGACCACGTTCGGGATCGGAGCATTGGGGAGGGAATTGAACGATGTTTCAGGCTCTGCCGCTGCTCCAGTCTCTGCCGATGCCGCTGGCCTGGCGGCTCCTGGATCAATAGCGGCAGCAGGACTCGCAGAGCATATCGGCGTGCCTAACAAAACAAAAACACCTGTGATTCCGAGCAGTGAACCAAGCTGGAGGCTGCTACGGAAGGGAGGGGGCACTATAGCTCCGGGGGGTAGGAATCGGGGTTAGGGAATCAAGGTTCAGCGCCAGGGGGAACAACTCAGCAAGCGCGCAGCAGAGCGTACTTGAAGCAGATCACCAAAAGCAACGAAAAGCTTAGGGAACGAAGCTCTGACGCCAGTGTGTGGGTGGATCAGCCAGCGCAGAGAACGCTTGCTCAGGCTCTGTGCGGAGAGCTATAGTGATGCCCAATCAAGGGATCAGGAATTAAGGGGAGGGCCGAATCCGCGTCAGTGTGCTGCACCTTCTCCCAGGTCTCACCTTGCTCTTCGCCGCTTCGGCAGCAGGGCTGGCGCAACAGCCGTCGCAAGACTGGCAACGCGTAGAGAGCCTCAAGGCCGGCGCTTCCATCCGGATTACTCTGTCCCAACAGAAGTTCTTCTGCGCCTTCGACTCAGCCGATGGCGACGGTCTGGTCTGCCACAAGAGACAAGCTGGAGTTAATCACTCGATCTCCCTCCGCAAAACTGACATTCGACTGATCCGCGCCCGCAGCATGACCGGGTCGGCGATCGGAGGAGCGCTCATCGGCGCTGGCGGTGGTGCCGGCATCGGTGCCATCGTCGACTCCAGCATCAAAAATGCCAACACCACCAACAACGCCAAGTTCACCGGCGGTCTGGCCCGCGCAGGCGGCCTGCTCGGCGCTCTCTTCGGCATCGCCACTGAGTTCGTGCCGGGCAAGTTGCTCTACAAGGGTGAGGTTGAACCGCACTGAAGCTACCCTGAAACCGAATCCGCTCTGAATCTGAGGAACTCGCCTCTCAAGGTGCGCGTTAGCGATTCTTCGGCAGCACGGGCACGACTCTTTCCACGTCGGGGCGGCCTTCGTGGAGGATCTTGGTTTTGATTCCCTTCGCGGCTTCTTTGGCAGCGTCGCGCTGGGTTTCGGCCTTGGGTTTGGGGTCGCCGAGGACCATGCGGGCGGCACCGCGGAGGATCTTCCGGATGGGCCATGCGCCCTTGTCGCCCCCGTCTTCGTTGGGGAAGAAGATCTCGCCGTTGCGCTGCTTCTCGGGGCGATAGTACCAGCGACGCAACAGGGAGAGATGGTCGCTGAGGAGAGCGAGATCGCTGGAGGGCTCGGCTAGGGCTTCAAGGAGGGAGAGGACGTGCGCGGCGCGGGCTTCGGGAGAGTCGGAGGCGCCGGATGTGTCGGTTGCAGCGCCTTCGAGTGGAACGGCCTGGAGCATCAGAGGCTGCGCGAAGAGGGAGCTGCCGACGCTGGTCTGCTCGCGCACGGCACGGACGCCGAGGGTGGAGAGGCGTTCGGGGCCGAGGATGCAGCCTCCGTTGAGCAGGAACAGCGCGGCTTGTTCGGCGTGCTCCTTCTCTTGTGCGGCCGTCTGGACGATGATGGCTTTCAGCTTCGGGATGGGGCGCACGATCCAGTCGGCGAGGGCCTGTGCGGCTTTTACCTTCTGCCATTGCGCGTGCAGGGCGGCGGCTTTTTCGAACTTCATTGCGGAGGAGGCCTCTTCGCGGGCCAGACCAATTTCAATGATCATGCTCTCGCCGCGGGTGTCGAAGAATTTTTTTACGGCCTCGGCTTCGGCGGCGTACTCCGCGGGCGAGCAGGCTTGCTTGCAGGGCTCGATGCACTTGTTCATCTCGCCATAGACGCAGCCGGGGTGGTCGGGATAGGGCGCGAGGTCTTCGTAGCAGCGGCGAAGTTTGAAGAGGTCGAGGACGGCGTCGCAGTAACGCTCGGCGGCGAGGCGCGAGGGGAATGGGCCGTACATCAGGGCGAGGCCGCGTTTGGAGAGCTTGTTGGTGGAGTAGACGCGAGGGAAGGGGTTCTCCATCGTCATGCGGAGAAAGTAGGGCGTGTGAAGCTTGAGGCGGCGGCGCGCCTCGGTGTAGCCGAAGTGCGTGGCGGTGGCTTGATAGAGGACGAGGGAGGACTCGAAGGCGGAGCCGGTGACGCAGTACTCGATGCGCGCGACTTTTTCGCGAAGGTTGAGGCGCTTGGATTGCGACTCCGGTGGATCGAGCAGACGACGCATGCGACGGCGGAGGTCGGCGGTCTTGGTGAGGTAGGGTGCGTCTTCCTGGCGTGCGCCGCAGAGGGCGAAGACCCCAGGGTGGGCGGGGATGGTGCGGAGGATCTCGTCTGCCTGGCCCGGGGTGAAGTCTAGTAGGTGTTCGAAATGGAAGCTGGTTGCCACAACGTGAATTGTAGTCTTGCTTTATCTGATGATGCGCTACAACTTACGCACCGGCGATCGTCATGCCTTCGATGCGCATGGTGGGGGCGGCGCTGGCTCCGCGGAAGATGAGATCGTTGCCAATGGCGACGATGTTTTTGTACATGTCTTTGAGGTTGCCGGCGATGGTGATCTCTTCGACCGGGTAGGCGAGTTCGCCGTTCTCGATCCAGAGGCCGCTCGCGCCCTGAGAGTAGTCGCCGGTGACGAGGTTGACGCCGAAGCCCATCGTCTCGGTGACGTAGAGGCCGGATTGGATGTCGCCGATGATCTGCTCGGGGGTGAGCGTGCCGGCTTCGAGGAAGAAGTTGCCCGCGCCGATGCCGGGGTTGCCGGCGAGTCCGCGCGAGGCGTTGCCGGTGGACTTCATGTTGAGCTTGCGTGCGGTGTAGGTGTTCGAGACGTAGTTCTTCAGGATGCCGCGTTCGACGAGCACGGTGCGGCGCGTGGGCAGACCTTCGCCGTCGAAGGGACGTGTGCCGAAGCCGCCGATTCCGTCGTGAATGATGGTGCCGTCGTCGATGACGGTGATGTTTTCGCCGGCGACCTCTTCGCCCAGCATGCCGCTGAAGAAGGAGGCGTTGCGATAGATGGCGTCACCGTTGGCCGCGTCGAAGATGTTGCCGATGATTCCGCGCGCGATCTCGGGCGAGAAGACGACCGGGGCCTTTTGGGTTTTGACCTGGCGTGCGCCGAGCCGCTTGAGGGTGCGGCGCGCGGCTTCCTGGCCGATCTCTTCCGGGTTCTCGAGCTTGGTGACGGTGCGCGAGTTTGAGAACCAGTAGTTGCGCTGCATGTTGCCCTTCTCGTCGTGGGCGATGGGCGCGGCAGAGAACCCGCAGTAGCTACGGCGGTACTCGCCGGTGAAGCCGCGGGAGTTCATCAGGATCTTGTGCGAGGTCGAGGTGTCGAAGTCGCCGCCGCCGGAGTTCTGGATGCGGGCGTCGTAGGCCATGGCAGCGGCTTCGGTGCGGCGGGCGATCTCGATGCGTTCGGCGGGAGGCATCTCGTTTACGTCGTCGAAGTAGAGGTGCTGATCTTCTTCGATCTGGCCGAACTCGTGTGCTTCGGGCAGGCCGGCGAACGGATCTTCGCTGGTGATCTTCGCGAGCGTGAGGGCTCCTTCGACGAGGCGCGCGATGCTGTCGTTGGAGAAGTCAGAGGACGACGTGCTCGCCGTGCGCTGGCCGATGAAGACGCGCAGGCCAACTGCTCGCGAGCCTGATTCTTTCAGCGTCTCAACCTGTCCCAGCCGCACCAGCGCGGAGAACTCATCGCCTTCGTAGACGACAGCTTCAGCATCGGTGGCTCCAGCCTTGAGGGCGTGGCTGAGGACATCGGAGGCAAGCTGGCGGAGGTTCGTGGTCGTCTGGGTTGGCATGGTCTCTTCAGGATAATTGGTTTGAGCTGACTTTTTCTGACGGATGCAACAGGTGTATCTGGTCGGAGAAAGAGGCGATGGGTCGGCTGGGAGAGTGGCTGATATGATGCTCGCTGTTATTTCACAGGTGCCGAACAGGAGATGCGAGTGTCTGAGTCTGGGAACGTCATAGTCATTGCACGGTTTTTGGATGAGGTCATCAATCAGGGACGGTTGGAGCAAGCCGACGAACTTGTCGCGGTCGACTTTGTCGAGCTTGATCCTCTTCCGGGTCAGCGGCAGGGACGAGAGGGTTTGAAAGAGGTCATCGGGATGTTGCGCACCGCATTCCCGGACATTCACTGGGTTGCGGACGAGACGGTGGCCAGTGGAGACAAGGTTGTCACTCGTTTCACGTGGACCGGCACACATCGAGGGACATTTCTCGGTGTTCCTGCTACGGGCCGGAGCGTCAGCGTCAAAGGTGTCGTCATCGACCGCCTGGTCGAGGGCAAGATGAGGGACAGTCGAATCCTGATGGATAACTTGACGATGATGCAGCAGCTTGGCGTCATACCAAGGGCATAGCGGCCGATCGCGCATGGATTGATGCGATCGTGCGTGTGCTTGCCCTTGTAGAGGATTGCCAGGAACGATCGCCCCGGCTGGAGCTAACACTCAGCGAACGGTGTTAGCGAACAGGGGTTGCGGAGGGCCGGGGCAGGCGACCGTCTGTGGCTTTCAGGAAGTACATGCCTGCCGCGCAGTACTCGGAGTCGGTCTTCAGCTTGTGTTCGATGTGCGTGGCGGGGCCGTCTTCTGAGCGGCGCTTGAAGAGTTTTACCGCGCCTCCGCAGGTCATGCAGCGGAACTCCGTGTCGTTATCTTCGAGCGCGACCGTGATGGGCTTGACCTTCCAGAACGACTCGTAACCACCGGCTGCTCTGACGCGGCGTCGCTTCACTTCACACTCGTAAAACTTTTCACGTTCGACTGCCATGGGGATACCTCGAGATTCGGTGCGGTTGGTCGTACGTTGAGTCGTACTTTCAGATGTCGTGCGCACAGGGCCCTGGGGAAAGTTGTTGCAGCGAAGCAGTCGGTTACTCGACGGGATGCTGCGAAGGTCTGGGCTCGCGGCCGTCGGTTGCTTTTTTGAAGAGCATTCCGTTGGCGCAGTACTCGGAGTCGGCCGGGGACTTGTGCTCGACGTACGGTACAGTGCCGGTCTTGCCGTTGCGGCCGAGCAGCTTGACCTCGCCGAAGCAGTCCTTGCAGCGAAACTCGGTGTCGTTGTCGACGAGCGCGACGGCTACGGGCTTGACCTTCCAGAATGGCTCATAGCCTCCGCCGGCTTTGACGCGACGGCGTTTCACTTCACACTCGTAGATCTTTTCGCGTTCGACAGCCATTATTGTCCCGTTCCCCCGACCGTCATGCGGTCGAGCTTTACTGTGGGCATGCCTACGCCGACCGGCACACTTTGCCCCGCCTTGCCGCAGGTGCCGATGCCTTCGTCGAGTGCCAGGTCGTTGCCGACCATCGACACATACTTCAATGCTTCAGGGCCGTTGCCGATCAGCGTTGCACCCTTCACGGGCCGTGTTACCTTGCCGTCTTCGATCAGGTAAGCCTCGCTGGCCGAGAAGACGAACTTGCCGTTGGTGATGTCGACCTGTCCACCGCCGAAGTTCACGGCGTAGAGGCCGCGCTTGACGCTCTTGATGATGTCTTCGGGCATGTCTTCGCCGTTGAGCATGTAGGTGTTGGTCATGCGCGGCATGGGGATGTGGTGATAGCTCTCGCGGCGTCCGCTGCCGGTGTTCGGCATGCCCATCAGGCGCGAGTTCAGCTTGTCGGAGAGGAAGCCCTTGAGGATGCCATTTTCAATCAGCACGGTCTCCTGCGTGGGGTTGCCTTCATCATCCATGTTGATAGACCCGCGGCGGCCGGGCATCAGTCCATTGTCGACGACCGTGACCTTGGGGCTTGCCACCTGCTGGCCGATGAGTCCGGCGAAGGCTGAGGTCTTCTTGCGATTGAAGTCGGCTTCGAGGCCGTGGCCTACAGCTTCATGCAGCAGAACACCGGGCCAGCCAGGGCCGAGGACGACTGGCATCTCGCCTGCGGGTGCTTCGATCGCGCCGAGTTGCAGTATGGCGGTTCGTGCGGCCTCGCGGGCGTGGTGCTCGGGAGACTTGTCGCCTTCGAAGAAATCTATAGTGACGCGTCCGCCGCCGCCACTGGTGCCGCGTGCGGTGTTCACGCTGTCCTTCGCGATGACGAAGACATTGAGACGCGCGAGGGGCTGGGTGTCCGATGCGAAGGTGCCGTCGGAGGCAGCGACGAGGATGCGGCGAAGCTCGTCGTTGAAGCCGGCGCGGACCTGGGTGATGCGGGAGTCGTAAGCGCGGGCGGCCTTGTCGGCGCGTTGAATCAATGCCAGCTTGGCGGCGATCTCGGCGTCGCTGGTGGCTCCCGCGACAGGGTAGAGCGAAGGGGTGTCGGTCTGGCGAAATCCACTCATCAGCTCTTTGGCCGGGCCGCTGGCGATCAGGGCCGCGGTTCGGGCTGCGCGGAGCAGGCGCTCGCTAGAAAGATCGTCGGTGTAGGCGTAGCCGGTGCGCTCGCCCGAGACGACGCGAATGCCGCAACCAACGCTGATCCCCTGGCTCGCCGACTTGACCAGGGACTCGTCGATGCCCAGCGAGGTGGACGTAACCGACTCAAAGTAAAGGTCCGCATACTCGCCTCCTGCGGAGAGGGCCTCGCCCAGGCAGCGTTCCATCAGGCGTTCCGACAGACCAAGTTTTTCGATGAAGTAGCGTTTGTGGTCGGGTGCGGGTATGGTCATCTAGATTGATTCTAGGCTTCCAAGGGAGCCGCGGCAAATAACTCCCTTGCGGAGGTGCAGCGGAAGTATGCCTGCCGACCTCTCTTTTTCGCAAAGATCAGCGCGCTTTCGGGCCCGTTTCAGCGCCCATGCGACGGGTCGGCGGAGCCTGAAACACTAAGGTCCAACGGAAAATTTGGCAGATCGGGAGCGTAGCAGTTGCCGTCGGTGGCGTAGGTTTTGCTGCAGGACGCTGTGATCTCCTTGCGTCGCGGAGACTGAGCGTACTGCCACACCGCAATGTCCGGGGTGCCGCTGGAGTCGAGCGGAGGGGGCTGCAGACTGCATCCGTTGGCGGGTGGGCAGGCGTCCTGGTAGACCCACATCGCGATCTGGTGCAGATGCTGCGCGGCCACCTGCCCGCGAATATTCTGCACGGTGGTAATGGTCTTGCCGGGACTGTCATTGACTGGCTGGCCGCTGCCATAGACTCCGGGCAGATAGTCCGAGTGGGCGACTGCCTCTGTCCACGCAAGAAGATACGCAGACTGGTCTTCGGTGAGTCGGCCGCCCTCCTCCTGATCCAGAAAAATGATCGTGTGGGCAGGGAAGTGTTCGCGCGCGGCTGCGGCGGCGGCTGCGGCTGCGTCCCTGGCTCCCAGCGAGGCAGGCGATGTTCCGGAGCGCTTCGCTTTTTTGATCTCCGACTCAAACCGGCCGTTGAACAACACCAGAAAGCCGAAACCATTACGCATCAATGCCTCGCGCTTGCCGACCCAGCCGTTCTGTTTTTCGCCAGGGGGATTGTTGAGCCAGTAACCGACGAAGGCGAAGTGTCGTCGCAGCGCAGGCATTGTTGCCTCCTTCGGGTAGTCGTTGCTGTCGAAGCCAACGTAGCTGCCTGCTGTGCCGCTGGGCTGGTTCGCTTCAGATTGGCTCGCTTCAGATTGGTTCGCTTGGGTAACCGCATGACTCAAGACCGCAGCGGTAGGCTGCTGCGCATAAACAGTGGTGGCGGCAAGAATCAGGGCGAGGGGTAGAGCGGAAAGTCGCATAAAGGAAAGCTTCGAGGGGCGCAACTGAATCTTCATGGTAGGTTACACAATTTCGTGTGCTAAGTTGCTGGTAGAGGTATGGAGGCGAGGCCATGGCGCTTACTGATATCGATTCGAGGTACCCTGTAGGCGTCTTTGAAACGCCCGCATCCATCTCTGCGGATGAGCGTACCGGGGCGATTGCAACGCTCGCGGAGCTGCCCGAACAACTGCGCAATGCCGTAGACGGATTGAGCTCGGCGCAGTTGAGCACGCCCTATCGCGAAGGGGGATGGACGCTGCGCCAGGTGGTGCATCACGTCGCGGACAGCCACATGAACGCCCTGGTTCGGGTGAAGCTCGCGCTGACCGAGGACTGGCCGGCGGTCAAGCCCTATGATGAGGCCGCCTGGGCGAAGCTGCATGACATGGCCGCGCCGGTGGAGTGGTCCCTGGAGCTGGTGGAAGCCCTGCACGCGCGATGGGTGATGCTGCTTCAGTCTCTCGACGAACAGCAGTGGCAGCGTGGGTACAACCATCCCGAGGATGGCCGCGTCACGGTGGAGCTGTCGGCGCTGACCTATGCCTGGCACTCTCGCCATCACGTGGCCCACATCACGCATCTGCGCGCGAAGGAAGGGTGGTAGCGGGCTGCCCGCATATGCCCACCATTCAGATTGCTACGATGCCGAGCGAGATGGACCGCTGCTTCCCGGTGATGCGCCAGCTTCGGCCCATGTTGGCTGCCGAAGAGTTTGTTGGCCGCATTCAAACCCAGCAGGCCGAGGGATATCTGCTCGCGTATCTTGAATCGGACGGCGCGATCGTGTCGGTCGCCGGCTTTCGCATGCAGAATCTGCTGTGGAGCGGCAAGACGCTCTACGTCGATGACCTGGTGACGGACGAGGCTGCGCGCTCGAAGGGGCATGGCGAGTCGATGCTGACGTGGCTGATTGCGCTGGCCAAAGAGGCAGGGTGCACCACCTTCATGCTCGACTCGGGAACGCACCGACACGAGGCGCATGCGTTCTACTTCAGGCATGGGCTGCGCATCTCCGACTTTCACTTCAAGCTTTCGTTGTAGATTCTGCAACGGTTTTCGATCCGCAGATGTGCTAACGTTCGGCTATGCCGCCAAGAGCCTCCTCCGCGGAGCCCGTGCAGACGGTGGAACAGATATCCGCTGCCCTCGAAAGTTTTCTCGCTGAGTCTCCCCGCGCCGTGGTGCTGGAGGATGGCAAGGTACTCTTCGATATGCGCGAGGCGAAGTACAAGCTCGCGACCGAACATGGCCGCTGCACGCTGCATCTCTGGGGAGAGGATCGTAATCTTGTCCGGCGAGTGAGTGGTACGGCACTGCGCAATGGTGTGCTGCGGGTCAGCACGCACCGCTTCGGGCAGACTAAACCTCAGACTCTTGAACTTGTAACCGATCGCGATCGCCGCACACCTTCCACGCGTGAGGCGACGCGGGTGAAGTATCTGCGGGTGCTGGAGCGCGTTCTGCTGCGTAGCTTCCCCGAGTTCAAAGTCGATGGGCTTCGCACGGCGATGGATCTCGAGAAGAGCTTCGGCCCGGCGTATGCGCGTGGATCGCTGCTGCAGGGACAGAAGGCGTGGGCCGTGATCGCCGTCAATGAAGAAGAGACGCAGGCAACCGTCGATGGCATCCTGACGCTGGGGATCTTGTGGCTGCAACACTGCCGCGAGTCAGGCGATGGGCGAAGGCTGTATCAGGGATTGAAGCTGATCGTGCCGCGTGGCATGGCGATGCTGACACTCTCGCGGATGGCGTGGCTCAATCCTTCAGTCGCACAGTGGGAGCTGTGGGAGCTGGACCAGAGATCCGAGGAGCTGGAGCAGCGCGATGCCGCCGACCACGGCAACCTGACCACCCGCCTGATGCATGCGCCCAATGAGCAGGCCGCACACGAGCGATTCGCCGAGTCGAAGCCACGCGTGATGGCCCTGGTGCCGGAGACGATGCGCGAGGTGGTGGAGCAGCGTCTTCGTAGCGGTACCGAGCTTGCGTTTCTGCTGCATGGGCTCGAGTTTGCGCGGGTGCGAATGGGCTACACAGGAAACTCGTTCAACAGTGCGCAGGAGATCACGTTTGGCGCGGGCGCTAATGAGACTCCACTGACTGAAGAGAATGAGAATGAGCTAAGAGAGCTGGTGGCGCGACTGTTTGCGCGACGCATTGCTGGTGGCGACAAACGCGATCCGCTCTATCGTATGCAGCCCGAGCGCTGGCTCGAAAGCGTGCTGCGGCGCGACGTGGAGCCGCTCGATGCGCGCCTCGATCCGAAGCATGTTTACACGCAGGTGCCTGCGTTCGCCGCAGCGGATCGAGGAATGCTCGACCTGCTCGGCGTCACGGATGACGGACGGTTGGCGGTCATTGAGTTGAAGGCCGACGAAGATCTGCATCTCGCTCTGCAGGGGCTTGATTATTGGGTGCGCGTACGGTGGCATCATCTGCAGAATCCCGATAACGCCACTGGCCTGGGAGAGTTTCAGCGGCATGGATACTTCGGTGGGCTGCGGCTGTCGACCGAACCTCCGCGACTGTACCTTGTAGCTCCTGCACTGCGAGTTCATCCGGCGACGGAGGTCGTTCTGCGCTATCTTTCTCCGCGGGTCGAATGGAGTCTTGTAGCGCTCGATGAGCGGTGGCGTGCGAAGGTGAAGGCGGTATGGCGCAAACGAAATACGGATGCCGGATCACATTCGACGCACGTGCTGCAGGGCAGAGTCCGACCCTCTAGTCATTTGTGACGAGATGTAGTGTGCGGCGAATCAATCGCAGTAGGCTGCAGAGGTCAGAAGCTGGTCATCTTGCGTGACCATCTCGGGATGGTGCACGAGGTCATCTGCGCGATTCGCGAAGAAGCTTTCAATCGCACCGAGAACTGCGTCGCCGTTCTTCGATTCGAAGATCTGTTTGCGCAGTGCGCCTCCGCCTGGAACGCCGTGGGTGAACCAGCTGGCGAACTGCTTCATCTTGCCGACGCAGTCGCGGTGGCGCTGCTCGCGTGCGACCTGTCCTGCTGCGGTGATGGCCTCCGCGCGCGCTGATTCGGCTCGCTCTTCGAGTGCGATCTCGTCGACCAGCATCTGGAAGTAGGTGCGGATCATGCGATAGCGGTCCTGATCGGTGGGGTGATCGTAGGTGCCTACGCCGGTGGCCTCTTTCGACGCGGTGTACTGCGCAATCTGGCGGAAGATCCACGGATTCGACGGCGCAGTGCGGCCGATCATCACGGCGTCGCAGCCGGTGACGTCGACCATCGCGGCAGCGTCCTCCGGGGTGCGGATGTCGCCGTTGCCGATCACTGGAATTTTCACGGCGTCCTTGACGGCGGCGATGTACTCCCAGCGGGCTTGTCCGGTGTAGCCGTCTTCGCGGGTGCGGGCGTGCAGGGCTACTGCGTTCAGGCCGCAGTCCTCGGCCATCTTCGCGAGCTCGACGCAGACGATGTGTTTGTCGTTCCAGCCCATGCGGAACTTCACGGTGAAGGGAATGGAGACGGCGGCGCGGACGGTCTTGAAGATGGTCTCGATGAGCGGCAGATCGCGCAGCAGGCCGGAGCCGCCATTGCAGGCAACGACGCGCTTGGCCGGGCAGCCAAGGTTCAGGTCGACGAGGTCGAAGCCTGCGTCCTCGACGATGCGTGCCGAGTCGGCCAGCGTCGCGGGGTTTGAGCCGAAGAGCTGCGCCGAGATCGGATGCTCGTCCTCGTAGTAGGTCAGGTAGCGTTTGCGTTTCGTCTCGCGCATGCGGGAGAGGCCGTCGGCGGAGGTGAACTCCGTCATGATGAGGCCGCAGCCGGACTGCTGGTTCGAGGTAATGCTGTCGACGTTGGCCGAAGAGTCTGCAAGTTCGTCGGCGGGAGTCGTAAACTGGCTGGCGTTCTTGATGAAGCGGCGAAAGACCGTGTCGGTCACCCCGGCCATGGGAGCGAGAACCGTCGCAGGAGCGATCTTGACGTTGCCGATGGTGAAGCTCGCAGGCACGCGGGAGTGCTCGGGCATCGTGTGCTCGGCTGGATCGTCCCAACGCTTCTGCTCGAGGGTGTATCGCTTCTTCATGGCAACAGGTGCTCGTGGTTCTTGTTCGTGACTAGTGTAGACAATTTAGACAAAACAAAGGCCCCCGCGTGGTGCGGAGGCCCCTGGGTGATTTAGGCGTCCGCTTACTTCGCGGCGGTCTCGGCCTTGCCGGCGTCCGACTTGGCGAACTTGCGGCGGAAGCGCTCGACGCGACCTGCGGTGTCGATCAGCTTCTGCTTGCCGGTGAAGAACGGGTGGCAGGCGGAGCAGATTTCGACGACGATGTCGCCCTTGTGCGTGGAGCGGGTCTCAAACGTGTTCCCGCATGCGCACTTGACGTGGATGTTGTCGTACTTCGGGTGAATACCTTCTTTTGGCATGATCAGAATCCTTTTCTCAATCTTGGGGTATGCCTGCCGGCTCGCGGATCGCTTGCAACGGAAGAGTTCACGTCACATCGAAGGGCCTGTCGCGCCGCCGCTTGCGCCTTTTCGGAGCGCTCAAGCAGTTTCCTCAGTTTAACTCAGATTCGCACAGGGGGCAATTGGATTCAGATGCTGCCATACTGAAGGGACAGCCATGAGTGAAGTTTGCACGATATGCGGTGGGTTAGGTCTAAAGGTCATTCAGCGTCCAGACGGGACTCAGTTTGCGCAGGATTGTGTTTGTCGCATCGAGCGCCGGGCAGCTCGTGTTCTTAAGAACGCCCGTATTCCTCGGCGCTACGAGTTCTGTTCGCTTGATAGTTACGAAACTATGCACAGCTCGGCGACAAAAAGTGTTAAAAAAAGCTTGATTGTCTCGCGCAAGTTTACCGAAGGATATCCAATTGAAACGAGCGGTAAGGGGCTACTTTTTGTCGGATCAGCGGGCTTGGGCAAGACGCATCTTGCGATTGGTATTTTAAAAAATCTAATTTTAGAGCGAGGCGCAACAGGAATTTTCTGGGAACACAAGGAACTTCTAGAAAATCTTCGCTCTACCTATAGCGGGCGGCACGCTGGAGCAGAGGCGGAAATGCTGAAAACCGTTATTACCTGCGATCTTCTGGTTCTCGATGACTTAGGCGATATCACTCCAAGCGATTGGAGTTGGGATACTACGTCCTATATTTTGAGTAGCCGATATAACGAGGATCGTTCGACAATCATCACTTCGAATCTGCCGAATAAACCACCCTCGATCGCTTTTGATGAATCCGTGGATCATTTTGCTTCCGAAGCGGCACAAGAAGCCCAGAAAGCCATGAATAGACGCACGCTGGGAGATCGAATCGGAGACCGAATTTGGTCCCGGTTGCAGGAGATGTGTGTTGTCGTGGAGATGCAGGGCGAGGACTTCCGCCAGAAGGTCAAGCGCGCCAGCTTCGCCTAGGTTGTTGTTTTCAAGTTAGGTCGTTGCTGTTTCAAGCGGATGGTGACGGAGCTTCAAAGCAAGCAGGTACGTGGGTCCGGCGAACTTAGAGCAGCGTAAACAGCAGAAACAAGCCAGCCGTCAATGCGGCGACCTGGTACATGCGGTCGGCCGCGACGGGAATCGCGACACCCTCAGCAGCCCGCAGACTGTTGTTCGGATCCAGCGCCGAGAAGGGAAGCTGCTGCGAAAGATCGATTTGCTCGTTCATGCCTGGCCCTCTCCTTAAGTTGCGCCTGAATGCTGCCGGTAAAGACTGGTGCAAGTAAATTACCGACCCTCTATAGATGTTCTATAACGCGAGAATGCACCAGAAAGTTCTGGTGTCGGCGTGAAAATTCGTCAAAGTTTTGTTGCAGACTCTTGAATGATTCCTTTTTGATAACCCTTACGAGGGGTGTGGCACGGCTCCAGAGGGTACTAGCCATCCAGCGGTATAAAATCTCCGCTTATGAGCGAACAGCGTAGTCCCCTCGATTCCCTGGTTAATCCATCTGGTTCCCCAAGCGCCCCGATCCCGCCAGGAAGCAGCGACACCAGTAGCCGGCAGCCCGTGATGTTCGAGAGCAAGCCGCCGGAGGGAGGCGGGGTGCCGATCGCAGCATGGGGAGTGGCGGGGTTGGTCGTGCTGGTGGTGCTCCTCGGTCTGGTCTTCGCCACACGCCACAAATCCCATGCGGCCCCCAACACGATCCAGCCACTGGCCGCTTATGCCGCCGAGCTCCCCCTCTCGCAGCTTGCGATGAGCGAGTCGACCAGCCTCTCAGGAGGAAAGTCGACCTTCATCGACGGTCATATTCAAAATGCAGGCGGTCAGACCGTCTCCGGCATCACCGTACAGGTCCTCTTCCGCAACGATGAGGCCATGCCCCCGCAAGTGGAGACGTTGCCGCTATCGGTCGTCCGGATGCGTGAGCCCTACATCGATACCCAGCCCATAAGCGCGGCGCCCATGAAGCCGGGCGAGGAACGGGACTTTCGCCTTATCTTCGAGACAATCCCGACCAACTGGAACACGCAAATGCCCGAGATTCACATCATTAGCGTGGACACAAAATAGCCGCTCCCTTGGTGACCGGGGTAGGCCATCGGGTAATAGTTACCTGGCCGTCTGGAAGATTTTGCGTGAGTCGGTTGTAATCTCCCGTTAGGCAGAAACTTCTCGTTTCCTCCAACCCATTTATTTTCTTCTGGTTGACACGTTTTAGTGGTTTGGCACGCCACCTGCTCTAGCAACTGCATGTTGACGTCTGGAACACAGGCGCAGAGTCAGAACAGGAGAGCAGACCAAATGATGAAATCCGGAAGCACTTTCGGCCTCCCAGCTTTAGTCTTAGGCAGTGCATTGGGTATCTCGGCATTCGCTCAAACCAGCACTCCCGCTACACAGACCACGGACTCCGCAGCAGCCAGCTCCACCTCGGGCGCAATGAATCCCGACGACAAGGCCACCTACGCCACCGGCAAGCCACTGACCGATCAGTCGAAGGAAGGCTTCTGGGGTCACATGAACCCGTTTGCTCGCAAGAAGTGGGTAAATCGGCAGACCGGTCCCATCAAGGGTCAGGTCAACGAGCTCGATCAGCTTCAGTCCAAGAACGCCAACGATATTCGAGACGTAGACTCCCGTTCGCAGGCTGGCATCAAGAACGCAATGAACACGGCGAATACCGCTGATCAGCATGCTCAGGACGCCGCGAATCGCGCCAACTCCGCCCAGACCCTGGCTAGCAACGCAAGCAGCCGTACCGATTCTCTCGGCAATACGGTCGGGAATCTCGACCAGTATCAGACCGTGTCCTCTACCTCAGTGAAGTTTGCCTCGGGCCGTACGGCTCTCGGGCCGACCGGTAAGTCGGACCTCGACAATCTCGCCACGACCCTCGCCAGCGAGAAGGGCTACATCATCGAAGTGCAGGGTTACAGCAGAGCTGGTGTCCAGACCTCACAGGCGATGGCTGACTCTGTGGTCCGCTACCTCGTAACCGAGCATCAGGTTCCCGTATACCGGATCTACAAGACTGGTCTCGGCAAGAACACTGTCAAGCCGGCAGATGGCGAGCAGGCAATCGTGAATGGTGTTCGCGTCACGCTGCTGCACAACAGCCTGGCGTCGATGAGCTCCGACTCGGCGTCCAACGCAACCACCACGCCAAAGACCTCCCATGCGGGAGTAAGTTCACCGCAAGAGGTGAATCAGTAGCCCTCCCCCCAGGACGGTGCAGCCACTCCGCACCGTCCGCAAGTTTGCCGAGATAGCGACCTAGAGCGCACTCGCAAAAACCTCTCCTAACCAGAGAGAACCAAGGCAGATTGGCCCCTCATTGAGGGGCCGCTTTTTTTAAGCAGTGATGTCCTGCCGGACGGGCTCCCTACGCGGGAAGCGGCCACTTCGTGGCGTGTGTACCTTGTATCGGCAGGGCGAACCGCGTGGGGCCTCGCGTTGCTCGGCAGATAGATTAGATTCCGACCAACGGGAGGACCGGGCGAAGCAGGAAAAAGGCGTGTGAACGCCTGCCCCGCGCGCAGCGGGCCCGTCCGGCAGGACATGCTTCTAGCGAACGGCGGCGTGCACAGCCAGCAACTGCTCCAGCACAGCCTTCAGATGGTTTAGATGAAGCGCATTGGCTCCGTCGGACTTCGCCTCCGCCGGATTGTTATGCACCTCGAGAAAGACACCATCGACGCCAGCAGCGACCGCCGCACGTGCCAGCACAGGGATAAACTCCGGCTGTCCTCCACTCACGCCATTGCCCGCAGAGGGCGTCTGGACGGAATGCGTGCCATCGAAGACCACCGGAGCAAACCCGCGCATCACGGGCAGTGAGCGCATATCTACCACCAGGTTGTTGTATCCGAAGCTCGCACCGCGCTCCGTTAGCGAGACGCGATCGTTTCCGCTCTCGCGAATCTTCTCCACCGCATGGCGCATGTCCAACGGCGCGACGAACTGGCCCTTCTTCACGTTGATCGCGCCGCCGGTCCTCTTCGTCGCCTCGGCAGCGGCGATCAGCAGATCTGTCTGGCGGCAGAGAAACGCCGGAATCTGCAGCACATCCACAGCCTCGGCCACGGCGTCACAGTCAACCGCAGTGTGAACATCGGTCAACACGGGCAGACCCGTGCTCTCGCCGATTGAGCGCAAGATCCGGCAGCCCTCCACCAGACCAGGCCCGCGAAAGCTCTTGATCGAGGTGCGATTGGCCTTATCGTAGCTGGCCTTGAAGATGTAAGGAACACCGAGGTCGGAGGCGATGCGCTGGATCACGTCGGCCATCATGCGTGCATGGCTCTCGGACTCGATCACACACGGTCCCGCGATGAGAAAAAGCTTGCCCCGGCCAACCGGGACCTGATGGGCTGCACTTCCGATATCGAAGGAATGAGTCACATCGTTTATTTGACCATAGCCCGCGACCCCGCGTCTGTGTCTGAGATCGTGTCGCTTAGTTCTTCAGCTAGTTCTTCAACGACCGGCCCAGCCCGGAGAGCACCAGCGTCATGAACGAGAGTCCGCGGCGGCTGTCTTCGCTCGTAGCGCGCCTGGCAAGCTGCAACAGGCTAGGTGCCTCTCGCTCCGCCTGATGCTCCTTGGTCGCATGCGCCATTGCCTTCGAGATCTGATCGAGCACCTCTGGATCGAGTTCGGTCAGGATCTTCGCGGCGGTCAGCAGATTACGGATCGCCGCGATCCCCCCAGGCGCCGCCGCATACTGCGACAACGTGTTGAAGATCGTATCCTTCGCGCCGATCGCGCCGTGCAGCATGCTCAGCAGGCCCTTCCGGTGCGCCTCTTCCAGCACATCGTAGGCCAGCAGCAGCGCCTCGGCATGCTTCTCTGGAGCCTTCTCCAGCTTGCGCGCAAGATCGGCCTTGAAGTCGACGGGCATCGGTTTGAAAGCAATTGGCTTGGCCATAACAACTCCTGAAAGTCGAAAAACTTTTCTGAAAATCGAAAGAAATTAGACGGTGGTGGACGTAATCTGAACCAGCTTGTCGGCAGCCGATGTTCCCGGCAGATGGTAGTCCTTGCGCGCCCACTTGCGTTCAATCTCGAGACCGGGCTGCGGCGTACGCTTGCCATAACGGAAGTTCCTGCGCGGCAGAGGATTCTCCCCCTGCTCCGGCAGCACCGACATGCGCACCGCCGTCTCTTTGTAAGCCGGTGTATGGGTGGCGCGATCGGTAAAGCTGCTGGTCAACCGGTTCACCGGCTCCTCAACCGAGTTCAGGGGCATGTAGAGTTGTTTCCCCTGAACACGATCGGTGACGATGACCTGCACGCGGACGATGCCGTAGGGGCTGGTGAGTTGGACGTGGCGGCCCGTGCTGATGCCGCGCTCGGCGGCGAGCTCGGAGGAGACCTCCACCCAGGTGTTCGGCGTAATCTCTTTGATCCCCGGCGTGCGATAGGTCATGCTGCCCTGCTCGAAGTGCTCCAGCAATCGGCCATTGTTAAGGTGCAGGTCGAACTCTTTGCTGCTCGCTTCACTAGGCGGAATGTATTCGACCGGATGGAACTTCGCCTTGCCATCAGGGAAGGGGAAGCCCTCGGTAAACAATAGCGGCGAGTCGGTTCCATCCGCATGCACCGGCCACTGCAGGCTGTCGAAGCCCTCCAGCCGCGTATAGCTCACGCCTGCAAACAGCGGAGTCAGTCGCGCCACCTCATCCATAATCTCGGAGGGATGTTTGTAGTTCCAATTACCGCCCATTCGATTAGCGACCAGCTGAATAATCTCCCAGTCGGCCTTCGCATCGCCCAGCGGCTCGATCGCTTTGTAGATTCGCTGGATGCGGCGCTCTGTGCTGGTGAAGGTGCCCTCTTTTTCGAGCGAGGGAACAGCAGGGAGGACGAGGTCGGCATATCGGCAGGTCTCGGAGAAGTTGATGTCCTGCACGATAAGGAACTCGCACACGCTGAGTGCGTCGCCAACGTCGCCCGCGTTGGCATCGGAGGTGATAGTGTCCTCTCCTTTGATGTAGAGGCTCTTGACAGAGCCGGCCTGAATGGCACGGATCATCTCGTGATTGTCGAGTCCTGTGGTGGTGGGAAGGGTAACGCCCCAATCCGCTTCAAACTTTGCGCGGATGTCCGGGTCATCGACTTTTTGGTATCCAGAAAAGACATTTGGCATAGAGCCGAAGTCGCTCGCTCCCTGCACATTGTTATGGCCGCGCAGCGGATAAGCGCCCGCCCCAGGCCGCATATAGTTTCCAGTCACCAGCAGCAGATTCGAGAGCGCCGTCGCCGTATCCGACCCGCCGCAATGCTGCGTCACACCCATCGCAAACAGGATGCAGGTGCCATCCGCCGCCGCAATCTCATGTGCCACGGTGATCAACGTGGCAGCAGGAACGCCCGTAATCTTCTCGGCATACTCCATTGTGAACGGCTCAAGCGACTTCTTGAACTCGTCGAAGTGATTCACCCACTTGTTGACGAAGTCCATCTTCGCCAGGCCGCTGTCGATAATGTACTTCGACACCGCGCACATCCACACGGCATCGGTCGAAGGGTTCGGACGGAAGAAGATGTCCGCGCGTTCAGCCATCTCATGCTTGCGCAGATCCGCGACGATCAGTCGCTGCCCGCGATGCTTATGCGAGCGCTTGATCCGCGTACAGAGCACGGGGTGATTCTCAGCAGGATTCGCTCCAACGATCAACACCAGCCCGGCCTTTTCGATATCTGCAATCGAACCCGAATCGCCGCCATAACCAACGGTACGTTGCAGCCCCATCGTCGCAGGGTTCTGGCAGTAGCGGGCGCAGTTGTCGACGTTGTTGGTCCCGATCACCGCGCGTGCCAGCTTCTGCATCACGAAGCTCTCTTCATTGGTGCACTTCGAAGAAGCAATAAACGCCAGCGCGTCCGGACCATGTTCGTTCTTGATCCGTTTGAAGGTGTGTTCGATGATGTCGAGCGCCTCGTCCCACTCGATCTCGCGAAAGCCGTCTCCATCGCGCAGCAATGGTTTCGTCAGCCGGTCATCTGCGTTGATGTGGCCCCAAGCAAACTTACCTTTGATGCAGGTGGAGATCCCATTCGCCGGCCCATGCGTTGGCTCGATCTTCAGGATGTGGCGCTCCTTCGTCCACACCTCGAAGCTGCATCCAACCGCGCAGTAGGTGCACACCGTCTTGGTGCGTTTGGTGCGCTCGTTGCGCATCTCCGACTCCATCTCAGAGAGCGAAAGGATAGGCCCGTACCCAATCGGCGGCTCGACACCCTTCACCACTTCGATCATGTTGTTCAGCGTCGCGGACGGCAGGTCGGTCATGTATCCCGCCTCGCCCAGCATCGACTTCTCCATCAGCGCGTTGCAGGGACACACCGTGACGCAGTGCCCGCACGAGACGCAGCTCGAACCCTCGATCTTCGTTCCGCCATCCCACAGCACCCGCGGATGCTCGCTCTCCCAGTCGATCGTCAGCGTCTCATTCACCTGCACGTTCTGGCACGACTCCACGCAACGCCCACACAGAATGCACTGGTCCGGATCGTAGCGGTAGAACGGGTTCGACATATCCTTCTCATACGGCTTCCGTCTGTACTCGCGGTGCTGATGCTTCACATCGAGAACGGCCGTCGTGTTGTGGATCGTGCAGTTTTGATTGTTGTTGTCGCACACCGTGCAGTACAGCATGTGGTTCTCGAGGATGCGATCGAAGGCCTCGCGTTGCGCAATATCCACGGCCTCGCCAGCGGTCTCCACCTTCATTCCCGCGGTCACTCTGGTTGAGCACGCCCGAGCCAGTTCGCCATTCACCTTCACCAGGCAGGTGTCGCAGCTCTCGATAGGGCCCATCTGCTTCACGTAACAAACCTGTGGCACAGGCTTCTGTGCACTCACTGCAGTGCGCCGATTCAGCAGGTCGATCAACAGTTCTCCGGAACGCCCAGGTACCTGCAGTCCATCAATGGTCAACTGTGTATTCGGACTAAAGTCGGCAGGGGTATTCAGCAGCGATTTCGTAGTAGCCATAAGCCCTCAGGTTGCGAAGCAGAATAACAGGCACCACTCCCGCCCGGCCACTCCGTCTCTCTCCACATTACACCCAACACACACTGACAAAATCGTGACAAAAAAGTGCACCCGCCGAGCATCCGCGACGCATCCAAATGCTCTCAGCGACCTGTCCTGCTGGACGGCCCCACTGCGCGTGGGGCGGGCGTTCGCACGCCTTTTTAGAGCTTCGCATGGTCCTCCCGTTGGTCGGAATCAATCCTCCTTCGCGACCAACGGGAGCGCCAACCGAAGGGGTATACAAGTCACGAAGTGACCGCCCTCCGCGCAGGAGGCCCGTCCGGCAAGACAGTCACTGGATAGTTTCTTAGGGCTCACGCCACCGTTCTCTCACCAACGCCAGCCCCTCTGCGGTGGTCGTCACGACACCCTCCAGCTGAGCATCCTCCGCAGCCTCCAGCATCTCCTTGAACTGCGGACTCGGACGATACCCCGCAGCAATCAGATCCCGCCCCGTCACCAGCAGTTTCGGCCGCATCTCTTCGACCGGCGCAGCTTCATACCGCTCGCGCGCAAACTCATACAGCCGCAGATCGCCATGCGCCGACATGCAATCCATCCAGTGCAGTCTAAGGTGCTCATCAAACTTCGGCAGCCGAAGAAACCGCTTCAGCGTCGACTCGCGCATCTCGAGAACGTCACCAAATCGCATATGGTTCTTCACCAGCGCGACGATCTGTTCGGTCTCTTCATTCGAAAATCGCAGCCGCGCAAGAACCGCCTCAGCGATGCGCACTCCCACCTCAACATGCCCATCGAAGCGGATGCGGTCCCCCGGCTTCTTCGGATCAGGCGGACGAAACGTCGCCGGCTTGCCGACATCGTGCAGCAGTGCTCCCCACGCCAGCGTCGCCGACACGCCCGGCGTCAGCTTCTCCAGCAGCAGCATCGTATGCACCCAAACATCGCCCTCCGGGTGAAACTGCGGCGGCTGCTCCACCCCGCGCATCTTCACCACCTCAGGCAGAATGTGCTGCAACAAATCGTACTCATACAGCATCTCGAACGCCCGTCGCGCATGCCCCTCCGTCAACATCAGCGTCAACTCATCGCGAATCCGCTCCAGACTGACCTGCGTGATCTCCGCGGCAAGCTCTTTGATCGCCGCAGCCGTCGCAGAATCAACTTCGAACTCCAGCCTCGCCGCAAACCGCACCGCCCGCAGCATCCGCAGTTTGTCTTCGGCAAACCGATCCTTCGCGACGCCAATCGTCCGCACCCGATGCTTCGTCAGGTCCTCACGCCCACCAACGAAATCGAGAATCGCCTCTTCACCCGGCCCAGCCAGCGGATCGAACAGCATCCCATTGATCGTGAAGTCGCGCCGCTGCACATCCTCGCGCGGATCAGTCGAAAAACGCACCGCATCCGGCCTCCTCCCATCGCTGTAAGCCCCATCATGCCGAAAGGTAGCAACCTCGGTAGCAATCTCCCCGCCGTCTTCCTCCGGCGAGCAAACCAGTACCACCCCAAAGTGCGCCCCCACCGAATAAGTCTTCGCAAACATCCCCATCACCACATCCGGCGTCGCGCTCGTAGCCACATCGAAGTCCTTCGCCTCAACTCCAAGCAGAAGATCGCGCACACATCCGCCTGCGAAATAAGCCGTGTGCCCAGTCGCACGCAGAGACACCACGATCTCTCGCGCCGCCCTGTACCTCGCGTTCTCGCCCCAAAGCTCGCTCATGCTTCCCCTATGATAGAGAGATGCGCGAAACCGCCCGGAGCGGCGAAATCACAGGCCACGAAAAAGGCCAAGGCACCGGCCTCATCCTCGGCATCGAAAGCTCCTGCGACGAGACCGCCGCCGCCGTCGTCCGCGCAGGCAGCGAAGCCCTCTCGAACGTAGTCGCCTCGCAGATGTCGCTCCACGCGAACTACGGCGGCGTCGTCCCCGAGCTAGCCTCCCGCGAGCACCTCCGCAACATCGTCCCCGTCGTCCGCGAGGCCATGGCCCGCGCCAGCGCTGCTGCCGGACATCCGATCACCTTCGCCGACCTCGACGCCGTAGCCGTCACCGCAGGCCCAGGCCTCGCCGGAGCACTCCTCGTCGGCATCACCTACGCGAAGGCCCTCACCTTCGGCCTCGACAAACCCCTCATCTCCGTCAACCACCTCGAAGGCCACATCCACGCCGTCCTCATGGAGACGCGTCAGCGCAGCGAACGCCCCATGGAACTCCCTCTGCTCGCGCTCGTCGTCTCCGGCGGCCACACTCACCTCTACCTCGCCACCCACGAGCAGGGAAGCGAGACAACATGGACCTACCGCAACGTAGGCCGCACCGTCGACGATGCCGCCGGTGAAGCCTACGACAAGGTCGCCAAGCTCCTTGGCCTCGGCTACCCCGGCGGCCCCTGGATCGACGCCCTCGCTCCTCACGGCAACCCTTGCGCGGTCCTCTTCACCTTCGGCGAGATCAAACATCGCGCTCCCCGCGAGGGAGTCACCAACAAAAAAGCCCCCGCCAGCACCTCAGGCCCGCACTTCGACTTCTCCTTCAGCGGCATCAAAACCGCGGTCCTTCGCTACGTCGAAACCCACCACATGCGCGACAGCATCGAAGCCCGCCGCATTGCCCTCGCAGCCGATCCCACTCTAATGCCAAAGTCCGAGGCCGTCGTAAAGCTCTGCGACCAGCAGACCCTCGACCTGATCGCCTCCTTCCAATACGCCGTCGTCGGCAACCTCCAGCGCCAGACCTTCGCCGCCGCCGAAGCCCTCGGCGCGCACAGCATCGTCGTCTCCGGCGGAGTAGCCGCCAACAGCGAACTGCGCCGCCGCCTTCAGGCCGAAGCGGACCGCCGCAACCTCCCCATAGCCTTCCCCTCGTTGGCCCTCTCCACCGACAACGCCGCCATGATCGCCGCAGCGGCCTGGCCAAAGCTGGTCGCCCAGGACTTCGCCACCGAAGACCTCGGAGCAACCCCTCAGCTCCGCCTCGGCCAGCAGTAACTCCGCGCCCGACAATCTACCCCGGTAAATCAGCTAAAATCATCAGGGAATCTCAAGCGAGAGCAGTCTGCACCGCGCCACGCGCCGGCTGCGGCAGGATACTAGAGCACGTGGCAACCATAGAACTCTTCAATACCCTCGGCGGAAAGATCGAAACCCTCGCCCCCGTCGACCAAAAAGCTCTGCGAATGTACTGCTGCGGCCCGACCGTCTACGACTACGGCCACATCGGTAACTTCCGCACCTTCCTCCATGTCGACGTCCTGCGCCGCGTCATCCGCCAGCAGGGCATCCCGGTCGAACACGTCATGAACATCACCGACGTCGACGACAAGATCATCCGCAACGCCGCAGCCGCCGGCGTCCCCATCGCCCAGTACACCAAAAAGTTCGAGAATGCCTTCTTCGAGGACCTCGACGCCCTCGGCATCGAGCGTCCCGAGTACATCTCCCACGCCACCGCCTGCATCCCCGACATGGTGGGTCTCATCGAGCAGCTCGCCGCCAAAGACATCGCCTACCAGGCCGAAGACGGTAGCTGGTACTTCCGTATCGCCCGCTTCCCCGAGTACGGCAAGCTCTCCAAAAAAGACTTTGACGGCATCGAAGACGGAGCCCGCGTC
The DNA here is from genome assembly GCF_014201315.1 of Edaphobacter lichenicola. NCBI lineage: Bacteria > Pseudomonadati > Acidobacteriota > Terriglobia > Terriglobales > Acidobacteriaceae > Tunturiibacter > Tunturiibacter empetritectus. The sequence goes on from NZ_JACHDY010000004.1 coordinate 210,639, forward strand.
GACATCGACGAATACGAGAAGGACGCTGCCCGCGATTTCGCCCTCTGGAAGGCTGTAAAACCCGGCGAACAATCGTGGGAGACAGCCCTCGGCACCGGCCGCCCTGGCTGGCACATCGAGTGCTCCGCCATGGCCACAAAATTTCTCGGTGAAAATATCGACCTCCACGCCGGTGGCGAAGACCTCATGTTCCCGCACCATGAGAACGAGATCGCACAATCCGAGTCCGCGAGCGGCAAGCCCTTCGTCCGCCACTGGATGCACGTCCGCTTCCTGCTCGTCGAAGGCAAGAAGATGTCCAAGTCCGAGGGCAACTTCTACACCCTCCGCGACCTGCTCCTCAAGGGCTATCGCGCCTCCGCCATCCGCTTCCTGCTCATCTCCGTGCCTTATCGCCACCAGATGAACTTCACCTTCGACAGCCTCATCGAATCGACCAACGCCATCGACCGCCTGCGCACCTTTCACCAGCGCATGGTCAAGGGCGGCTTCCCGCAAGGATGCGACCAGGCCCTCTCTCTGCTCACCGACGAGGCAAGGATGGCCTACACCATCGCCCTCGCCAACGACCTCAACACCGCCGAAGCCCGCGCCGCAATCTTCGATCTCGTTCGCGCCGCCAACACCGCAGCAGACAATGGAACGCTGCGCAACGAAAACGCGACAGAGATCATTCAGCTCCTCGAACTCTTCGACGCAGTCTTCGCCGTCCTCGAAGACCGCGACGCCGCCATCACTCGCGCCGCGCTCACCTGGGCCGAAGCCGAGGGCCGCATCGACGAAGCCGCCCCCGAAACCGTCGCCAATCTCGCCCTCTCCGACGCTGCCATCGACGCCCTCGTCGCCGAACGCACCCAGGCCAAAAAGACCCGCAACTTCGCCCGCGCCGACGCCATCCGCAACGACCTGCTCCAAAAAGGCATCCTAATCGAAGACTCCAAAGATGGCGTCCGCTGGAAAAGAAAATAAGCCCGCTGGAAGAGAAGATAGGCCGCCGGAAAAGTACCTCGCAAGACAAGTTGCTGGAGCGGAATCAATGACCTTCGCAATCCGAACTCTCGTTGCTAGTTGTTTCCTCGTGGCATCTCTCGCCGCAGCCGCGCAAACCGCTGCTCACGGCACCACCGAGTGGGAGAGCGAGGCCCTCAAGCTGCGCCTCTTCTACCCCTCCGACCTCGTCAAGGCCGACCCCGAAAAAGTCCTGCACGACGGCCATCTCACCCTCTTCAACGTCGACAACCCAAAGCTCGCCGCCGAGACTCACTGTCTGCGTCCTGCACTTCTGCTTGAACTCCCGCAATCAGGCCCGGCACAAACCACAAGCACTCAACCCACCGCGGACGGCGGCACGCAGGTCACCATCACGCCCGCCATCACCGCGACCATCCTGCTAGCCGAACTCGACGTCGACTGCCTCAACGCGGAGCACGAGAGTAGCAGCACCACGCTCCTTGCAGACCTCGCCGAGATCGTCAACAAGGTCCCCGGCATGAAGCCCATCGCGCAACCCTCCTGGTACAACGTCGGCTGGCAGAAGGTCCACATGGCCGCTGCTCAAGGCCCAGCGCAAGGCCCAGCGCAGCCCCAGGCCTCAACCACAGACTCCGCAAACCAGTCCACGGTTCCGCAGTCGCTTTACACGATGGGCCTCTCCACCAACTGGAACAGCCACCTTCTCGTCTGGTACTTCTCTTCGAACAACATCGACACGCTCAATCGCATCACCAAGACCGCCGTCCGCTTCGGCCGCGCCGAGGCCGCGCCGCTCTACCCAGTTCCCATGGGCACCGCGGCCCCCTAGCTTTCCTCTAACCCGAACACGCCGAGACCCATGACCAAAGATCTTCTCCCCATCGAAGCCATCGTCGAAAAACTCAACCTGCCTGAGAAGTACGTCGAACGCCTCGGCCGCTACGGCGCCAAGCTCACGCTCAACCTCCTCGACGATCCCACCTTCCCCGTTCGCGGCAAGTTCATCCTCGTCACCGCAACCACGCCCACTCTCTCCGGCGAAGGCAAGACCGTCACCTCCATCGGCCTCGTGCAGGGCCTCGAAAAGATCGGCAAAAAAGCCATAATCACCTCGCGCGAACCCTCCCTCGGCCCCGTCTTCGGCATGAAGGGCGGAGCAGCCGGCGGTGGCCGTTCGCAGGTCGAGCCAGCAGAAAAGATCAACCTTCACTTCCACGGCGACTTCCACGCCATCACCTCCGCGCACAACCTCCTCGCCGCCCTCATCGACTCGCACCTCTTCCACGGCAACGATCTCGACCTCGACCCTAACACCATCACCTGGCCGCGCACGCTCGACATGAACGACCGCGCTCTCCGCCACATCATCGTTCAGTCTGGCGGCAAACGCGACGGAGCCAACCGCCACACCGGCTTCCTCATCACCGCCGCCAGCGAGATCATGGCCATCATGGCGCTCGCCGCAAGCCGCAAAGATCTGCGGCTTCGGCTGGAAAGAATTGTTGTCGGCTCAACCCGCAGCGGCAAGCCCGTCCTCGCAAAAGATTTGAACGCCACCGGCGCAATGATGGCGCTGCTCAGCGAAGCCATCTTCCCCAACCTCGTCCAGACCACGGAGGGCACGCCAGCGCTGGTTCATTGCGGACCCTTCGGAAATATCGCCCATGGCACCAGTTCGGTCCTCTCGCACCAGATGGGCCTCCGCCTCGCCGACTACGTCATCAACGAAACTGGCTTCGCCTCCGACCTCGGCTTCGAAAAGTACATGGACATCGTCATGCCCTCCTCCGGCATCAAGCCCTCCGCCGCGGTCCTCGTCACCACCGTGCAGTCGGTTCGCAACCAGGGTGCAGGCGACCTCGAAGCCGGCTTCGAAAATCTGAAGAAGCACATCGCCATCGTCCGCGGCTTCAACCTCCCCGCCATCGTCGCCATCAACCGCTTCCCCAACGACACCGACGAAGATCTCAAGTTCCTCGAGAAGTACTGCGAAGCTCAAGGCGCTGCCTTCGCTCTCTCCGAGGCCTTCACCAAAGGAGGAGCCGGAGCCGCCGCCCTTGCCGAGAAGGTAGTCAGCGTCATCGCCGCCAACCCCAGCGTCACGCCAACCAACACCTACATCCCAAGTGCCTCGCCGCTCGAGAAGATCACCGCCGTCGCGCAAAAAGTCTACGGCGCAGCCAACGTCGAGCTCTCGCCGCAAGCCAAAGAAAAACTGGCGCGCTTCACAAAGTGGGGCTACGGCGCGCTTCCCGTCTGCATAGCCAAAACACAGTACTCCCTCACCGACGACCCCAAACTGATGGGCGCACCCACCGGTTGGACCCTCCACATCACCGACGTGGTCCTCTCCGCAGGCGCAGGCTTTCTCGTCGTCATCTCGGGCAGCATGATGCTGATGCCCGGCCTGCCCAAGTCCTCCCGCGCGATGGACATCAACGTCGACGCAGCAGGCGAGATCATCGGCATGTCGTAAAAACCCGTGCGTGACAATCCTCAGCAAGCTTCTCTCCCCGACCAACTGGAGGAGGCCAAAGCCAGCAAAAAAGGGTATACAAGTCACGAAGTGACCGCGCGAATCGGAGTGGCAAGCGCAGTGGCTCGTCCGGCAGGACAACTCTTTCGGTTTCCGCTCAGCGAGCTATACCGGCATCTCAAAGCTACTTCACCCAGTTCGGCCCAATGAACTCCCGCAGCGTCTCAGGCGTGGCCCACGGCGCTGCACTCGCAAACCGCTTCACCCACTCAGCACCCTCGCCAATCCTCACGCGATCCGGCGTAAACTCAGGCGAAAGCGTATTCACCATCAGCGCGAAGCTAGCTCCCTCATGCAGCCGCAAGGCCTTCCAGCAACCCCCCGGCACCGCAACCACCGGCCTCTGTCCCGCCGCGTAGTCGAACCCAAGCGTCACCTTCTCCACACGTCCCTCCGGATGAAAGATGAAGTAGTCCACCGGCCCGCCCTCCACCAGGATGTGCGTGTCGTCCGGCTCCAGCCAGTGCAAATAATTTATCGGCCTCTCCCGCGTAAGCATGTAGTAATTCTGGCTTTGCACCGCGAGCATGCGCCCACCAACCGTCACCTTCTGCGCAGAGACTCCGATGATCCCCAGATACCCCGACTCCTTCGGCAGCACCGACAGCTTCAGCGTACGAATCAACTCCCTCGCCCGCGCATCGGTCGCGGCAGGAGTTGCCCCCTGCAAACCAATCATTCCCGCCACGCATATCGCCGCGAGTAAAAATCGCCTCATGCCCGCAGACTAGCAGACGCGAACCAGCAGACTAAGCCTCAAGCCCAGCCGCGACATCCTCATCCACCACCGTCGCCGCGCCACTCTTCATCTTCGAGCTGGTCACCAGAAACACCGCCACCAGAATCGCCGCCATCCCCACATACTCCACCGCAACAAAGCGCTCCTTCAGCAGGATCACCCCAAGAATCACCGCGATCACCGGATTCACATACGCATACGTCGCCACCTTCGACACAGCCACATGGTCCAGCAGATAGACATACGCGCTGTAAGTAAGAATCGATCCAAACGCCACCAGATAAAGCGTCGAAGCCCAGGCCTGCAATCCCCACTGCGCCCCGTGGTATCCCTTCGTCACCACCAGCATCAACGCATTGAATACGCCGCCGAACAGCATCTCCCATCCCGCCGCCGCGAATCCGCTAATCTGAAACGTCGATCGCCGCGAGATCACCGACGCGCCCGTCCAGCACATCGCTCCGCCCAGCGTCACTCCAGCCGCGACGATCTGCCGCGAGTCGCCACGCAGTCCCTCCCGCAATCCAGGCCACAGCAGAAACACAATACCCGCGAACCCAATGCAGATCCCAACCCACCCCTTCGCTCTCAACCCTTCGCCTCTGGGCAGCACAATCTCGATCAGCGCCGCATACAAGGGGACCACCGCCACCAGTAGCGCCGCCAGCCCCGTCGGAAGATACTGCTCCGCCCAGATCACCGACGTATTCCCGCACCCCAGCATCAGTACCCCAATCACCACCAACCGCGCCAGCTCCTGCCGATTCGGCCACATCTTCCTCTTCAGCGCAGCCGACGCAGCCAGCATCAGCACGCCCGCCAGCAGAAACCGCACGCTCCCCAGCACAAACGGCGGCAGCACCTCCACCCCATACCGCATCGCCAGGTAGGTCGATCCCCAGAAGAGATACACGCACGCAAAGCACAGCAGAATCCGCGTTCGATTTGGCGTTGAATTGACGGGCATTCCTCAATGGTATCGCGCCTTTGCCTCGCGGCCACGCCTGCATTCAAAGCCCTCGCGGTGCTACGATAAGGAGATGGTGCTTCGTCCTGCGGCCTTATTGCTCCTTCTTCTCGTCTGTGTCTCTGCGCGCTCTCAAACTCCCGACCAGTCCTCCGCCCAGCCCAATCCCAACCTGCCGCGGAGCTTCCACGATCAGGATCTGAACATCACCTACTTCTACCCCGGCCGCTTCGTGCCCGACCCCGCCAGCGTCGCCGAAAGAACCGCCCCAGAGTCCTCCAGCTCAACCACCGCCGCGTCGCCGAAGTGTGCCCGCTCCACCTTCTTCGCCAACTCGGTCACCCCGGTCGACACCTCATCCTTCGTCCTCTCCACCATCGACAACACCTGCCCCAACGTCCTCCGCGGTGCCACCACGCTCGGCCCCTTCATCCGCGAGCAGATCCTCCGTCAGCTCAAGCAGTACGGCGAGCCAACCGTCACCCAGGAGGCCACCCGTTACACCATCGACGGCCACCCCGCAGCCATCGTCCTGGCCTCAGTCCCCATGCCAGCCACAGCAGGCAAAATTCCCCAGACCACCTACGCCGCCAAAGCCTGCTTCCTCGGCAACATCCCCGTTAAAGCAAAGAAGAAGTCTGACCCCGTCGATCCCACCCGTCACGTCCTCTGCCTCGACTACACCACCCTGCACAGCGATCTCTACCATCTCCTGTTCGCCTTCAGCCTGCAGTTCGACAACGACACCCCCCAGCCCCTGGTCCCGGGCAGCGTCATCCGCTAGCGCAACATTGTCCTGCCAGCAACACGAGCAATCTGCCCCGCGTTACTCCTCGCGCAGCAGCAGCAAAGGATCCGTAGCCAGCGCACGCCGCGCCGGAATCCAGCCAGCCAGCAACCCCAGCAGAAGCATCGTCACCACCACCCCACCCAGCACAATCGGATCCCACGGCGTAGCCTGAGACACAATAAAAGCAATCACTTTGCCCGCCGCAAGACCAAGCAAGATCCCGACAGCCGAACCGAACGCCAGTAATCGGAACGTCTGCCCCAACGCCGCCTGCAACAGCTCCCTCCGTTGCGCCCCCAGCGCGATGCGAATCCCAAACTCGCGCAGCCGCTTGCTCACCGAGAAAGACGCCATGCCAAAGATCCCAACCACGGACAGCATCGCGCCCATAACCCCCAATACGCCCAGCGAAATCGTCGCCATCCGTGGACCAAACAGAAACGCGTCCAGAGTCTTATAGCGCGTCTGGATATAAACCGGTAGTCCGGCATCCATATTCCGCAACGTATTCCTGATGGCTTGTCCCAGCTGCTCCGGATCGCGGCTTGACCTCACCACAAGAAAGGCTGAGTTCGATGGTGATTGCAGAATGGGAAGAAACATCACAGGCTGTGGATCTTCCGTGAGACTTCCATATCTTCCATCCTCCGCAATTCCCACAACCTGAATGCGCGCTCCATCCGGCATCTTGAAGTACGCGCCCATAGCCTTTGCTTCGGAGCCGAAGATCTTCCGCGCAAACTGTCGATTCACCACCGCCACGCGCGGCTTGTCTTTGTCCTCCTGCCACGTGAAGGCCCTTCCCGACACCAGTGCTGTACCTGCCGCTTGAAAGTATTCAGGCGAGACCTTGAACATCAGTGCGTCTGATGCGGCATTCGCAGGCCTCAGATCCGTCGTACTGTCGGCGAAGACATTCGAGTCCGGTTGCGCATCCCCCAGGGGCACCTGATCAGCGAAACCCACGGACTCAACGCCCGGAATCGCCGCCAACGCATCCATCATGCGCTTTTGCATCGGCGGCACTTTGTCGCCCCGATAGCCCGCCATATTCAAGTCTGTCTCTACCAGCATTGTGTTCTGCAGCTCGAAGCCGAAGTTGTTGTGCAGCGAATGCGCCAATCCGCGCACGGCGACGATCGAAGAAGTGACGAGCACGGCGCAGATTGCAATCTGCACGACAAGAAGCAGATCGCGGAAACTCAGCCGCAAACCAAACCTGCCGCGCTTCGCCTCTACTGCGCCGCCCTTCACCGCCTCATACGGATCGGTGCGAAGAACCTGCCCAACCGGCACTGCGCCAAACAGTAATCCACTGGCCAACGCCAGAAACAAAGCAACCGCATACACCTTTACATCCGGATTCACGGACATATGAAGAGGCCACCGGGAGATCGGCTGCCAAACACTCAACGCCCTCAACAGCACCACGCTGCCTGCAAGTCCAACCGCCCCGCCCACCAGCGAAATCAGAACCGCCTCTGCAAAGAGTCCCCGCAGAATCCGTTTACGACTCGACCCAAGCGCCAGCCGCAGAGCGATCTCACGCGATCGATCCGAAGCGCGCGCCGCAAACAGGCTGCCGAGGTTGGCACAGGCAGCCAGCAGAATCAATCCCGCCAACAGCATCAGCGCGGTCATAAACGTCCGCACAGGGCGGCCAACGTAGTCCCCATAAAGACCCGGACGCGCCAGCTTGAAGCTCATCTTGGGATCGTCTTTGGGGTACGCCTTCTCGAGAGATGCTCCAACCGAGTTCAGATCCGCAATCGCCTGTGCCGGAGTCACTCCCGCCTTCAGGTGTCCCAGCGTCATAAAGACCCAGCGATCGCCGCGATTGTTCAGATCGTTCTCATCGAACTGCGCGTGATTCACAATCGGCACAAAAAAGTCGGGATTGAAGAACATGAGAGTGCCATGAAACTCAGGTGGTCCCACCCCGATGATGGTGTACGGAAACTTGTTCAGCCGGACGACACGACCGACGACGCTCGGATCACCCTGAAAGTGGCTGTGCCAGTAGTCGTACGTCAGCACGATGTAGGGTGCGCTGTTCGGACCGTGTTCATCGGAGCCATGAAAGAACCTGCCCAGATACGGCTTGAGGCCCAAAGCATCGAAGTAATTTCCACTGGCCTCATCAACCCATGCGCGTGAGGGATCGTTGCCCGTATCCAGCGCCGCCTCCAAGATGTTATAAGCCGCCAGAGTCTCAAAGCTGTGGTTGCGGTCCCGCAGGTCGAGATAGTCCGGATACGACTCGGACATATCGCTGGACAACCGCCACGGCCCGTAGAGGCTCTCTGACTGGGGCACATTCAACGGCCGCAGGATGAACGCATTCAAAACAGCAAACACCACTGCATTCGCCCCGATCGCAAACGCCAGTGTCAAAACAGCAACAATCGCGAAGCCGGGTTTCTTAGCCATTCTGCGCAGCGCGAAACGAATGTCCAGAACAAGCCCCTCGCCGAACTGGCCGCCAAGCGCATCGCGGCTCTCCTCTTTCAGTCGCTGATAACCGCCAAACTCGATACGCGCACGCCTCTCTGCCTCTGCGCGCGGAAGCCCGCCACGCTCGAGATCATCGGCGCGATGTTGAATGTGCGAGCGAAGCTCCTCCTCGATCTCACGATCGATCTCAGCACGATGGAAGAGGTTCGAAGCAAAGGAGCGTAGAGAGTCGAAGAGTCTCATATTTCCTCCGGTTGCGTAGCAAGTGCGCTGGCGATCGCGGTAGCCAGGCGGTTCCAACTGTCCGTCTCTTCCTGCAGACGCTTACGGCCTACCGCAGTCAGTTCGTAAAACTTGGCCCGACGATTATTTTCCGAGGTGCCCCAATCGGCCTTCAGCAGACCCTGGCGCAGCAGCCGAAACAACCCTGGATAAAGCGCACCCTGTTCAATCAACAGCGCCCCGCCGGAGATCTGCTCAATGCGCAGAAGCACGCCATACCCATGCAACGGCCCAAGCGAGACCGCGCGCAGAATCAGCAAATCAAGTGTGCCGGGAAGAAGTTGGGCCTGGGTAGTCAAGTGTCTCCCCCTAAGATGATTAGGAGACTAGACCCACTTCCCTAAGCTGTCAAGGAGAGTTTATTGCCAAAACGCCATGTCCTGCCGGACGGGCCCACTGCGCGTGGGGCGGTCACTTCGTGACGCGTATACCGGTCCCGGCAGGATCAACCTCGAATGTTCTCCCGTTGATCGAAATCAATATATCCTCCGACCAACGGGAGGACCACGCGAAGCTTTAAAAAGGCGTGCGAACGCCCGCCCCACGCGCAGTGGGCCCGTCCGGCAGGACACAGGTTTTCGAGTGTTACCACGATAAGGTATACTCACCGCCAAAGGCAGACTCCCCATGAAATCGCTGTTCGACACAGCCCGGAGCAATCGCAGCGCAGCCTTCCAGTGCCGCCCCAAGCGCCACCAGATGCCGCGCCGCCATCTCCGCGTCCTGCCCAGCCTCACGCGACCTAGTCTCTTCGCCGGCGACTAAGCTCGAACACCCCACCAGCCGGCGAAGTCCTCGCCACCAGCGCAAACCGTTCTCTCTGCAACCACAGAGCGCCGCCGTCCACACCTGGAACGGATACGAGCACGAACGGAAAGACCAAACGCACCGCTGCCCCCAAGGAGAGATTCGCATGTCCACCCTGACTGAAAAGACCCCCGAAGACCTGAAGCAAAACTCGGCACAAGGCGTCACCCCCGCCATCCGCTCCATGCACTACGCCGAGTTCGGCCCCAAGCTCAAGACCGCCCTCCCCGGTCCCAACGCCAAAAAGATCGTCGCCGACGACGACCGCCTCATCTCCCCCAGCTACACCCGCAGCTACCCCATGGTGGCCAAGTCCGGCCGCGGAATCCGCGTCACCGACGTCGACGGCAACGAGTTCCTCGACTTCGCCGCCGGCATCGCCGTCAACTCCACCGGCCACTGTCATCCCGAAGTCGTCAAGGCCATCCAAGATCAGGCCGCCGAACTCATCCACATGTCCGGCACCGACTTCTATTACCAGAACATGACCACCCTCGCCGAGCGCCTCTCCGCCATCGCGCCCATGCCCGGTCCGCACAAGTTCTACTACGGCAACTCCGGTGCCGAAGCCGTCGAGTGCGCCATGAAGCTCGCCCGCTACCACACCGGCCGCCAGAACATCATCAGCTTCTTCGGCGCCTTCCACGGCCGCACCATGGGCGCGCTCTCGCTCACCGGCTCCAAGCCCCAGCAGAAGCGCCGCTTCGCCCCCTTCGTCCCCGGCGTCCACCACATCCGCTATCCCTATGCTTACCGCGGCTGTCCCGACGGCACGCCAGAAGAGCAGGAAGCCTTCGCCCTCGACTGCGCCCGCTACATCGAAGACCGCCTCTTCAAGACCATCCTCCCGCCCGAAGAGGTTGCCGCCATCATCCTCGAGCCCATCCAGGGCGAAGGCGGCTACGTCGTAGCCCCAACCAACTTCCTCCAGGAGATTCGCCGCATCTGCGACCGCCACGGCATCCTCCTCATCGCCGACGAGGTCCAATCCGGCGCCGCAAGAACAGGGAAGTGGTGGGCCATCGAGCACTCCGGCGTCCAACCCGACATCGTCTGCATCGCAAAGGGCATTGCCAGCGGAATGCCGCTAGGCATCTGCATGTCCAAGGCCGAAGTCATGGACTGGGTCCCCGGCTCGCACGCCAGCACCTTCGGCGGCAATCCCATCTGCATCGCCGCCGCCCTCGCCACCCTGGACATTCTCGAGCGCGAAGGCCTCCAAAACGCCGCCACCATAGGCGAAAAGATGCTCGACCGCCTCCGCCCCTGGGTCGCCAAGCATCCCACCGTAGGCGACGTTCGCGGCCGCGGCCTCATGATCGGCGTCGAGCTCGTCAAAGACAAAAAGTCCCGCACGCCAGTCGGCCCCATGCGCGACAAGGTCGTCGATCTGGCCTTCGAGCGCGGCCTCTTGATCCTCGGCTGCGGCGAAACCACCATCCGCCTCTGCCCCCCGCTCATCGTCAACGAGCAGGAGGCCAGCATAGCCCTCGACATCCTCGAGGAGTGCATCACGCTAGCAGCAAAATAAGGGTCCTGCCGGACGGGCTCCCTACGCGGGAGGCGGTCACTTCGTGACGCGTCTACCGGTCTCAGCAGCGCCAGCAGCAAAGCTCCTCCGTTGGTCGGAATCATCTTCCCCCGACCAACGGGAGGGCCAGCCGAAGGGGTATACAAGTCACGAAGTGACCGCCTCCCGCGTAGGGAGCCCGTCCGGCAGGACAAGCCGTCAAGCACGCACGCCATATCGCGTTGCCGAATGCTTATGAGAAAGGTTCGGCCCCAGCGCCACCCGAGCCGCATCGAACCGCTCCCAATCCGCAACCTCAGGCAGCGCCGGAATCGTCACCAGCTCCCCGCTGTCGAACCCAGCCAGCGAAGCATCCACCATCTCCTCCGAACTCATCACAATCTCCGACGGCAGATTCTCATGCCCGCCAATCCCCGCGCGGCCCCAGAACTCCGACGCCGTAGCCCCAGGCAGCACCGCCTGCACCTGAACGCCCTTGCCGCCCACCTCTTTATGCAGCGACTGCGTAAGGTTCAGCACATAAGCTTTCGTCCCGCTATACACGCCATTCAACAACTCCGGAGCCACTGCCACAACCGAAGAGATGTTGATGATCGCGCCCTTGCCTCTAGCCAGGAATCCCGGCAACACCGCATAGGTCAGCCGCGTCAGCGCCGTCACATTCAGCTCAATCATGTTCTCCAGCTCATCGATCTTCGAGTCCACCAGCGAAGTCGTCCCGCCGAAGCCCGCATTGTTCACCAGCGTCGTAATCGACTTATCCGAGCGCAACCGCTCCTCGACTTTGTGCAAATCCGCCTTGTTCGTAAGGTCCGCGGCAACCGCATCGATCGAACGGCCAGTCGCCGAAGTCAGCGAAGCCGCCAGCTCCTTCAGCTTTTCGCCGTTGCGAGCCACCAGGATCAGATCATAGCCGCGGTGCGCCAGCCGATCCGCATAAACTGCCCCGATTCCTGTCGATGCGCCAGTGATGAGAGCAGTGCCAAGAGCTTTGCCAAGCTCAGTGCCTTTAGAAGAAGTAGTTGAAGTAGTCATAAAAGTCTCCGTACTGCGAAGGTGTGAACCAGAAAACTGATTCGCTTCGTTAGAGTAGACCGGTTGGTTAGTAGATTCAAAAAAGATACTCTCGCTAAAGAAAGTTCTCTAAGGCGTAACTCTGCTAATCCTGCCTGGCCACTCCGCGCGCTTCGACCAGCTCCCGGCGCCCAGGCTGATCGGCACGCACGGCAATCTTGAGCAGCTCGTTGAAGTACCTCTTCGCCCTCTCCTGATCGCCTGCTCTCTTCGCCGCCGTAGCCGCCCCATAGAGCGACCAGAAGCGATTCGGCTCCCTCTTGAGCGTCGCTTCAAACTCCACGAGCGCTTCAGCGGGTCGCTTCGACTCCAGCAGCAAATCTCCCAGCAGCTCGCGTGCCGGAGCGAGCGGCCCCGGCGTAACCACACTCTTTTCGGTCGCATCCTCCATCTCGGCAGCTCTGCGCATCCCGGCCAATGCGTCCTCGGAGTGCCCCTGCGAAGACTCGAGCCATGCGACCACTTCCAGCCGCTGAATCTCCACCTGGTTCGCCCAGAAGCTTTCTTTCATCGTGTTCAGCCGGTCGCGGCACTGCGCCAGAGAGTCGATTGCAGCACGTGCCGCCGCAGTGTCCTTCAAATGCGCATCCCCCAGGCCTCGGGCAAAGTAAGTCATGGCCTCGGTGTAAGGGAACGGACTTTGCAGCGGCTGGAGCTTTGCAGCGTTGGCCCAATCCCGCCGTTCCAGATCGTATCGAGCAGGTATCGCCGCCCTCGCAAAGTAGGCCGCCACCGGCCCGCCCGCTCCACCAATCTGTATCTTCGGATCGAAGCGCAAAAAAATCTGATCAGCCGACTCCACCACCCGCCTCGAAGCGTTGTCCTGGGCCGTCTGCAGATAGGCGTACTCCAGATAATCGCTGGCATGCAACTCGTCCGCCGGCTGTCCGGCATTGCGCGCCGCAGCCGCAGAGGAAACATTAGCGTCAATCGAAGCCTGCCAGTCGCCCACTCGCGTAAATGTATGCGAGGGCATATGCAACGCGTGAGGAGTCGAAGGCGCAATCTCGCTGTAGTGCTGCGCCGCCCCAGCCGCCCGTGCAGCCAGCGGCGGAACGTCATACGTGTGAATGATGTAGTGCGCCAGCCCAGGATGATCGGGATACTGAACGTACAGGCGATCCAGAATCTCGCCAGCCTTCAGCTGACGGGCATAAGTCTTATCAGCCGGATCTGCGGCGGCGGACACCGCCAGCGCATAGAAGATGGCTGCCTCCGTGTCCGCAGGGTAAGCAGCGCTCACCGCAGCCATCGCGCTCTCATAGGCCACCTTCCGAGAGCGCTGATCGACGGTCGCACTATCGGTATAGAGATGCGCAACGGCCTCAAGATAAGCAAGCTCACGTTCAGTCTTAGGAGGTAATCCTCGTCCCTGCTCGACTGCCTTCAGGCCCGCATCAAGTTGTGCCTGCGACTTGAGACCCGAAGCGAACGGATTGCCCCAGTCGCTCAATGCGATACCCCAGTAAGCCATAGAACACGACGGATCGCTCCCAAGAATCGTATGGAACGCCTCAATCGCACTTGCAAACTGAAACGAATGCATCAGCGCCACCGCCCGATTGAACTGCGGTTGCACTGCGCTGCTGCACGACGTGCCGAAACTCACCGTCCCCAACTTCTCGGGAGCGCCGTGATGGTCGGCCTGAGCAAAGCCCACCGTCGACAGCAGCGCAAGCGTCACAACAGACGAGGTGAAGCGAGTTCGCATCCGGGTTCGCATCGTAGTCACTCTTGGAAAAGATATTCCGCGCACGATCGACTCGATCATAGCCCAACAGCAGGGGAGGCTTATCCCCAAACTCAAGCGCGCAGGGTCAGCCTACTTCTTCAACAAAACATCAAACGCAAAGTGAAGGAAGTTCTCGAGCGGCCTGTCACTCTTCTCCGCCTTCATCCGTATCAGCGACCCCTCATAGCTGTTCAGCAGAAACGCCGCCAGCGCATCCGGCTGCATAGACTTCGCCAGATCCCCCCGCTGAATCGCCTCCCGCAGCACATCCGCGATGCCCTTCTGCCAGACCGCAAAGACCCCCTGCAGCTCCGACCGCATCCTGGGGCTGTGGTCCGCCACCTCCAGGCTCAGGCTCCCCATCAAACATCCGCTGATCTCGCCGCCCTGCCCATAGACCGAGATCAACTCCTCGAAATATAGCCGCAGCCGCTTCAAAGGAGCAACCTTGCGAGCCCCAAGCACCCGCGCCGTCCTCTCCGCCTCGCCCTTCGCGTAAAGATGAAACACCTCCACGGCAAACTCTTCCTTGCTCGGAAAGTAGTGATAGAACGAGCCCTTCGGCACCTTTGCCAGATCAAGCACCTCCTTCACCCCGGTCGCGGTATACCCGGTCGAACGAAGCCGTTCGAGCCCCACCGCAAGCAGATGATCGCGAGTTGAGGGGGTAGTGCTCATAACCAATCGATAATAGACTGGTCGTCTACAGGAGTCAACCGGCGCTCGCACAAACCCCGTCTTCGACGATTCGCGGATTAATTTTCTGACTAAGTGTGCTGCCGAATTGACGGTCGGTATCTACGGTGCTATACCAATTAGCGACCTTGGGCCACCGGCTTCTTAATTCACAGAGCGGGGTGTTTGCCATGTCCGTGGCACGCAGAATGCTTCTCGTTAATGCGGCCCTGAGCTTGTTGATCTTCTCGTCCGCTTCACTAGCTCAGTCGTTCAAGCCCTTCGGCGGCCTGGACTGTAATGGCCATAGCAAAATTCAAAAACCACTCAGACCACAGGATATTTGCACTGACTTTCACGATGAATACGGCCAACGCGGCTTCGATAACGGTCATTACATCGGGCATGACGAGCCCAGTGTCGGCTTCATCTCAACAGTTCCTCACTCCGGTAATAATGTTCAATGGGAGTTCACGTTGCCGCGTGAACGCCCCGTGCCGGCAACACAGTCTTTCGAGAACTTCATCACTTTCTGGCTCTCTATGGCGCTCTGCGATCCTAATTCAGGTTTTGTGCGCGGACCCTGCATCCCGGATAGCGACAAGAACAATCCCACCTCCGCTGGGTCTGCATTCCTCGAGATGCAGTTCTATCCCCCCGGCAATCCCCCCTTTATCACCCAGATCAGTTGCGACCTGACCCACTGGTGTGCGTCGCTGCACATTAACAGTCTCGAAAATATGGATAACGGAAACCTCAATCCCAATTGCACTGAGACTACGAACTTTGCGTTCATCCAGACCGATGGAATTCCTATCGGGCCGCCTGGTCCTAACACTGTTACTGACGCGAGCTTCATTCCAAACAGTCGCACCTTACTGATGAACCAGGGCGATCGGCTGCGCGTCACCATCCTCGACGTACCCGGAGATGTCTTGGGAGGCGTGATGACGATGATCCAGGATCTGACCACGGGTCAGTCCGGGTTCATGGTAGCCAGCGCCCACAACGGCTACCAGACCACGAATCCGAACACCTGCGTCGGGACCAACTTCAGCTTCCACCCTGAGTTCGACACTGCGAAGTTTGGCAACTTTACTTCCTGGGCCGCACTGCAAGCCAACGTCAACTTTTCCATGGAACTCGGTCACTTCACCCCCGGCGCCCATGGCGACAACGACTCCGATGACGCGCCGTGCTTCCCAGGACCCACGGTCGCTGGCTGCTTCAACTTCGCGACAGGAGGGGACATCGATTTTGACGGTAGCTCCTACTTGTTCGACTGGCCAGATGGCACGCGCAACAACGCCACTTCGATTGCAATCCAGTCTGCCAAAGGTGGCGGCATCGGCCCACTCAGTCCGTCTGACGATACTGGCAAATACGACCAGCCCTTTCCAATCATTCAAATCGAGACCGATGTTGCAGCCTCGGAGAGCACCTGCAAACCTAACGGAGTCGGCTGCGTCGTCCCGCCAGTGGGCGCACAGTTCTATCCCTTCTATGCGATAACAAAGAACGGAGGCAATGACGACAGCTACGATGACCGCGAAAACTGCACCCTGGTCTTCGGAAACTTCACAAACCCGGACTTCAATACTTTTGGCCGCGATGCGCAGTATGGCGCCTCGAATTTGTATTGGTTCTTCGGCCAGAACAGCAGTGGCCCCCGAACCAATCCGTGCATCCCGCATCCGAAGGATCACGATGAACGTTAATGCGTCTTTTGCTTTGTGAATCCTCTGTATGGGGCCCCGTTCGAGACGATTTCTGCGAGTTGGATGGGGCTCCATCTGATAAGGCTTTGATTTGCTGAGCGCCTCTCCGTTCTCGGGGCGATCTTCCAGGCAGGACCGTCTGCACCGTGCTTCTCAACGTTGCTCTATAGGTCCCGCGCTTCGCGAGACGGCCTACATCAGATAACTGCGCGGAGAGCAACCGTCATGCCGTCACGTGCGGTCTTGAGAGCACCAACGACCGTCTCGCCGGCGGCGATCGTGTGTGCGAGCGCCGATCTCCTTCGTTTTCCCGGATGCTCGAAAGCGACGGTCTCTATCCCACCACCGAAGAGTGTGTGGCTCTCTTCCAGCCCATCGAGTGCGGCGTTCAACTCCGCGACAACGGCCTCGGCCTCATCGGCAACGACGATCACTTCCACACTGATTTTCTTGTATAGCAATCGAAATACCTCAACCTCCAATCGTATGGCTCCCGGCTCCAAAGCAGACCGCGAGCGATTAGCCGCAGGATTACTTCCGGATTCCCGACCACTCGGGAGTAATCGCCTTTCTGCATGTGGCTGACCACACTTCCTACCCCCGAGAGAAACGGCGCTCGACTGGGGATTGGATTGACAGCTGGGTGGCCCTGGGGCTAGATATCACTCAGCCCCGATTCCCGAGTCAGTTTTGAGCAACGCTGGGCAATCGCGCTGCACCATTCCACACATATGCTAAGGGAAGCGATCCCCGGTGCTCCTCGCCTCACGCCGATCCAGTGGCTGATCTGTGCTGTCGCGTGCCTCGGTTTTGCTTTTGATCTTTACGAGACTCTGATGCTGGCGCTAATTGTGCGGCCCGCGCTGACCAGTCTCGGAGACCTGAACCCGGGGACTCCAGCGTTCAACCTCTGGGTCGGGCTGTTGTTCTTTATTCCCGTTGCGATTGGTGGCGTCTTCGGGCTCCTCGGTGGTTATCTGACGGATCTTCTTGGCCGCCGCCGCGTGCTGGTTTGGAGCATCTTGCTCTATGCCTTCTCGGCGTGCGCGGCAAGTTATGCCGCTTCGGTGCCGGAGCTCGTGGTCTTTCGCTGCACTACGATGATCGGCGTGAGCGTCGAATATGTGGCAGCGCTCGCGTGGCTGGCGGAGCTGTTCCCCCATCCGAAACAGCGGGAGTCCGTCCTGGCCTACACCCAGTCCTTCTACGCATTAGGAGGCCTGATGGTAGTAGGCGCCTATTACCTCGCCGTCACCTACGCGGAACGATTCCCCGCCATCCGCGACGGCCATGAGGCCTGGCGTTACACTCTGCTCTCCGGAATCATTCCTGCGATTCCGCTGATCTTCGTTCGGCCATTCCTGCCCGAATCGCCGGTCTGGCGAGAGAAGAGATCCCAGGGAACTTTAAAGCGGCCCCGCATCCGGGAGCTCTTCCGCCCCGCACTACGAAGGACCACCCTGATCACCACATTATTGGTGGCGTGTTCTATTGCCCTGGGGTATGGAGCGCTACAGCATACCGTTCGCATTGTCCCCGGGCTTGCCGAAGTGCGAAATCTCGCACCGCGACAGGTAGAGCAAACGGTTAGCAATGTGCAAATGTTTCAAGAGCTCGGCAGCCTGACTGGCCGCGCGATCTTCGCCCTGCTGGTCGTCCGAGTCGTGACGCAACGCCGTCGCCTGCGCATCTGCTTTGGGCCAATGCTGATTGCTATCTCGTGGCTTTTTTTCTATGCGGCAACGCACAGCCTGGCTTTACTCCGGGTTGGAGTTTTCCTCGCCACCCTGCTCTTTAACGCGCTCCACAGCTTTTGGGGAAACTATTTGCCCAGAGTTTATCCAACACATTTGCGAGGCACAGGCGAGAGTTTCGCGGTGAACATCGGAGGCAAGACCATCGGGGTCTCTGCCGCTCTCGCCACAACCCAGCTCGCCAACGTGATGCCCGGCTCAGGTGCAGGCGCTCGCCTTGCCTATTCAGCTGGCACCGTCGCGCTGCTGGCCTGTGTGGCCGGCTTGATCGGAAGTTTCTGGTTGCCTGAGCCCAAAGGTGAGCAACTGCCCGACTGACGAGCTCAATCTCAAGGAGGACCTATGGAACACAACGAACCAGGTGCCACTGGAGGTCCTCCAGGCCAGGCCTACCTGCTCGATAATGCCGGCAGAGAGGCTTCTGCGCGATTCTCCGCGCTCGCAGCGATGTTGGATCCGGGAACCATCCGTCATCTGGAGGAACGCGGCGTCAGCTCCGGCTGGCACTGCCTGGAGGTCGGCGGCGGTGGCGGCTCCGTCGCTACCTGGCTCGCTGCCCGCGTGGGTCCTGCCGGACACGTCCTTGTTACCGATATTGACCCGCGCTTCCTTGAATCCTTACAGGCCCTCAACCTCGAGGTGCGCCGGCATGATATTGCCACCGATCCGTTGCCCGAGGCCGCCTTTGATCTCGTGCATTCGCGCCTGGTGTTGTTGCATCTTCCGGAACGCGAAAAAGCCCTGGCCCGCATGGTCGCCGCTCTGAAGCCGGGAGGTTGGCTCGTCGACGAAGAGTTCGACAGCTCCATCGATCTGGTTTCATCTGCATATCCCGAAGAGGTTTATTCAAAGACATACGTTGCGATGGCGCGGACCATGGATAGCCGTGGAGTTGATCGGAGATTCGGACGCCGGCTCTTTGGACGGCTGCGCGCCCATGGACTTGTTGACGTAAACGCAGAGGGGCGTACTTTCATGTGGCACAGCGGATCCTCGGGAGTCTCTCTTCTGCGGTCGAACTATGAACAGCTTCGCAGTACGATGATCGATGCCGGTTACATCACGGAGGCAGACTTCAATCAAGACCTCGCTGGCCTGGACGATCCGGGCTTCATGATGCCATCGCCGATCCTCTGGACGGCTTGGGGACGTCGGCCTTAGCGCTCGCCATACGTCATGCGGGAGGCAGGATGGCTCCGCCCTGTCCGCTGTTCACTTCGCTCTCAGGCGTGCGTCTGTCGCAAAAATCGTCTTCACATGGATGAAGCTGCGTCGAGAACTCCCCGGCCTAAGAGGACACCTCGGCTACTCTACCGATCGGTCCCGAATAACGGGCAAGCAGGAAGTTAACCCACTATTTAATTCCTCCCAGACCCGAAAGCACTTGCGCGAAATCTCGCGAGATCGTCAGGTTGCATATAAGCTGCCTCGAACGCGCCGAATTACCTGTCAAGCCCCTGAACGCTCAAAACCCGCTCCAGACGGGCAGATTCGCGTGGCGTAGTCCCCCCGTCCCAACCGCTATAATGGAAGATAAGACCAAAGCAATGGAACACAGAAGACACACCTCGGGGAAGCCCGGGGTTTCTTTTGCGCCAAAAGCCAAAATAACCCTTTTCTTTTGAATATTTTGCACGCAAGTCCTTTCGATGGAATGTTTTGCCGACACAGCCCTCCCGCAAACCAAACAAAAGAAGAGACTTCGCCGCAAAATACCCCACCCCCCAGGGGGGAGGGGGTGGCTCCACTCCGAAAAATCCGACTCTGCGTCTAAACTGTGGAATCACCCGATGGAACATCCACGCCGCACCACAAAACTCGCCGCAATTCTCCTCGCTGCCACCATCAGCGCGCCACAATCTCTCCACGCTTTGCTGCAACATACCACCGTCCTCCAGCCCGATGACGTGGCCCCGCACCGCACCCGCCTCATCCTCAAGGACGGCAGCTACCAGATCATCATGAGCTACCGCATCGTCGGCAACGTAGTCCACTACATCAGCGCCGAGCGCGGCGGAGCCGAAGAGGAGATCCCCCTCTCCCTCGTGGACCTCGACGCCACCAAACGCTGGGACCGCCAGCACTCCCAGCCCACCGCCAGCCCCGACAACCCCCAGCCCCCCGCCATCGACCCCGAACTCCTCAAAGAAGAAGCCGACCGCGCCGCCCTCACCCCCGAGGTCGCCAAGGACCTCCGCCTCCCCGAACAGGACAGCACCCTCGCCCTCGACACCTACCGCGGCACCCCCGAACTGGTCCCCCTCGCCCAGACCGACAGCGACCTCAATCGAAACACTGGCCACAACCTCCTCAAAGCCGCCGTCAACCCCCTCTCCGCCTCCCACCAGATCGTCGAGCTCAAAGGCGAGTCCTCGCCCATCCAACTCCACGTCAAAGACCCCGTCCTCTACCTCCGCATCGGCGACGAGAGCGTAGGCTCAACAGCCGGCACGCCCCTGACCGTCGACACCCACGGAGCCACCACCCGAGCCGGGAACGACCCCAGCGGCGGCTCCCCCAACAGCCGTTACGTCATCGTCCGCGCCGACGTCCGCCGGGGGGCCCGGGTCATCGCCAGCTTCCGCATCGGCCTCCTCGGCGGGGTCCAGCGCCAGGAAGATGTAGTCGAAACCACCACCGAGCTGCTGCCCGGCGGCCACTGGCTAAAGATAACCCCCAGGGAGCCCCTGGACTTCGGCGAGTTCGCCCTCATGGAGGTCCTCTCCGACAAAGCCGTCAACCTCGGCGTCTGGGACTTCGGAGTCCACCCCGTATCCCCTGAAAATCGCGACGTCCTGAAGCCCGAACCCCGCCGGGCGGTAACGCTAGAACACCACGGCCCAAGTTAGCCCAAGCATAGTCAGTAATTTAGAAGAGATTTAGAAGAAAAATCGCCTAGTTGCGAGGAATGGAGTCTCGCTCGAGGAACATTCCCGAGACTTCCCGACGCGAACCGACGGGTTTGGCCGTCTCAGCGCGTCCGATCATACCCTTGCCCGCCACCGCGACGTTATCCCGCGTCTTCTTGGCCTCATACATCATCGTATCGGCCGCCCGCAGAATCGTCTGAACCGTATTCCCGTCCTCGGGATAGCTCGCCAGCCCAAAGCTTCCCGAGAGGCTGAGCGAAAGCCCTGCACCCTCCAGAAAGCGTGACGACCTCAGATCCTCGCACAGCGCCATCGTGGTCCCGCTTGCCGCTGCCTTCCCCATCCCCGGCAGCAGTGCGACAAACTCATCCCCCCCATAGCGAAACGCCGCGTTGTTCGGCCCCAGGCTCCGCCTCATCAACCCGCCAATCTCCGCCAGCAGCCGGCTTCCAATCAGATGGCCATGGGTGTCATTCACCGACTTGAAGTGATCCAGATCGACGAACATCAAACTAAATACCTGCCCCCGAGCCACTTCTTCTTCGAGCATGGTGTACAGGTGCCGTGCATTAAAAAGTCCCGTCACGTCATCTGTGATGGTCAACTCCTGAATCAGTGTCATCGACCGGGCGTTCTGAATCGCGATCGCCGCGTAGTCGCACAGAATTCGCAGAAAGGAGATCGAATGCTCCGACAGCAGGTCGAGCTTGCTATTCAGCAGTTGAATCACGCCCAGTGTCTTGTCCCCGGATCGCACCGGCACGCAGGCAATCGACTGGATCTTCAGGTCAGGATGCTTATTCGCAAACGCGGACCAGTGCGGATCAAGAGCCACGTCCGGCACTACCAGAGGATTTCCCGTTGCCGCCACCCAACCGGCAACTCCTTCCCCCATCGGTACCCGCAGCCCCTTGAGGCTCTCAGCGTTCTCTCCTACCGCAATCGCGTAGTACAGTTCGCCTGACTTATCATCCACCATCAGCAGCGACCAGCGCTCGGGTCCGAAGAACTGGGCCATTTTGTTCATGATGGCCCCCAGAATCTCTTCCAGTTCGAGGCTCGAAGTCAGCGCGCGCGCAACGTCATGGAACACGCGAAGGTGATCCATTTGACGACTTTCGATCACTTCAAACTGACGTCTGTCCTTCAATCGCTGTCCTCATGGATATGTGCAGTTTTTATGTAATATGTGCAGTTTTTTGCACATATTACATATCAGCCTCTCATAGCTCCCCTAATAATTCAACAAGTCCACGACTGACGGCACAACGAGTGCGGTGTTCATCCGCCGATATGAACCATACTGCGCGATGGCTTTTCAAAACCCGGCTCGCCGATGTGATGACGTGCTTCCTTCCGCATCACGATCCTGCGAATGTACGCAGCCAGCTCCTCATCCGTTCCGCCCCGCACCATCTCGCCATACAGGTCGTGGTCGCTCTGCGAAAACAGACAAGTCCGTATCTTCCCATCCGAGGTCAGTCTCACGCGGCTGCAATGCCCGCAGAAGGGGCGCGACACCGGCGCAATTATGCCTATCTCCCCCAAGCCATCGTCAAAGGTGAACCGCTTCGCCGTCTCGCTAGCCGCATGCGGAGTCAGCTCCACCAGGGGACGGAACGCATTCAGCCGCTCCACAATCTCGTCCATCGAAACGACAGACTCCCTCTTCCAGCTTCGGTCTTCCTCCAGAGGCATCCACTCGATGAACCGAACGATCAGTCCCTCACGCCGCGAGAACTCCGCGAACTGCTCGATCTGTCCATCATTGAACCCGCGCAGCAGCACGCAGTTCACCTTTACCGGTCCCAGCCCCACCGATTGAGCCTTACGAACTCCCGCCAGCACCTTTTCATAGCTCCGCGGAACGCGTGTGATCGCGCTGAAGGTCTCCGCATCCACCGCATCCATGCTAACCGTCACACGATTCAGCCCCGCATCCTTCAGCGGCTGGGCCAGTCCCTCCAGCAGATGCCCGTTCGTGGTCAGGGCGATGTCCAACGGATTGCCAAGATCGCCGGCCAGGCTTCCATCCGGCAGGAATGCCGTCCGCATCTCGGCCAGTTCGCGAACCATCTCCACCAGGCCCGACCGCAACAGAGGTTCTCCGCCGGTCAGCCTTATCTTCTCCACTCCCAATGAGACGAAGACCCGGACCATCCGCAGGTAGTCTTCAATTGAGAGTTCGGTGAACTGCGCTCCTTCGTTCCCAGTCCGGCAATAGACGCACTTGTAGTTGCAGCGGTCAGTCACCGAGACACGCAGGTCAGTGATGGACCTGCCAAACTTGTCTCGTAGCCGTCCCGGAAACTGAATAGCCTGCTCTTCCAGCTCCAGAATCGCGGTATTTCCATCGCCAATCATCAAGAGACGTACCCGGATCCAACTACGTAATTCCTATACAAACTTTAGATGCAATGGCTCAAGAAGCGAAGCAACATGGGCCGGAAATCTCTGCAAAATCAAAGGATCAGACGATCACGCTCAAACCGCACGCAATCGTGTGGCCGTTTTTGTAATTTCATGTTTTGTTGCGATACGTGTGTGTCTTCCCGAGTGCGGCTACTGCCGCAGCACCAACTCAGCGACCGGGATACCTCTAAGTGGAACGCCGTTGCAGCCAATATCAGCGTCGTCCAACTCTAACGCGCAGCATATCAGCATCTCGGCGATTGGCAACAGCATTTCTAAAACGCCCAACTCTTAAGTTATATAGAAAACATTAAGAGTTGGCGCGCGTCCGGTTAGTTTCAGTAGCTGAGAAACTCGTTGCTGCCGCGCTTCAATCGAATCCCTACGATGCCGAAGACCAGCGCCGCGGTGAAGGTGATCGCATTCCAGTAAACGACCGGATGAGCCCAGCCCGGCGACAAAGTCAGGTCCTGTCCGCTCCACAACGTCAGCAGGGTAGCCACGATCAGGCTCTGAAAGCAGAGCACCAGGAAGAGTTGGCCGCGACGACGGCGTTTATCCAGTCGTTCCACATCATCCGGCGTCAAGTTGCGTTCTTCGATTGGAAGCAGTGCATTCGCCATCGCGTTCTTGGTCTCCCTGGTCTTTCCTGTTCAACTTGCAACCCGAGCCAGGCAAAGGCTCCTGGAGCATCGGTCTAAGTTTGTATTAAATCACAGCCTGCCCGGATCAACCGAACCAGCGCAAAAAGTCTTTGTCGTCAGCCCAAATCAGCTTAGGCACCACCGCGATCGGCTAAATAAATGCGACCGACTGAATTCCCACCACGTCGAACCGCTTGCGGCACCGGACGTTCTTGCACCCCATCGGATCATCGCGGCGAACCATATAACTCTGAGCCTTGGCAAAACGCGCCCGGTCGCGATCGTCGGCACCCCTCGGAAGCTGCGCCTTCTTCCTTCGCACCACCCATTCGATCTGGTACTCCCCCTGTTGCCCGCAGTGGGGACAGGTCATCACATGAGTCCGCTGCTCCGCCCGCTCATCAAAAAAGTCCCGCTCTTCCATCCAGCACCTCATCCGATTCTCGACCCCAACCTGAGGTCGAATCTCTTCTGCAATCCTGCCTTAGATGCCCCCTCACAAGCAAGAGTCATGCATAATCACGAGGGGCTTCCGAGCCCGGAACCAATGCAGGAAGGAAGACGGATGAGCAAGCCCAAAAAGCAGGTCTTCTCCAAGATCAAGGCCGTCAAGGCCAACGCCCGCGAGCGCGTCGGCACTCCGCCCCCAGAGCGTGTCCTTCCCGACCCCAAACAAAAGCTGGCCGCCAGTCCCAAACACAAGCCCACCCTGGCCGACCTGCTCAACTCCTCAGGAGAAGATCAATGACCATCCTCCGCCTCGCCTTCGTCGCCCTCGCCGCCGCCTTCCTGGCCACAACGGCCGCAACTGTCTCCGCCCAGACCATTCAGGTCAACAAGGAAAATCGCACCATCGCGATCACAGCCACCGACAAGGTCCTCGTCCTCGCCGACGTCGCCACCCTCCACATCGGCTTCATCGCCTACGGCCCGGACAGCGACTCTGCCTACGCCGCCGGCTCCCGCGCCTCCAACGCCATCGTCAAGGCCCTCACCTCCGCCGGCATCCCCAACGACTCCATTGGGAGCGAAAATCAAAACGTCTCCCCGGTGCAGGAGTATCAGATCGACAAGCTCACCCCAGCCGAGAAGGCCCAGCGCAAGTTCCAGGTCACCCAGAGCTGGACCGTCCGGACCAACGCCAACGACGCCGCCAAAGTCCTCGATCTCGCTGTAAAAGCCGGGGCGAACCAATCCGGACAGATCGACTGGAGCCTCAAGGACGAGAACGCTCCACAGTCCGAAGCCGCAGCCAAAGCGCTCCAGCGCGCCCGAGTCGTCGCCGAAGAGATGGCAAAAGGACTCAACGCAAAACTTGGCACACTCCTCTACGCCAGCAACGAAACCCAGGCGGAACCGCCGCGTCCCCTCATGCGTGCTGGGGTCGCGGGAATGGCAATGGACCAGAAGGTCGCTCCTCTCGCCATCAATCCACGCCAGATAGAAAAAACCGCAACCGTCTATGCCGTCTTCGCCATAGAATAGGCGAACCAAAGATTCGCCAGTCCGACCCCGGACGAAAGACAGCGAGGGAACTATGCCAATCCACACCTACCGCGAACTCAAACCCACTCCCGAAGCTGAGGCCCTTTATCGTCGCTGGCTCGCCAAGCTCAACGACGAGTTCACCCGGCAGCAATCGCCCGACCGCCGCTCCGAGGTCGTCCGCGACGAGCTCTACCAGATCTACTTCGGCCGCCCCCACGGCGGGCACATCAAGGCAGTCCTCAACAGCGAACTCGCAATGTACTCCCTCTCCGAGAGCTTCGACCCCCGCAACATCACGCTCGAACCCGAGTACTACGGCGACATCGACGCCGAGCAGTACGCCATCCGTAAGCCGCTCATCTGGTTCTGGCAGATGTTCGACCGCTCCCCCCTCGGCCTCAACCACTGGCTGGGCTTCCGCTTCCGCTGCATGCTGGGCCGCCACATCTTTCGCCACCTCGGCAAGCACGTCAAAATCTTCCACAACGTCGAGTTCACCTACGGCTACAACCTCACCATCGAAGACTCCTGCACCATCCACAAGAATGTCCTGCTCGACGACCGTGGCGCGATCATCCTGCATGAGGGCACCAGCGTCTCCGACTACGCCAACGTCTACTCGCACACCCACGACATCAACAATCAATCGAACATCACCAACAAGACGACCGAGCTGGGCCCCCGCGCCCGCGTCACCTATCACGCCACCGTCCTCGCCGGAGCCAACATCGGCGAAGACGCCATGCTCGGAGCCATGGCACTCGCCACCAAACCCGTGCCCCAGGAGACCGTCTCGGTCGGCATCCCTGCCAAGGCAAAGATCCGCAAGCAGGCCTCCGTCCTCGCCGCCGAAACGCTCTAGCCGCAGCGGCAACCTGCAGATTCGCCACTACGAAGCACTTGCAGTCCTCTCTCGCAGCTTTTGCGAGAGAGGACTGCTTGAACGCTACAGCATCTTTACGGTCTCCTCACGCGAACTTCAGTAAACTCGAGCCTGTATGAATCAGGAAGTTGTCCTCATCGTCTTTCAGGTCGTCGTTCTGGTCCTGGCGTTCAGCATCCACGAGTCGGCCCACGCCTGGACCGCCTGGCGTCTCGGCGATCCCACCGCCAAGATGCTCGGACGCGTCACGCTCAACCCCCTCAAGCACCTCGACCCCTTCGGCTCCGTCCTCTTTCCCATCATTGGTTTGGTGTATGGCGGTATGCTCTTCGGCTGGGCGAAACCTACTCCAGTTACTGCTCGCAACTTTAAAAACTACAAACGCGACGACATCTTGGTTTCTCTGGCAGGTCCAGCCAGCAATCTTCTCTCTGCGACGGTCGCTCTGTGCCTGCTCATCCTCATTAAGCACGCAGTGGCGGGTGGAAGCGTCGCTGTCATTACCGCAATGGCGCTAGCGCATCACTATCCAGGAGTCTCCACAGAAAATCTCCCGCAGTTATTTCCCATCGCGCTCTTCCTCTATTACGTCATTCTCCTTAACCTCATACTTTTCGTCTTCAATCTCATTCCAGTTCCGCCCCTCGATGGCAGCCATATCCTCCGACACTTCCTCCCCTACAGAGCGCTCCAGGTCTACGATCGCATCGGGATGTTCGGCATGATATTCATCATGCTGATTGGTGGCAGCTTCATCTTCCGTATCTTCCTTACCCCACTTCAGATAGCGTTCGACACCTTCCTCTTCAGCCATTAGCTTCCAACTCATCGAAACTCCAGACGAACACATTGCGCCGCCACATTATCCGGCCCGAATCATTTACCCTTAGCTCTTGATCGCAATGACTGAAAAAACCAACGACTCCCTGACATCTTTACAGCCATCTTCACGTCCCCGCGTCCTCAGCGGCATGCGGCCCACCGGTCGTCTCCACCTCGGCAACTACATGGGCGCGCTCTACAACTGGGTTCAGCTCCAGCGCCAGTACGATTGCTACTTCTTCATCGCCGACCTCCACGCCCTTACCACCGACTACGCCGACCCCACCACCCTCCGCCAGAGCATCCGCGACGTGGCCCTGGACTTTCTGTCCGCTGGTCTTGACCCGGAGGAGTGCACCATCTTCATCCAGTCGCACGTTCCCCAGCACGCAGAGCTCTTCACCCTCTTCAGCATGTTCACGCCGCTGCCCTGGCTCGAGCGCGTCCCCACCTACAAAGACCAGCAGGAGCAGCTCCGCGAGAAGGACCTGAACACCTACGGCTTCCTCGGCTATCCTCTGCTCCAGTCCGCGGACATCCTCCTCTACCAGCCCGACTACGTCCCCGTCGGACAGGATCAGGTCGCTCACGTCGAGCTGACCCGCGAGGTCGCCCGCCGCTTCAACGCCCTCTACTGCTCGCAGCCAACTCCCGCCATCGAGAAGGCTCGCGAAGACCGCTCCGACAGGGAGATTCTCGCCGCTGAGCTCTCCGCCAATACCGTCGTAAACGGCATCCTGCCCGAGCCAAAGGTTTTGCTGACGCCCTCGCCCAAGCTCCCCGGTCTCGACGGCCGCAAGATGTCCAAGAGCTACGGCAACACCATCATGCTCTCCGAGCCTGAGGCCGACCTCCGCGCCAAGCTGAAGACCATGGTCACCGACCCGGCGCGCATCCGCCGCACCGACCCCGGCAATCCAGACATCTGTCCCGTCTTCGATCTGCACAAAGTCTTTTCCACTGAAGAGACCCAGCAGAAGGTCCGCGAGGGCTGCACGACCGCGGGCATCGGCTGCATCGAGTGCAAGGGCTGGGTTGCAGATGCGATCGTCCGCGAGATCGCCCCGATCCAGGAGCGCCGACGCGCCCTCGAAGCTGACCCCGGCCAGGTCGACGCCATCTTATGGGATGGCTCCGCCCGCGCCCGCCAACGCGCCATCCAGACCCTGCAGCACGTCCGGCAGGCTATCGGCCTGGAGTAACCGCCATGCCCGACGAAACCCTACCTCACGAATCAAACCCCGACGCGGCCAACGCCGAAGAGAGGGCGGTGCCCGCTGTGGAAGGCGATGCCTCTGAAGCCGTCGCCGCTGCGCCGGTCGAACTGTCGTCGGAGGTCTCGTCCGAACTCGCGCCGGAGGAGACCCCTCCTGCTTCCGAGGCCGCTGAGCCCTTCGCTCTCCAGCATCCGCCTGTCCCCTCCCCGGCGCCCGATCCAAAGCGCGTCGCCAGGGACAAGGACAAGGAAAAAGAGGAGGCCTCGCAGTCGCCCTTCTCCGTCACCGTCGGCCAGGTCTACGACGGTCCGCTCGATCTCCTCCTCGACCTGATCCGCAAGCAGAATATCGACATCTACGACATCCCCATCGCGCGCATCACCAGCCAGTTTCTCGAGTACACCTATCACCTCAAACAGGTCGACGTCGACTCTGCGGGCGAGTTTATCTACATGGCCTCGCTGCTGATCCACATCAAGTCGAAGACGCTGCTGCCCCGCGATCCCTCGGACGTGCTCAGCGGCGACCCGGAAGACCCGCGCCGCGAGCTGGTCGAACGTCTCCTCGAACACGAGCGCTTCAAAGCCGCAGCCCAGATGCTCTTGCAGAAGCAGCAGATCGAAGAGGCCACCTGGACCAACTCCGGCCTCAAAAACTTCCGCCGCGACATTGGAGAGGCTGGCGCTCCCACCCTTGACGAAGACCGCGAGATCGACGCCGACACCGTTGACCTCGTCCGCGTCTTTCAGGACATCCTCCTCCGTCTGCGCGAGCGCCCCATCCTCAACGTCGATGAGGAGTCGGTCACCGTCGCGCAGATGATCGACTACGTCAAACGCCGTCTGTTGATGGAAGACAAGCCGATCAGCCTCAAGCGCCTGCTCCACAACACCCACACCGAGCGCGCGCTCATCTGCATGTTCCTGGCAATGCTCGAACTGGTGCGTCTGCAGGCTGTGCTGCTTCATCAGCCGGCCCTTCAAGGCGACATCCTCATCAAGAAGACCGAAAACTTCGACCAGGTCTTCACCGATCAGGCTCAGGCCCGGGACGACTGGCGCTAAGGCTATTCGTCCTGCCGGACGGGCGCCCTGCGCGGGCCGCGGTCACTTCGTGACGTGTGTACCGGTCTTGATGGAACGAACGCCGTGGGCTCTCCCGTTGGTCGGAAAGGAAGATGGCTCGCGACCAACGGGAGCGCCAACCGAAGGGGTATACAAGTCACGAAGTGACCGCGGCCCGCGCAGGGCGCACTTGCGCCTAGCGATTCGCCCGGCGGCGAACAGCAGCGGTGAACCATAACAGACCCGTCCCTACCAGCAACAGGCTTCCCGGCTCGGGAATCGGCGAAACCGCAGGACCAGGGGGATCCATCGCCTCGAAGATCTCCTCACCCGCCCCATCGGTCCAGGCAAGGTCCCCCACCGAGTTGAGAAATATCTGGTCAGCCGAACCATTACTGAGAAATTGGAGATTGTCTCCCGACCCAATGTAGGTACCGTTTTTGTTGCCATTCGGGTTGAACACCGACCCCAGTCCAACCACGCCCTGATTGCAGACCTTCTTCAACGCGTTGAAGCCCGTCGGGGTCGAGCTGCACGGAGTCCCGTCGTCATAGACAAGGTCCGGAGCAGACGAACTGGCCGTCCCTGCCACGCCATCGACATAGGTCACGTAACAGGTAAAGCTGGCAAAGCCGCACCCGTAGCTCTGGGAGATCACCACATCGCCGGCGGTGTCCATGCCAACGAGGTTCCGGCCATTGGCAGTGCCCAGATCAAGGATGGTGTACGAATTCGCGGCTGCCGGTTTTGGACAGACAAAGAGAGCGGCGGCGAGGAGAGCGACCGAGGCACTAAGCCAGTGTGCAGGACGTTTCATGAAAGGACCCTCGAAAAGCTGAATTATAGTATCGGTCTTTGGATGCGGCGACGAACGATAGTTGTAGCTCCACGCCTCTGCTAAAAGCGGGTCTACCGCCGTTTGGAGGGAATAGTGCAGATCGCAGAGATTACGTTACACCCTCGCAGTGATGGCCTGCCGCCGGGGGAACGATCGGACCTGCGGTCTGGGGAGCGATCGGCTGCTCTTATCCAAGCTGGCACCGCACTGCAAACTCTTGCAAACAATCGGTAATCGGCTCATTCCGCACCCCGCTCGTCTCTACCGGGCCACTGGTTTTAGCGAGGTCAAAAGAACTTATGTTTCACATCCCTGTAACACTCCATTCGCATACCGGGCCTATCGTCACCTCACGCACTCATCTTGAATCCTAGGCGAATCTATTATGGCTACTCCTGTAATCCCCCCCACTGGCTCATTACTAGACCAGAAGATGGGAAAGTCGTCCCCCGGCAAGATCGGCGGCATTATCTTCGGCATCCTGCTGATCGGCGGTCTGGGCTACATCGCCAACCGCCTCTACTCCGATCTTCTCCCCGTCCATGAAAGCTCAGTCTTTCCCTTTATTCTGCTGGGTCTGGCGCTGTTCATCGCGCTCGGGTTCGAGTTCGTCAACGGCTTCCACGACACTGCCAACGCGGTCGCGACGGTCATCTACACCCACGCGCTTGAGCCCCACGTCGCAGTGGTCTGGTCCGGGCTCTGGAACTTCATCGGCGTGCTTACCAGCTCCGGCGCCGTGGCCTTCGCGATCATCTCCCTGCTGCCCGTCGAGCTGATCCTGAAGGTGAGCAAAGGTTCGGGTTTTGCGATGGTCTTCGCGCTGCTCATCGCGGCCATCCTCTGGAACCTCGCCACCTGGTGGAAGGGGCTGCCGGCGTCGAGCTCTCACACCATGATCGGCTCGATCATCGGGGTCGGTGTCGCAAACCAGCTGATGCACGGCACCAGTGGTGTCAGCGGCGTCGACTGGGAGCAGGTCACCAAGGTTTTCAAGGCGCTGCTCATCTCTCCGCTGGTCGGCTTCGGCTGCGCGGCTCTGGTCTTCCTGCTGCTGAAGGCGCTTTTGAAGGATCCGCGCCTCTACGAGGCTCCGAAGGGAACAGAACCCCCGCCCTTCTACATCCGCGCGCTGCTGGTGCTCACCTGCACCGGCGTCAGCTTCGCCCATGGCTCCAACGACGGCCAGAAGGGCATGGGCCTCATCATGCTCATCCTGGTGGGAACGGTTCCGACCGCCTACGCGCTGAACCACACCGTCGGCGTCAATGAGGTCCAGACCTTCGCGGCGGTCTCGCAGCAGGTGATGGGTGCAATCGGAAACTATGTCGATCCGAACACCACGGTGGGCGACAGCGGCCCCGAACTCGAGTCCTTCGTCAGCACCCACAAGTTCACCCCGCACACCATGCTTGCCCTGCAGGAGATGGTCGGCGACATCCGCAACGAGGCCACCCAGTACAAGTCTCTCGGCGCGGTGCCGTCAAACATGCAGGCCAACGTTCGCAACCAGATGTATCTCACCAGTGAGACGCTCCGCCTGATGCCGAAGTACGGCCCCAAGGTGAGCGACGGCGACCAGAAGATCTTCAAGAACTACAAGGGCCTGCTGGACAGGTCGACTAAGTTCATCCCGCCGTGGGTGAAGGTCGCGGTCGCCCTCGCGCTCGGTCTCGGAACCATGATCGGCTGGAAGCGCATCGTGGTCACCGTCGGCGAAAAGATCGGCAAGACTCACCTGACCTACGCACAGGGGCTCTCCGCCGAACTGGTCGCAATGCTCACCATTCTTGCCGCCGACCAGTACGGCCTGCCGGTAAGCACAACGCACGTGCTCTCCTCAGGCGTCGCCGGCACCATGGCCGCGAACAAGAGCGGCCTGCAGATGTCCACCCTGCGCGACATCGCCCTGGCCTGGGTCTTCACCCTCCCGGTCGCGGCGCTGCTCTCGGGCTGCCTCTTCTGGGTCTTCAATATGCTTACGAAATAACTCCTTAGAAAGCGCGGCACAGAGAGGTCCGCGAAGCAGCGGGCCTTCTCGTTTACTGGCCGCTCACACCCGCTCGCAGTAGCCCTCGAATCGCCTGCAACTCCGGCCACGCAGTCTTTTACAACGACTTATCCGCGTCGCAGGGAGGAGGAGCCTTCGCGTTGGTATGCTTAGAAGTACACCAACGAGACTATGAGCCTTAAAGCAAAGATCGAAGCCGTCATCTACGCCTCAGAAGAACCAGTAACGCTGGCCCAGCTGGCCGGCCTCCTCGGCCACGAAGCCCAGGCCGAGCTGGACCACCTCGACTCCGCGCAGCACTCCCTGGCGCTCGACGACGCAGCCGGCTCCTTGGACGAAGACGATCTCAACACGGAGGTCCTCGGCCCCGTCTCGCACCAGGCCGAGCCTCACGCCCAGGCCGAGCCTCACACTCAAGCAGAGCCGCACGCCGAAGCGCAGCCGCAGGAAGACGAGTTCAACGCACGTCACGCCGAAGAGCTCCACCGCCACCTGCACGAGGCTGCCGCACTGGAAGCAGCCCATGCCCGCGCCCTTCGCGAGCACGCCGCCGCCGATGCCGCCGCCATGAGCACGGCTGACGATCTCGAAGCCGACTTCGAAGCCGACGCCAAAGCCGACCGCGAAGCTCCAGCCCAGCCCGGCCACCCCGCCGAGTCAGCCGCAGAGTACGCCTCACAGGTCTCCGAAGCATCCGCCGCAACTGAGCAGGGAAGCGACTCCCCTGCCGAACCCGCGCCCGCGGATAAGGACGAGAAGAAGCTTGCCCGCGAAGCCAGGGAGAAGGAGCGCCGCCTCCGCGAATACTTTCGCACCATCCTCGACCAGCTCATCGCCGACTACGCCACCTCCGAGCGCGGCCTCGAGATCCGCGAGGTCGCCGGTGGCTACCGCTTCGCCACCAAACCCGAGTACCACGACGCCGTCCGTGGCTTCGTCAAGAGCCTCAAGCCACCCCTGAAGCTCTCTCTCCAGGCCCTTGAAACCCTCGCCGTCGTCGCCTACAAGCAGCCCGTCACCGCCCCCGAGGTCTCCGAGATTCGCGGCGTCGACTCCGGCGGCGTCCTCGGCTCGCTGATGACCCGCAAGCTCGTCGCCACCGCCGGCCGCAAGCAGGTCATCGGCCGACCCATTCTCTACAAGACCACCCGCGATTTTCTCCTCCGCTTCGGCCTCAAAGACATCAACGAGCTTCCCAGCATCGAAGAGTTTGAGAAGATGGCCGGCGAGCTGGCCGAGCAGGAGGAGATCCCCATGGAGCACCACGCACCCGAGTCCGCAAGCGACCTCGAACGGGAGAAGAACCAGACCGAGCCTCAGGCTGACGGCGACAGCAACGGAAGTAACGACAGCGGCGGAAGTAACGACAGCAGCGGAAGCGAAACTACCGGCGGCGAGACGGCAGCCGACGAAGCCATCGTAGACGGCCGGCTCTCCGGTCTACCGCCGAACTACGACACCGACCAGGTCGTCGACGGCGAAGACTCTCCCGCCCTCGACGCCGAGATTCAAAGCGAGCAGCGCCACGACTCCGAGGAGGGCTGATGACCTATGACCCCTGCCAATCTCGACCCCGAACCCGATCCGCGCGACTCTCCCGACAGCCCGGAAGATAACGAGCCCGACACCCTGGCCACACCCGAGGGTGACGCCGAAGACCTGCCCGACGCTCCCCTCAAGCCAGCTCCCGCCGGTATGCAGCGCATCCGGCCGATCGACACCAGCAAGCGCTAACCAGCGAAGAAAACAGCCGAGCCCTACTCGCCGGACACGAACCCTCTGGTACGCTGTTGCTGTTGATCGCCCTGATGACCACAACACCCACGCAACCCAATCCCGACCTCTACTCGCACGTCAAAGTCGTCATCTCGATCATCGTCGGCCTCGGGATCACGACTCTGCTCAAAGGCTTCGCGCAGTTTGTCCAGCATCCCAAACGCGCCAAAGCCTCCCTCCTGCATCTCGGCTGGGCTGCATCGCTTCTGCTCTGGATCATTCACTTCTGGTGGTGGGAGTTTCGTCTTGCCATGGTGCAGCAGTGGACCTTCGCGATCTACTTCTTCGTTATCCTCTACGCGATCCTCTTCTACTTCCTCAGCACTCTGCTCTTCCCGTCGGACCTGAACGACTACACCGGCTACGAAGACTACTTCCTCTCACGACGCGAATGGTTCTTCGGCTTTCTCGCCGCCACCTTCCTTGCCGACATCATCGACACCAGCCTCAAGGGCACTGCGTATCTCCACTCCTTCGGCCTCGAGTACCCCATTCGAATCGCCGCTTATCTTGTCCTCTGCGTCATCGCGATGATCACAAAAAATCGCCGCACGCAGCTCACGCTACTGGCCTTGTCGATCCTCTATCAGATCTCCTACATCATCCGTCTCTACGCCACAGAGTAGCCGACAACATCGCGCTCAAGCCCGCAGCCGCCGACGCGCCAGTGCCAGCAGCCCTGCAACCCCGGAGCCCAGCAGAACAAG
Source organism: Edaphobacter lichenicola (assembly GCF_014201315.1). Classification (NCBI taxonomy): domain Bacteria; kingdom Pseudomonadati; phylum Acidobacteriota; class Terriglobia; order Terriglobales; family Acidobacteriaceae; genus Tunturiibacter; species Tunturiibacter empetritectus. Next base: position 245,402 of record NZ_JACHDY010000004.1, read on the forward strand.
GCTGGATGGCTCAGGAACCACGGCCTCGTTGATCGTGATGTTGTCGATGTTCAGCCCGATGCCCTCTCCCACCACGTCAGGAAAGACGACCGCATCGATATTGGACCAGTTCAAGGTGAGCAACCCGTCGGCATTGATATCTGCAGTGTTGCCCTGATGCACCAGGACGCCGTTTCTGTATCCATAAAACTCAACGCTTGGATCGAGCCCGATCTCCATGCTGTTCAGCGTAAACGCTGCGCCGGACGTGGAATAAAACTCCGGAGTAAAGATCGAGTAGGGAAGCGAATAGGGATAAGGAGCGGGCTCAAAGGGATAGTCTCCGCCATAGATGTACTCGGTTCCCGGAATGACCATCTCGTTTTGATCCAGTTGGCCGAAGATATAAAACTCATAAAAATTCAGCGGCCCGGCCGAATCGAGAACGATCGGTTGCATATTGTTTGCCAGCCCCGCGAAGGTGATCGTCTCTGCGGAACCGAATCGGCTGGCGAGCAACAGCACGGACAGAACAGCGAGGATGCGAAAGACTCTCGTCATATTCTTCTCCTTTTCTGAAGCGAACCAGACGCCAGGACAAAGTGCCGCAAAGTAAGAACGAGTGCCCAGATATTTTTTTGAAGTCTCAGACTTTGCAATCGCAACTTCGAAATCGCAACCTTGAAATAGTGAGACGCGACCAATCAAACTTGCGACCAATTTGTAAGCCCGGAAAAATCGAAAGAAGACGCTAACTCGTACTGCGCCAACTACATCGTTTCTGTGCCACCGAAACCCGACAGGCTGGATCTACGCCACCGAGGAAAAGCCCGTCCACGCAGCTCGTTACGTACTGAGTAGTGCGTCAGCTATAGTTTTATAGAGTCAATCAATTTACCAGGACCCTCCCCTGTCTACTTCGTTCAAGGCCCAGCCCTCTCGCCAGCACATCAACAGTCTCGATGGCCTGCGAGGGTGCGCCTTCCTCATGGTCTTTTGCTATCACTACGGCATGACTGCTCACACGGAGGCCCACTGGGTCAACTACTTCATGCTGGTCACCACGGGCCTATGGTCAGGCGTCGACCTCTTCTTCGTTCTCTCCGGCTTTCTGATCACCGGCATCCTCCTCGACACCCGCGACAGCCAGAACTACTTCCGCAACTTCTACGCGCGCCGCGCCCTGCGAATCTTTCCTCTCTTCTACGGTGTTCTCTTCCTGTTGCTTGCTTTGACGCCGTTACTGCATCTGCAGTGGCGGCTGGGGCATCTGGCGTTGTTCTTCTATGCGAGCAACATCGCCGGTCACATCGATCCTTCTCTGAACGATCTGCGGCCCGCCGTCGATCTGGTGCATCTCTGGTCGCTGGCCGTCGAAGAACAGTTCTATCTCATCTGGCCCATGGTCGTGCTCTGGGTGCGTGACCGCCGCAGCCTGATTCGTGTCTGTCTGGGTACGATCTCGTTCTCCCTCCTGCTGCGATGCTTTCTGCTTTGGCGATTTCCGGGTGCGGTCTATGAGTGGTGCTACGGCGAGCTGCCCACACACTGCGACGGCCTGCTGTGCGGGGCCATCGTGGCAGCGCTCATCCGGAGCGTAGATCTCACGACGCTCATCCGGCGGTCCCGCATTCTCTTTCTCGTATCGTTGCTTGGAATCGCATCCCTCGCCATTCACTACGACGGGTTCGGATATCACAGCCCGGTATTGACCATCCTGGTTTACCCTCTGCTCGCTGTCATGTTCTCCTGCATCCTTCTTCGAACCTTGCAGCCCGGGACATTCTTCTCCCGCCTGGGCAGCCTCGGAGTTCTTCGTTTCTTCGGAAAGTACAGCTACGGAATGTACGTCTATCACCTGCTTTTTTTCCCTCTGGTCGGCACTTTGCTTCCACCCTTGCAGCGGCTGCTCCATTCAAGGACATGGGGCGGCGTCGTCTACGTCTTCGTTGTGCTTGGTTTAACCACGATCGTATCGGTTCTCAGCTATCAGCTTTACGAGCGCCATTGGCTCCGGCTGAAGTCACGCTTCAGTTACGTCAGACCAGCGACCAGATCCGCCGACTTGGCGACCCACTCCTGATCGACGCATGTCTCTCGCACACTTGAATCTTCGCCCAATCCAAAAACAAGCGATAATACAAAACAGGGAGAATACAAGGATTGACAGTCTCTGTCGATGGCATCCTCCGCACCACCCCGACCGCGATGAGCAGCCCCGCAGTCAGAAAGCCGGAAACACATGACGAAGTCCCCCTCCGCCCCAAAGCCCGACGCCAACGAAGAACCCAAAGGCGACCGCCTCCAGAAGATCCTCGCGCAGGCCGGAATCGCCAGCCGCCGCAAAGCCGAGGAGATCATCCTCGAAGGCCGCGTGCAGGTCAACGGCGTCATCGTCAACACCCTCGGCACCCGCCACGATGCACTCAAAGATCACATCCGCGTAGACGGCAAGCTCCTCCACGGCCCCGAGCAGCAGCGTTACTACATGCTCAACAAGCCGCGCGGCTACGTCACCACCCTCGACGACCCCGAGAAGCGCCCCACCGTCATGCAGCTCATGGCGAAGCAGAAGTCCGGCCCCCACGGCGACAACGTGCGCCTTTACCCTGTCGGCCGCCTCGACTATCTCAGCGAAGGCCTCATCCTGATGACCAACGACGGTAACCTCGCCAACGCGCTCTCAAAGGCCGCAGCCGGAGTGGAGAAAACTTACCTCGTCAAGATCAGCGGCACACCCACCGCGTCAGGCCTCGACCAGATCCGTCGCGGCATCATGATCGACCGCGGCCGTCTCGACGAGGTTCGCAGCGGCCGTCGCGATCGCATCATCACCTCGCCCGCCAAAGTCGAACTCGTTCGCGGCGGCGACAACCCCTGGTTCGAGCTCACCCTCATCGAAGGCCGCAATCGTCAGATCAGAAAGATGTTCGAGGAGATCGGCCACCACGTCGAAAAGATCCGCCGCATCGGTTATGGTGCACTTCGTCTCGACGTCCCGCCAGGCGAGTTCCGCGAGCTTACACTCGGCGAAGTGATGGCACTCGACCGCGCAGCGAAGGGCAAGAAGGTCGTCCCCAAAAAGAAGACACCGGAGTTTGCGCAGCTAAAATCTCCCGCGAAGAAAAAGTTTACAAAGCCCCGCCGACAACCCACCGGCACCAAATCCGCAAGTCGTCCGCGCCGTCCAAATTAGTCTGTTGTCCATCCGACGTTCACTCCTTCGTAACCACATTCAGAGAACGTTTGTCTAACGAAGTACCTGCTTGGTACCCCCGTTTTTCTACGACCTTTGATCGCTTGACACACCTCTCTCGACACGCTCAGAATACTCGCGCTATTAACCTTTCGGGTGATGACAATCGCAACCCGAAAGCATCCAATGAGTGCAGCAAGGATGTAGTCAAGGAGCAGCAGAGTGGCAATGGAAAAAGCAACATTTGGAGCAGGATGTTTTTGGGGAGTTGAGACCCGTTTTGGCGAGATCACAGGTGTTATCGACACAACCGTAGGATACGAAGGCGGCGATCTCGAACACCCAACCTATAAAGAAGTCTGTACTGACCGCACCGGCCATGCGGAGGTTGTCGAAGTCACCTTCGATCCATCCCGCGTCTCTTACGAAACACTGTTGGACGCCTTCTTCGCTCTCCACGATCCCACCCAGCTTAATCGCCAGGGTCCGGACTGGGGCACACAGTATCGCAGCGTTATCTTCACCCACACCAACGAGCAGTTCGCCCAGGCCCGCGCCAAGATCGCCGAGCTAAGCGCCGCCGGCTCTTATCGCAAACCCATCGCAACCCAGGTCGTTCCTGCCACCACGTTCTGGAAGGCCGAAGAGTATCACCAGAGGTATCTCGAAAAGCGTGGCATGGTGAGCTGCCACATCTAACCTCATCCCAACTCAATCAAAAACGGCGGCAACGATTCCATGTATTCGTTGCCGCCGTTTTCTATCTCCGGCAAAGCCAGAGAAACTTATTCCGCACGCAGCGCAGTCGTCGGGTGGACCGAAGACGCACGTCGCGCCGGCACAATCGCCGCAACCACAGCGACTACGGCAATCAACAAAATCACGCCGGCCAGCGTCAGCGGATCTGCCGATGAGACTCCAAAGAGCTGACTCCGCAGCAACCGCGCCAGCAGCACCGAGCAGGGAATCGCCAGCACAATCCCAATCCCGGCCAGACGCAGCACATCGGCCAGCACCAGCCGCGATACTCCCAGCCGCGTTGACCCAAGCGCGATGCGAATGCCAATCTCCCGCGTGCGCTGCGTCGTCGAGAACGCAAGCACACCATACAGACCAACCCCCGCGAGCATCGTCGCCAGCAGGCCAAACGAGATCGCCAGCAGCTCGATCATCCGTTCATTCCCGAGCGTCGTATCAATCTGTTCGTCCATCGTTCTCAGCTCATCCACTGCGAGGCCAGGATCAATCTGTTTCATCGCCTGCCGCACCATCGCGAAGCTCTGCTCCGGTCGCGTCGCCGTGCGGAGATACAGATAGAGCTGGTCCGCACTCTTTGCCTGCTTCATTGGAGAAAACAGTGTCGGACTGGCCGCATCCCGCAAGTTCCCATGCTTCGCGTCTCGCGTCACACCGACGATGGTCATATATTCTCCCTGCTTGCCGTCTCCACCCACGACGCGCCTTCCCACTGCTGCAGCGGGAGTGGTGAAGTAGTGCTTTGCGAAGGTCTCATTCACAATCCCTACCAGCGGATGCGCCGCATCATCGTCCTCGCTGAAGCTGCGTCCGGCAAGCACCGACTCCTGCATCGCATGGAAGAAGTTCGCACTCACATAAGGGATCTCGATCCGGAAGTCCTCATCCGGCGGCGCAGTGAAGCCCTCTACCGTCACGTCTCCGCTATGCCCCGTATCGGCTAGCTCTGCATCATTGGTCGCGCCCACAGCCTGCACCCCAGGCAGCGCCGCCATCGTCTCCAGAATCTGTTGGTGCAGCGCAGGAATCTTCTCCTTCGCATAGCCGGACAGCAGAGGATTGACGTGAAATGTAATCAGGTGCGACGTGTTGATTCCCGTGTCGACGTGCCGCAGGTTCTGCATCGTGCGCACAAACAGCCCGGAGCCCACCAGCAGCAGAACGCTGAGGCCCACCTGCAGAGAGACGACCAGACTCCGAAAGTTCAGTGTGCCACCGGATGCCGTCGTCGTCTGCTGCTTCAGCGAGTTCACGATATCCGGTCTCAACAACTGCACCGCAGGCGCGAGGCTGAACAGAACACTCACCGCAACGGCGATCGCGAAGTTGAAGGCCAGCAACCGTGCATCCAGCGTCGTCGAAAACGCGGTGGGGCCGTCCGTACTCAGCCGCTGCACCAGCACACGCAGGCACAGAGGCGCGATTAACAACCCAGCCATCCCTCCAACGATGCCGATCAGCACACCTTCCAGCAAGAGTTGCTGCACCACACGCCGCGCACTCGCACCCAGGGCATAGCGCAGCGAGAACTCCCGCACTCGCGCCGCCGAACGCACCAGCAGCAGACTCGCCACATTCACCGCGGCGATCAGGAGCACAAGAAACGCCATCCCCATCACCGCGTACAAAGGCTTTTCGAGCGACTCCCGGCTATACGACAGCCCACGCGAACCAGGCGCAACCAGCAGCCGACTCCGGGTCAGGTACTCGTCAACGAAGCGCTGGGGTTGCGACCCAAGCGCCTTCAACTCCTCCGCGCGCAGCGCATGCCATAGCGGCGCGATCGCCATCTGCGCATGTTGCGGCGTCTCTCCCGGCTTCAAACGCCCGACGATATTCATCCATCGGTCGGTATGGTCCTCGAGTCTCTTCCCCTTGCCCGGAGCCACCACATCCAGCATCGACATCGGAACGAAGAGGTCCGGCACCTGCCCCCACACCGCACTCTGAAATTCCGGCGCCGCCACCCCTGCAATGACAAACGGCGCACCGTTAATCGAAATCGTCTCCCCTGCAACATTCGCATCCGATCCCATATGGGTCTGCCAGTAGGCATAGCTCAGCACTGCGACCGGATTGCCTCCCGGCACCGTATCGTCGCTCGCCGTCAGCAGTCGCCCCTGCGCGGCCTTCACTCCGAGCACGCTGAAGTAGTTCCCGCTGACAACCTCCCCATCCACCAGCTCCGAGACCCTGTTCTGGGTAACGTCCCGCGTAATCCCCACTGACGTCGGAGCGGTCGCAATCAGCCCGTCGAACACCGCCGTTCCCTTGTCGCGCAGATCCCTGTACATCGGGTACGAAAACGATTGCTCCACCCCGCCGCCATGATTGCTCGAATGACCCTCCCACGCCTTCCCGGTACCGCTTAAAACCACCAGTTGCTCCGGCGAGCGTACCGGCAGCGACCGCAACAGCGCCTGGTCCAGCAGCGAGAAGATAGCCGTATTCGCACCGACCCCCAGCGCGAGTGTCAGCACAGCGGTCACCATAAACCCCGGCGACCGGCGGATCTGGCGAAGCGAAAAACGAAGGTCTTGCAAGAAGGAGTTCATCTCTGCCTTTTCCCCGATAACGGGTGACGCTGCTTGAGCGGGATTGCAGTTAAGCAATTAAACGAATTGCAGTTAAACTGCCAATCCCATGCACGCCCAACCCATTACAAATAAAAGGGTCGCTGCCCCCACCCTGCTCCAAAGCTGTTCATCCGCGGAACCGCCTGTTCATTTGCGGACGCGATTCAACGAGCTCAGTGGCCATTGTTCATAGGTAGTGGGTCAATTTGAAATCCGGGGCAACCAAGTTACCTATAACCCCGTTTTTCGGGAACTTCGTTCATCAGTTCACGCTAAGCCCTGCGACAAATGGTAAGGAATACGTGCACGACTCAGCCAATCCCTTACGTTCTGTCCGAGTTGAATTACTTCGAAAGGCTCACCCAGGTGGCGTCAATAGAAATTCATCGTCAGATGGCTTGACTTCATCGCGACAATGTCATTTCATTATTGCCACAAGGGGATCGTGTCTCGTCGCGACCCCACTAATCCAAGGTATCGATCGACACCTTCATCTAATGGAACCGGTCTCCTTTTTCCTGGCTCAGGCTCAAAAAAATACTCCCCGACCGACGGCCCCTGATTCGCTCAATTTAACAAAAACGACGGCAAACCTGCCGACGAGGTAGTGCTCAAAAACCTGCCTTTCCGGCCACGAGGCGGTCAAAGCTCGCGGACTTGGTCTTCACCCGTTACTCACGTTGATACCGAGAAGAAGACCACACACAAATCAACCGCAGCACAAACCAGGAATTCGAACTACTGAAAAGGAGACGATATGACCCAAACCAGTGCTACACCACAAGGCAGCAAGCTGCCAGCTGACAAGGACGCGATTCGTCCGTTTCAGGTGAGTGTTCCGGAAGCGGAACTCACCGAATTGCGCAGCCGCATCAACGCGACAAAGTGGCCTGAACGAGAAACGGTTACCGACGCAACGCAAGGCGTGCAGCTGGCGACGGTCCAGGCGCTCGCGCGCTATTGGGCGACAGAGTATGACTGGCGCAAGATCGAGGCAAAAATGAACGCACTGCCGCAGTTCATTACCGAGATCGATGGACTGGACATTCATTTCATACATGTGCGCTCGAAGCATGAGAATGCGTTGCCGCTGATCGTTACGCACGGATGGCCCGGCTCGATCATCGAACAGATAAAGATCATCGATTCGCTGACCAATCCCACCGCACACGGCGGAGATGCATCCGATGCGTTCCACCTGGTGATCCCGTCAATGCCGGGCTACGGATACTCAGGCAAACCGACCACCACCGGGTGGGACGTTGACCACATCGCGCGTGCCTGGGTCGTGCTGATGAAGTGCCTAGGATACACGAAATTCGTGGCGCAAGGCGGCGATTGGGGCGCGGTCATCGTCGATCAAATGGGCGTGCAGGCGCCTCCGGAGTTGCTCGGAATTCACACCAACATGCCTGGCATCTTTCCAGTCGACATTGACCAGGCGGCTTTTTCCGGGGCGCCGGCGCCATCGGGCCTCTCAGCCGATGAGAAGATCGCTTACGAACGTTTGCAGTTCGTATATCAAAAAGGAATCGGCTACGGGTTCCAGATGGGGCTGCGACCGCAGACACTATACGGAATCGTGGATTCACCCGTCGGCCTGGCAGCTTATTTCCTTGATCACGACGCGCGCAGCTACGAGCTGATCTCACGCGTCTTTGCGGGAGAGTCCGAAGGCCTCACGCGCGACGACATCCTCGACAACATCACGATCACATGGTTGACGAACACGGCACTTTCTGGCGCCCGTCTCTATTGGGAGAATTGGGGCAAACTAGGGTATTTCAATGCCAAAGGCGTCTCCATCCCGGTTGCCGTGAGCGTCTTCCCTGACGAGCTCTATCCAGCCCCGCGGAGCTGGGCAGAGCAGGCGTATCCTAAACTTATCCACTACAACAAGGTTGAGAAAGGCGGACACTTTGCGGCCTGGGAACAGCCACAACTCTTTTCCGAAGAGGTGCGCGCGGGCTTCAGATCGCTGCGGTCAGGCGTGGCGAAGTCGGAAGTGAACTTCGCTAAAGCTAGCTAACTGTTCGCAAAAGCAGCAGGAGAGATTCGAGGGTAGAAGCTCTCCTGTTTCGACTCCGGTGATATCAACCAGCTTCACACCTGGACCAAACTCAAAGAATGCATAATCGCAATCGAACCAATTTCCCGAAAAGTCGGGTTTTCGGCAACCTCAGTCATTCACTCCAAAACTGACCCACTACCCCTAGCACAGCCTCAATCGTCAATCGCACTGCGACTGTGGTATGCTTATTTTGTACTCTGACTAAAAGGAGTACGGGCATCGCAGGCAAAGACTCTTCATGGACTTCAGAGTTTGGCCAGAGACTGCGATTCGCCTCTTCCCACCGCATACCTTCCCGCAAGCCGGAAGTCGCGCTGGTTGCTCTGGCTGGAAGGCTCGTCAACGGACGAGTCTCGCCGTGCAGCAGCAGCGCTTCGATTCCCGACAGCAATGCTGACTAATTGAAATCCATGATGCCACGATGGCATCCCTGCACCCTTATGCGCTTTACAACGCCCTCTTATTCGGGCCATCAGACAGGAAAAACTTTGAACTTCGCAACTCTAGACGCAACCGAACAGAACGACCAGATCGTTCGCAACCAGCAGCACTCCGCTCCCGAAGCCAACACCGCCGTCGCGAATCCCGCAGGCCTTCCTCTCGTTGAGGACGTTCGCTTCACCGACTTTAACATCTCGGACTCGCTCAAGACCCGCCTCACCAACGCGGGCTTCACCATGCCAACGCCCGTCCAGGCCAAGGCCATCCCGCCCGCGCTCGAAGGCAACGACATCCTCGCCACCGCCTCCACCGGCACCGGCAAGACCCTCAGCTTCCTCATCCCGATGATCCAGCGCATGGACGCGAACTCGGTCCCCAGCACCAAGGGCAAGCGCGGTCCCATCCGTTCCCTCATCCTGCTGCCGACGCGCGAGCTCGCCATGCAGGTCCTCGAGGCCTACTGGAAGCTCGTCCCCGGCTCGAAGAGCGACGCTGTGCTCGTCTGCGGCGGCCTCTCCGAGAACAACCAGCTCGATCAGCTCGACCGCGGACCCCGTCTCGTCGTCGCCACCCCTGGCCGCCTCGAAGACTTCCTCCGCCGCCGCGAGATCAACATCAACTCCGTCGAGATGCTCGTCCTTGACGAAGTCGATCGCATGCTCGACATGGGCTTCCTTCCCGCAATTCGCCGCATCGTCGGCGCGCTGCCGAAGACACGCCAGACCATGTGCTACTCCGCGACCCTCGACGCGAACATCCGCGAGATCGTTCGCGACTACGTCAACAAGCCCGTCCGCATCGAGATCGGCCAGACCTCAAAGCCGTCCGACCGCGTAGAACTCCGTGTCTACACCGTCATGCAGGACCAGAAGCTCGGCCTGCTCGACCAGATGCTGCGCCAGGAAGAGGGCACCTTCCTCGTCTTCTCGCGCACCAAGCACGGCGCCGACCGCATCTCGAAGAAGCTCGAGAAGCTCGGTCACGATGCCGACGTCATCCACGGCGACCGCAGCCAGTCCCAGCGCACCGCCGCTCTCAAGGGCTTTGCCACCGGCCGTCATCGCGTCCTCGTCGCCACCGACGTTGCCGCCCGTGGCATCGACGTGCAGGACATCGCCCACGTCGTCAACTACGACCTGCCCAATGCTTCGGACGACTTCGTTCACCGCATTGGCCGCACCGGCCGCGCCGGCAAGAAGGGCGTTGCCACAACGTTCGTCATGCCCCAGGAGCGTCACGACGCCCGCAAGCTCGAGCGCGAACTGAAGATAAAGTTTGAGTGGCGCGAGGCCGATAAGAACCTTGAGAAGGAAGTCCGCAACGCACCCCTCGACACAACAGCTCAGGGACAGGACCTCATGCAGCTTGAAACCCGCTCCTGGAAGGGCAACGATCCCGTCACACCGATGACGACGCCCAACGCCAACTACGGCGGCAACAAGAGTGGCTTCCGCAGTCGCAACGGTGGCGGCGGCTTCTCCGGCGGACGCAACTCCGGTGGCCGTGGCCCCGGTGGTCGTCCCAGCAGCAACAGCCGCCCCGGCAGCAGCCGTTCCGGCCCAGCTCGCCGCGGTCAGTAACTCCCGGCACTCAGACACAAAGACGCTCCGCTCTGCCAGCCAACCAGCCGCAGAGTGGAGCGTTCGTCTTTCCTTTCGGGTAAAAGATTATGTCCTGCCGGACGGGCGCGCTACGCGCGGGGCGGTCACTTCGTGACGCGTGTACCTTTTCTTGCAGTGACGATCTATGGTGGTTCTCCCGTTGGTCGAAATCAATTTTCTCCCGATCAACGGGAGGACCATCCGAAGGGGTATACAAGTCACGAAGTGACCGCCGCCCGCGCAGGGCGCCCGTCCGGCAGGACAGATTCTGAATATTCACGCCCAAAACTCGAAAATTGCTGTACACCCCAGCTAAAATGAAAGTAATACCATGATCTCAGTATCCAACGTCACTATGCGCTATGGCTCGAAGCTCCTCTTCGAGGATGTTTCAGTCACCTTCACCACCGGCCGCCGCTACGGCCTCACCGGGCCCAACGGCGCCGGCAAATCCACCTTCATGAAGTGCCTCACCGGCGAGATCGACCCACAAAAGGGAACTGTCGTGAAGCCGAAAAAAATCGGCGTCCTCTCCCAGGACCAGTATGCCTTCGACGCCTACCGCGTCATCGACACCGTCATCATGGGCAACAAGGGTCTTTGGGCCGCCCTTGAAGAGCGCGAGATCATCTACGCCAAGCCCGAGATGACCGACGAAGACGGCTCCCGCCTCGGCGAACTCGAAGGCATCGTCGGCGACGAAGACGGCTACGAAGCCGAGTCCAACGCCGCCGTCCTCCTGCAAGGCCTCGATATCCCCGACGAGCTCCACGAGCGCAAGATGTCCGAGCTCCAGGGTGGCCAGAAGGTCCGTGTCCTCCTCGCGCAGGCCCTCTTCGGCAACCCGCAGGCGCTGCTCCTCGACGAGCCCACCAACTACCTCGACCTCGAGTCCATCCACTGGCTCCAGGACTTCCTCACCCGCTACAACGGCACCGTCATCACCATCTCGCACGACCGGCACTTCCTCAACAATGTCTGCACCCACATCGCCGACATCGACTACGAGACCATCATCACCTACAACGGCGGCTACGACGACATGGTCCTCCAGAAGACCAGCATCCGCACCCGCATCGAGAGTCAGAACGAACAGCGCGAAAAGAAGATCGCCCAGCTCAACGACTTCATCGCCCGCTTCTCCGCCGGTACCCGCTCCAGCCAGGTGAACTCCCGCAAGAAAGAAGTAGAGCGCCTCGCCACAAGCGAACTGGCCCGCTCCAACATCGCGCGCCCCTTCATCAGCTTCAAGATGGAGCGCCCCTCCGGCAAAAACGTCCTCGAGTTCGAGCAGGTCAACAAGTCCTACGTCCAGAAGGACGGCAAGACCGAGCACGTCATCAACAACTTCACCGCCTCGGTCACACGCGGCGACAAGGTCATCCTCATGGGCCGCAACGGCCAGGGCAAAACCACCCTCCTCAAGGCCTTGCTGGCCAATGGCCCCGGCATCGAAGAGCTTGGGTTTGAGGACAAGTCCGTCTCCATCGACTCCGGCTCCGTCAAATGGGGCCACGAGGTCTCCATCGGCTACTTCGCGCAGGACCACAAAGGCTCCATCCAACTCGGCATGACCGCCAGCGACTGGCTCCACCAGTTCGATCCGCAAGCCACCAAGGAAGACATTCGCGGCATCCTCGGCCAGATGCTCTTCAAGGGTGAAGAGGGCCTCAAGAAGACCGACGCTCTCTCCGGAGGCGAAGCCGCCCGTCTGCTCTTCTGCAAGATTATGCTGCAAAAGCCCAACGTCCTCGTCCTCGACGAGCCCACCAACCACCTGGACCTCGAGAGCATCAACGCCCTCAACCAGGCGATCCAGAAGTACGAAGGCACCGTCTTCCTCGTCACTCACGACCAGGATCTCATCGAAGAGGCTGGCACCCGAATCTGGCACTTCGAAGGTGGCCCTACCGACTTCCACATCACTGACCACAAGGGTCCGTACGAGGAGTATCAGCAGCAACTCGCCATCGCTGCAAAATAACTTGTCCTGCCGGACGGGCCCACTACGCGTGGGGCGGTCACTTCGTGACGCGTATACCGGTCCCGGCCGGATGAACCTCGACGGTTCTCCCGTTGGTCGAAATCAATCTCTTCCCCCGACCAACGGGAGGACCCGCCGAAGGGGTCCACAAGTCACGAAGTGACCGCGCGAATCGGGGTCCCCGCGAACAGGTCTTCGTTCGTGGGGTGACCAAGCGTAGCGGGCCCGTCCGGCAGGACATATCTTTCCCAAAAAAGTGGGATACTAGATCCGTATAGGAGCAGCATGCCCACCGTAGAACCCATCAAAAATCGCGGCAAAAATGTCCTCGGCCAACCCCTCGACATCTGCGGCTGCGAGCCCATGACCGGCTTCTACCGCACCGGCTGCTGCGAGACCGGCCCCGACGACCACGGCGTCCACACCATCTGCTGCGTCGTCGACGCGCCCTTCCTCGAAGCCTCCAAGGCCCTCGGCAACGACCTCAGCACACCCATGCCGCAGTTCGGCTTTGAAGGCCTCAAACCCGGCGACCGCTGGTGCGTCTGTGCCGCCCGCTGGCTGCAAGTCCAGCAAGCCGGAGCAGCCTGCCCCATCATCCTCGAAGCCACCCACGAGAACACGCTCAAGATCGTCCCCTTCGAACTCCTCATCCAATACGCCGTAATCCCCAGCCAACTCCACTAAGGTTTTTTAGCCAACACAAAGATTTTTAGCCGGCACGAAAAAATAGTTGGAAAACGTGGCGTATTTTTCCGCCTCCGCGAAGACGGGGTTAAAACACCACATCAGCCACATATCCCACCACGTTTTCACCACCCAAAAACCATACCGAAACACCTCTTTCTCCCCCAACCCCATCCAAAAACAGCCGTAAAACGACAAAACCACCGGAGAACTGGCGGTCAATAATTTTTCATCGAAAATGGGAAGAAAAGATGGTGCGCCCGAGAAGATTCGAACTTCTGACCTACAGCTTCGGAGGCTGCCGCTCTATCCAGCTGAGCTACGGGCGCATACCTCTAGCCTAGCACGATCGCCCCCGGTTGACAGCCCGCGGCCGTCCGGTTGAGCATCATCTCCAGCACCGAAAAGCCTTCCCAACCGCAGCCCAGCGCCCCACGAAAGAGAGACCAAGAATGCATTTCCGCTCCCTAGCCCTAGCCGTCTGTTGCACTCTCCTCACCACTGCAACCACGCTCCAGATCAACGCTCAGAGCGGAGGCGTCAAGATGGACAGCGCCCAGCCCTCAGCCAAGCCACTCGCCAGCCCAGCCGCCACCGCCGAGGTCAGCCTCAACGGCAAGCAACTCACCATCAAATACAACTCCCCCCGCCTCAAGGGCCGCACCATCAGCACCACCATCGTCCCCTATGGCCAGGTCTGGCGCACCGGAGCCAACCCCGCCACCACTCTCATCACCGCGTCAAACCTGAAGATCGGCACCCTCGACGTCCCCGCCGGCACCTACACCCTATACACCCTGCCCAGCGCCACCCAATGGCTCCTCATCGTCAACAAGCAGACCGGCCAGTGGGGCACCGACTACTCCGAAGCCCAGGACCTCGGCCGCACGCCCATGACGAGCAAGACCCTTCCAGCATCGCAGGAGAATATGTCCATCTCCTTCGAGCACACCAGCGGAGCCGCCACCGAGCTCCACATCAAATGGGCCACCACCGACGAATACGTAACCGTCAAAGCAGAATAAGTCAGCCGAGTAAGTCACTTCAGCCAATCAAGGCCGACCGGAGAAGTCGAAGCACGAAGCAGAGACCCTACTTCGCCGCTTCCTTCTCCAGTTCGAGCCGATCCAGCCGCAACCGCTCCATCACCGAAGCCACCAGCTCCTTCGCTCCGTTCAAATTCATCAACACCGCCTGCAGATCCAGCGCCGGAACCGCAGGATTCCGCGTACTCGCGCAGTAGACCCCATGCTGCCCCACCAGGATCAGCGCATCGGTCAGCACATCCAGCGTCACCGCCAGCCGCCCACGCGCCTCTCCCAGCATGAACTCATACTTCTCCAGCTCATCCTGCCGATCGTAGAAGACGGACACGCTACCACTCCTTCGCGGCCGTATCGACCAGCAACGGCTCCGCAGCCACAGGAGCCTTCCAGCGCAGAATCGGCTTCCTCGCCGCCGTCGTCTCATCCAGTCGCTGCAGCCGCGTCGTATGCGGCGCCGTCTGCACCAGCTCAGGATTCTCCTCCGCCTCCTGCGCAATCTGCTTCAGCGCATCGATCAGCAAATCAAGCTCCTCGCGGCTCTCACTCTCGGTCGGCTCAATCATCATCGCGCCGTTGACCACCAGCGGGAACGAAACCGTATACGCATGGAAGCCATAGTCGATCAGGCGCTTGCCCATATCGCCCGTCTTCACGCCGTTCTTCGCCTGAATCTTGTCCGAGAACACAACCTCATGCAGCGACCGCGTCTTGTACGGCAGCTCGAACGTGCCCTCAAGCTTCGCGCGAATGTAGTTCGCATTCAGCACCGCATCTTCGGTGGTCTGCCGCAGTCCATCCGGCCCATTGGCCAGGATGTAGGCGAGCGCCCGCACAAACATCCCAAAGTTGCCATAGAACATCCGCACGCGCCCCACACTCTGCGGCCGGTTGTACTCCAGCCCAAGCGTTCCATCCGCCTTCGTCACCACGATCGGCGTAGGCAGAAACGGCTCCAGGATCTTCTTGCAGGCCACTGGCCCCGACCCCGGACCACCGCCACCATGCGGCGTAGAAAACGTCTTATGCAGATTCAAATGCATCACGTCCACACCGAAGTCGCCCGGCCGCGTCTTGCCCACCAAAGCGTTCATATTAGCGCCGTCCATGTACAACAGCGCGCCCTTCGCATGCAGAATATCGGCAATCTTATGAATGTCGCTCTCGAACACACCAATCGTCGAAGGATTCGTCAGCATCAGCGCAGCAGTGTCTTCATCGACCATCCGCTCCAACTCAGCCACGTCCACCATGCCCTGCGCATTCGACTTCAGGTTCGCAACCTCGTACCCGCACACCGCAGCAGTAGCAGGGTTCGTCCCATGCGCCGAGTCCGGAATCAGAATCTTCTTCCGCGGATTGCCTTTGCTCTCGTGGTAAGCCCGCACGAGCAGAATTCCCGTAAACTCACCATGCGCGCCCGCCGCCGGCTGCAGCGTAATCGCATCCATGCCGGTGATTTCGATCAACGCATCGGACAGCGTCTGCATAATGCCGAGGCACCCCTGCGACAGCGACTCCGGCTGATAAGGATGCGCCTCCGCGATCCCCTCCAGCCGCGCCACCGCCTCGTTCACGCGCGGGTTGTACTTCATCGTGCAGCTGCCCAGCGGATACATCCCCAGATCAATCGCATAGTTCCACGTCGAAAGCCGCGTGAAGTGCCGAATGATCTCGATCTCGCTCAGCTCCGGCATCACGCCTAGGTCCGTCCGCACGGCGTCGCCAAGCAGAGCAACCGAATCCACCGCCGGCACATCCAACTGCGCCAACCGATACGCCTTCTTCCCCGGCGAAGATTTCTCAAACATCAAATCTTCGTTCTGATTCGTGTGCGTCGTAGCCTTCTTCGGCGTCCCTACAAACTTCTCAACTGCCATAGTTAAAACTCCTGCGCATCCACTGCGCTTCCGGTCTCCGAGTAGCTCCCCGACTCCGGTCCATCCAAATCTTCTTCCCGCAAAGAAAGCCCAAACACGGTGCCGTTCTCAAACTCAATCGTCAGCGCGTCGCCTTCTTCGAGCGAAGCCTGCACAACCTTGTCGTTAATCTGCCCGCACAGTGCATTCCGATACTCCGGCTCTCCATAAGCCACCGAAAACTCCGGAAACAACACATGCGGCCACGCATGCAACGTCAGCAGAGGAGCCTCGAATCGAAGTTGCAGAAAGTCCTCCACAAACTCAACCGCCTTCAACTCCTCGCCAACAATCGCCGACACGTCCATCGCTAAGCCTTCTTGCCTGCAAGCGCTGCTGCAACCGCATCCATCTGCTTCCGCGTCGTCAACTCCGTCGCACACCACAAAGTAGCATTCGGCCCAAGCTCCGGATACCACTTCGCCAGCGGCAGACCACCGATGATCTTGTCTCCAAGCAGCGCAGCGTTCGTCTCATCAGCACTCTTCGGCAGCTCCAGCACAAACTCATGAAACCGCGGCGCACCATCAAACAAAACCTTCGCGCCAGCAGTAGCTCTAAGCACGCTCTCGAGATAAGCCGCCTTCGCCAGATTCTGCTCTGCCAGCTCCTTCATCCCCTGCTTGCCGTACACGCTCAGGAAGATTGTCGTCATCATCGCAACCAGCGCCTGATTCGTACAGATGTTCGAAGTCGCCTTCTCCCGCCGAATATGCTGCTCGCGAGTCGACAGCGTCAGCACAAACCCGCGCTTGCCATCCTTATCCTTCGTCTCGCCGATCAGCCTTCCCGGCATCTGCCGCAGAAACTTCTCCTTGCACGCAATCACGCCGCAGTAAGGCCCACCGTATCCCACCGCCACGCCATACGACTGCGCCTCCAGCGACACAATATCCGCCTCCGCCGGCGGACGCACAATCCCCAGCGACACCGCCTCCGCAATCGAAACGATCAGCAACGCACCCTTCGCATGAGCAATCTCCGCAATCGCCGCAACATCGTCAATCGTCCCGAAGAAGTTCGGCGACTGAATCAGCACGCAAGCCGTGTCCTTCGTGATCGCCGCATCCAACGCCGCAAGATCCACGCGCCCATTCGACGAATAGCCAACTTCAACCGTAGGAATCTCCTGATGCTGCGCATACGTCGCAATCACCTCGCGATACTCCGGATGCACCGTCCGCGCAATCACCGCGCCATCACGCCCGGTCACGCGCACCGCCATCATGATCGCCTCTGCCGCGCCGGTCGAACCGTCATACATCGACGCGTTCGCAATCTCCATCCCCGTCAGCTCGCAGATCATCGTCTGGAACTCGAACATCGCCTGCAGCGTTCCCTGCGAGATCTCTGGCTGATACGGCGTGTAGCTCGTCAGAAACTCACCACGCTGCACCAGCGAGTCGATAATCACCGGCCGATAGTGCCGATAAACTCCCGCGCCCAGAAAGCTCGAATAACCAACCGCATTATTCTCCGCAAACTCGCGAAAGCGATCCAGAATCTCCGACTCCCCATGCTGCCGTGGAATCTTCAGATCGCGCTTCAGTTGAAACTCTGCTGGAATCGTAGAAAACAGATCGTCGATCGACGCCACGCCAATCTCGGCAAGCATCTCCTCACGATCCACGGGGGACTTCGGTAGATAACGCATCTTTTAGTGTCCGGTCTCTTCGCTGGTAAATTTCTCGTAATCAGCCGCGGTCAAAAGCCCATCGACCTGCTTCGCATCCGCGAGCTCAACCTTCAACAGCCAGGTCGTATTCGCATCCGTGTTGATCTTCTCCGGAGCGTCCTTCAACTCTTCATTGATCGCCGTCACCTTGCCCGACACCGGCGCAAACAGATCCGACACCGCCTTCACCGACTCCACCGAACCGAAGCTCTTTGCCGCCTCAATCGTATCGCCCACCTTCGGCAGGTCGACAAACACAATGTCGCCCAGCGAGTTCTGCGCGTAGTCCGTGATGCCGACGGTTCCAATGTTGCCATCGACTTTTATCCACTCGTGTTCCTTCGTGTAGCGATAATCCGCAGGGTAAGCCATTCGTCGTTCTCCAGAGAAAGTGTGTGTAACTCAATTGTAGATGCTCGGGCTAAGCAGTTTTCTTCGCCCGTTTGTAGAAGGGAAGCGGAACCACCTTGGCCTTCACCATCTGGCCGCGGATCTCTACGGAAACAACGGTATCAACCACGGCGTACTCCACAGGCACATAAGCCATCGCAATATTCTTCTTCAAAAACGGCGACGGCGAACCGCTGGTAATCTCGCCAAGCCGCTTTCCTTCAACCGAAAAAACCGTATATCCATCCCGCCCAATCCCGCGCTCCATCATCTCGAGCCCCACCAGCTTGCGCCCCGGCCCACCCGCGGCCTCTATCGCCACCAACGCTGCGCGCCCCACAAACTCCGGCTTCTCGAGCTTCGCATATCGCCCCAGCCCAGCCTCCAGCACATTGATCGTGTCCGAGATCTCATGTCCATAGAGCGCCATCCCAGCCTCGAGCCGCAGCGTATTTCGCGCCCCCAGCCCACACGCCAGAATTCCGAACTCCGCGCCCGCCGCAAGCACCTCGCCCCACACCCGCGCGCTCGTCGGCTCATCCGACGGAATATAAATCTCAAACCCATCCTCGCCCGTATATCCCGTCCGAGCGATCATCACATTGTGCAGTCCACACACCTGACCCCACGTAAACCAGTAGTTCTTGATCGTGCTCAAATCCGTCGAGGTCAGCTTCTGCAGCGTCTGCGCTGCCCGCGGCCCCTGAATCGCAAGCTGCGTGTAGTAGTCGCTGAAGTCGTTCACATGCACGCCCGGCATATGCCCGATCGTCTGCCGCACCCACTGCACGTCCTTCTCACGCGTGCCCGCATTGATGACAATCAAATAGTCATTGTCCGAAAGCTTGTGCACGATCACGTCATCCACAAACGTGCCATTCGGATGCAGCATCGCCGAGTAGTGCGCCTGCCCCACCGCCAGCTTCGAAGCATCGTTCATGCAAAGATGCTGCACCGCCGCCAGCGACCCCGGCCCACGCAGCTGAATATCGCCCATATGCGACACGTCGAACACACCCACCGCCGTCCGCACCGCCATATGCTCCGCAATCAACCCGCAACAATCCACCGGCATATCCCATCCGCCGAAGTCGACCATCTTGGACTTAGCCGCCCGGTGCACCGCGTTCAGTGCCGTCTTGCGAAGTGGTGTCATTGTCTCTGCCATAAAGATGCTTCCTCTTGTCTTCCCCGTGAATCCCGCCCCAAAAACGATAGCCCCTAAAACGGTAGCCCCTAAAAACGATAGCACCGACAAGCCCAATCCAACCACCCGCGCCCCTCGCTCCAGCGCATCACACGGAATCGCGAGCGGAAAGGGAGAGTCTGGTCCAGGCAGTCAGAGCAAAGGCTCCCATCACGAAGATCGAAACGAGAACACACGAATGGAGGATGTCTGCGCTCCTCCACTGCCTCCCCGAAGCATCCGTGACAACCGCCGGCGTCGCTGACGGAATGGCAAGGAGGACATTTCCGGCGGCCGACGCTCCATAAAAAAGAACTGGAAGACGCCAGTGTTTCAGTGGCAGAGGTGCAACCGGCCGACCCCGCAGATAGAGCGCAAATGCCTGATAAAAGAGGTAGACCGTGAGATACCACCCGAGAAAATTGCTCACCGGCACACCGAAGAAGGAGCCTCCGTCCTTCCACACCCAGGCGCGATAGAGGTTCGACCAGACTGGATCCATCGAAAGATCCCACGCCGCCATGACGAAGCTCGCAACCAGTGGCAGAAAGATCATCCGCCTGCCGTTCAGGGGTTCGTCGTAGTGGCCTACGAGCAGCAGGCCCACAACCCACGACAAGTACCCCATCCCGACATAGGCAAGCGCCAGCAATACCGGGAGCTGAATGAGCTTCGGCCCCATCACGTCGGTGAAGTAGTAGTGTCCAAAGGGAAGACCGGTTCGAAGACTCACGCTCTCCAGCAGTGTTGCGATGCCCAGGCTGAGCCCCGCGAAGACAACGATGCCACGCCATCGGTAGGTGATCTTTCCGTGGAGCAGGGCGAAGACCGCCGGCGGAAGCACATGAAGCACGACGATCAAAAGAGTTGGGAATCTATCTGCATAGAGCTGAAGAATCCGCGCCACGATATACAAAACCAGCAGCAGAGCGAGTAGGGTGCCTGTTCGTCTCTCTCCCTCATCGTCTCTCAACATGAAGAGATTCTACGTGGTGTCCCTATCCCGTTCTCATGCGTCTTCTGGTTCACCGCCGGAGCCACCGACTCGGTCAGCGCCCAAAGCACAGAATCAGGGAACCATGCGCGTCTTCAAAGACTCAACCTGTTGCTTCAAAGCAGCGTATGCCGCATCTGTCGGCTGCCCCTGCGTCTGCCACACCACATTCCCCCGATCATCAACGACCAGCAGGTAAGCATCATCCGGTTGATTGAAGTGCGTTATCGCCTTCCATCCGGCCTCATCGTTCGTAACCGGCACCACCCGGTGCTGCGCCCGCTCCGGCGTAGACGACTTGATCGACCGCAGCACCATCCCCCGAACGAATCCAGGCACCCCAGCCACAATGGGCAATTCGTAGTACGCCACCACAGTCGAGGTTCGATAGTCCGCAGCGATCTTTGTTGCCCAACCCGTTACCGCCTCTCGAGAGCCGCGACTGAATCCGATCACCAGAATCCCAGCCGCCTTCCCCTGCAACGCCGCAGGCAGATTCACCGCCTGATTCGCAAACGAGGTGCCATGAACCTCCGGGATCCGCTCCGCCGGAGCACAAGGAACGATCATCAGTCCAGTTACTACCAGCAGCACCAAGGACAGACTACGGCTGACAGAAAGCTTAGATCTCCAAGCCATCCACATAGTCTAGTGGTTGCAACCGGTCACCCTATTCGCCGCCCGCAAATCGATACGATCCGGTGAAACTTCATGCGCCAACGTTATCGTGCAGCGTCTCAGTGCATCCCGCTCGGCAGCGACTTCGTAAGTCTCCCCGCATCCAACACAAGTTCAGCCAGCGCCTCGTCGAAGTTGTGATCATGCGTCTTCTGCAGCGCCGCCGGAGCCACCGACTCGGTCAGCGCCCAAAGCACATAGTGTGTCGCCCTGTCGTAGATCACCAGCCGAAACATCGGCAGCGGATCCGAAGCGCCCTTCTCCTTATTCGCATTCGAAGGCCCATTCGGCGCAGAGAGCTGCAACTCGAAGACCAGGTCCGCCTCACTCGGAGACGTCACCAATTGATACCGTTCCCAGCTCGACACATCCGCATAAAACTGGTTGTAAGCCCGATCCGGATCGCCGCTGAACGGGTGAGGGAACAGCCCGCTATCCGCCCCCGCATTCGAGATAAACACCTTCTTCGCACTCACCAGCAACGCCGGCACCGGAGCCGCACCCGGAGTGACGGGCACCTGGCCGGAAGCGAAACCCCCAGACAGAATCGCAGCCAGAAAACCAGACAGAACCAAAGCAACACAAACCAATCGAATCCGGATCATCGTAGTGTCCTCTCCTGCGAACGGAGAAAGCCGCGTCGCGAAGCACCGTCCGTCCACGCAATCCATCAGACGCATGACCAGTTACAAATGTTTCGCGGAGCCAAAGCATCATCGCGGCCAACACACCTAAACCGTCACCGACTCCCGATACTCGCCAAACACCTTCCGCATCACATCCGCAATCTCGCCCACCGTCGCATAGCTCTCCACCGCGTTGAGTATCTGCGGCATCAGATTGCTCCCACCCCGCGCCGCATCCTCCACCCGTCGCAGCGCCCCGGCATGCGCCCCTGCATCCCGCCGCAGACGCATCGCCCGAACCCGCTCCACCTGCCGCCCCTCCAGCGCCTCATCGATCCGCTGAATCGGCACCGCTACTTCCTGGTCACTCGCGAACTCATTCACCCCAACCACAATCGCATCCTTCGCATCCACCGCCCGCTGATACCCATAAGCCGCATTTTGTATCTCCCGCTGCACATATCCCTGATCGATCGCCCGCAGCATCCCGTACTTGCCGCCCAGATCAAACCGCGCAATCGTAGCCAGGTACTCCTCCGCCCGCCGCTCAATCTCATTGGTCAGCGACTCCACATAAAACGACCCCGCCAGCGGATCCACCGTCTGCGCCACCCCGCTCTCATGCGCCAATATCTGCTGCGTCCGCAGAGCAATCCGCGCCGCATTCTCCGTCGGCAGCGACAGAGCCTCATCGAACCCATTCGTATGCAGACTCTGCGTTCCCCCCAGCACCGCCGCCAGCGCCTGCAGCGTCGTGCGAGCGATATTGTTCTCCGGCTGCTGCGCCGTCAGCGTCGACCCCGCCGTCTGCGTATGAAACCGCAGCATCCAGCTCCGCTCCTTCTTCGCGCCAAAGTGCTCCCGCATAATCCGCGCCCACATCCTGCGCGCCGCACGAAACTTCGCTACCTCCTCCAGCAGATTGTTATGCGAGTTGAAGAAGAAACTCAGCCGCGGCGCAAACGCATCCACGTTCAACCCCGCATCAATCGCCGCCTGAACATACGTCATGCCATCGGCCAGCGTAAACGCCACCTCCTGCACCGCCGTGCACCCAGCCTCGCGCATGTGGTAGCCAGAGATCGAGATCGTATTCCACTCCGGCACCTCGTCGGCCGCCCACGCAAAGATGTCCGTCACCAGCCGCATCGCATGCGTCACCGGATAGATATACGTCCCCCGCGCAATGTACTCCTTCAAAATATCGTTCTGAATCGTCCCGTTCAGCCCTTTGACCTTCGCCCCGGTCCGCTTCGCCACCGCAACATACAGCGCCAGCAGAATAGAGGCCGTTGCATTGATCGTCATCGAAGTCGAGATCGTATCCAGCGCAATCCCATCGAACAACCGCTGCATATCCTCGAGCGAATCAATCGCCACCCCAACCTTCCCCACCTCACCCAGCGCCAGCGGCGAATCCGAGTCGTACCCAATCTGCGTCGGCAGATCGAACGCCACGCTCAGCCCCTTCGTCCCATGGTCGAGCAGAAACTTGTACCGTTTATTCGACTCCTCGGCATCCCCCATCCCCGCATACTGCCGCATCGTCCACAGCCGCCCGCGATACATCGTCGGCTGAATCCCCCGCGTAAACGGATACTCCCCCGGCTCGCCCACCGTATAAGCCGCGTCGTCGCCCGCAAGATCCCCAGCCCGATACACCAGCTCCACCGGAATCCCGGAGCTCGTCTCCGGCTGCTTCAAGTCCGCCTGCTTCAAGTTGTTTTTCGTCTCGTCAGACATGCCGAACAAGTGTACCCGTCCTCACACCTCCCCAGCGACCGCGAACGTTAGCTCCGCTTCCCCCTGCGGTTAGCCTTCACGAAGCTGCTCACGCAGAAGTACCCAAACACCACCGCCATCGCCACCGCCAGCAGCAGATGCCCATGCGCCTCATGGTTCCCCGCCGTCTCATGCAGCTCCCCGCGCATCTTCCACGCATTGCTCAGCGCAAACGCCGCGAAGATCCCAAAGAAGACCCCGGTAAACTCCAGCCAGAGCTGACTCGAAGCCTTCACAAACGGCCCCCACGCCGCCTCGCCAAACCGCCTCCCGCCGCGCTTCAGCCCCAGTCCCGTCTGCGCCACCTGAACCGTCGTCCGCGCCGTCTTCTCGCCCAGTCGCGCACCCGACGCCTCAGCCTTACTCCGGGCAGCACTCGTCGCAGCAGTCTCTGCCTCCGCAGCCTTCCCCGCGCCCGAAGGATTCGGCGCCGTAGCCGCATCCACCGCCGACATCAGCGTCTTAGCCGCCAGCCGAGCCCCAATCCCAAGCGTCCGACCGAACCGAACCGAATCCATACCCAGAGTGTAGCCGTTCCCATGCCTCCACAAAAGCTCTTCCGTCCAGCACCAACGCCAAACTTTCATCTGTTTCCAACCTCCCAAACGCATCGCTTTCCCGAAGATCGGAATCAGAACCACAAGAGGCAAACACGATGAAGAGCACACTCTGGATGATCGGCGGACTCTGTGCCGCCGCCGCTGGCTTTCTGGTCCTCGGATGCCGCCGCACCTCCACCGTCGAGCTCCTCGCTCACCGATTCGAAGGCACCTGGCACGACCATCGCACTGTGGTTGAAACCACTTAGAGTCACCCTCCATTTCCCTGAAGAAATGCCGTTGCAGCGGCAACCGTCATGGGCGTATTCTTTAACCAGAAGCTAGTGACGCCGACATACCCGCAATGCCGTTCCCGCCGGTCACCTTCGTTGGGAATACCCGATGCGTGGAGTAGTTCGAACGATAGGGCAGCCTGGAGGTGGCATTGAATCAAAAGGTCAAAAACCTGATACAGAAACTTGGCGAAGCGATCCACGAGTCCGTCTCGGAGTCGGAGGATATAGCAGGCGTCGTCAAAAACATCCGCGAACAGGGTTTTGATGTCCTCCTCATGCTTGAGGCCACCATCGGGCTCAACGAGGTTGAGGCAGAAGCCGACGAGGCAACCGAAGGCGCCGAAGAAGGTACCTCGGGGCCATTCACCTCAAACGACGTGTCCTTTCTAAAGTCCTTGCGCATCAGTCTCACCGAAGACGAACCAACCGACGCCACCGATTCAACCGACACCACCGAAGCCTAAGCGCCGAAGCTGTACCGAAGTCTGAAACACAGAAGCCTGAACACAGAAGACCAGGCAGCCCTCTCATGCGACGAGGTCCAAGGACTCGGTCGTGTTCTGATTTGGCCAGTCCAACTGATAGTTCAGCCGCTTGTCCTGCGACGTTAGTCATGGTGGAAGTAGAAGAGGTTCCCGTCCAGATCCATCACGGTGAACTGTCGCAGTCCCCAGGGCTTTTTTTCTAGAGGATCGACGATGTTCGCACCTAGCGACTTCAGTTCCTCATACGCCGCATCGATATCTTCAGCAAACACCCAGTGAACGGCCGCTTCGAACGGCGCCTTCCTCGTCCGAAAAAATATCGGTCCCATATCACCGCGTGACACTGCCCCAATCCCTTTGTCCGGTTCAAGCCATCCAATCTCAAAGCCCAGTGCATCTCTGTAGTGCTGTTGTGCACGTTCAACATCAGCGACCGGCAACTCCGGCACTGGCTTGCCAATCGAGGTCATCTTCTCTTTGACGCCCATAGAGTCTGTTGCGCCCATAAAGCCCCCTTTGCTCTCCTTTATGCAACAAGACCGCCAGCGCGTCAAATCCAACGCGTCAAAATTAGGATGAGCCTGACGGCTACCTCTTTCGCATCCGCAGACTCTGCCAGCTTCCATCCACAGTCCAGCCGCCATCCACCGCCAGCGCCTGCCCATTGATAAATCCACTCTGCGCCGGCTCCGCCAGAAACAGAATTGCCCGCGCAATATCCTCCGGCGTTGCAAACCTCCCCATCGGATTCGCACCTTCGATATCGGCATCGTCATAACCCCCGCCAGCCTGGTCCGCGACATCCATCTCCGTCTTCACCCACCCAGGACACACCGCGTTGCACCGAACCCCGCGCCCGCCCCACTCCGCCGCCAGCGTCCGCGTCAGCCCAATCAACCCATGCTTCGACGCGTTATACGCCGACCGATCTCCAATCCCCACCAGTCCCGCGATCGAAGCCACATTCACGATGCTCCCGCTCCTCTGCTCCAGCATCATCGTGCCAAACGCCTTAGCTAGCAAAAATGGAGCCAGCAGATTCACCTCCAGCACCCGTCGAAACGCTCTCCCCTCCACCGTCTCTGCCGGAGCGATAAAGCTGATGCCTGCATTGTTCACCAGCACATCCGCCCGTCCCCACCGCGAGCGCACCAACTCCACCGCCCGCACCACCACCGTCTCATTCGAGATGTCCCCCAGCACCTCCTCCACTTCCACGCCGATCTTTTTCACCGCATCCACGGTCGCCGCGCAGGCCTGCAGATCCATCAGCAGCAACCCATACCCCGCCGCCGCCAAAACCTCCGCCGTACGCCGCCCAATCCCCTGCGCCGCCCCGGTAACAATCGCAATCTTCATGCCCAAAGACTACTGCATGGATCGTTTGTGAGACGTCGACGGGTTGCTACACACGAGACGACATATCGTTAGTCTTCGGATGTCGATGAGCACTGGCGATTTACCAATCGCAGAGAATCCATCCAGATTCTTCAACCGCCGTGTATGAGCTGGAAGCATGGAAAGAAGGCAGGCCTCGGCGGCCCGCCCTTCGTCTGCGATCAAATCAGCGCTGGCGGGTGTTGGCGAGGGCCCGAAGGATTGTGCGGGTGTTCTTGTTCATGACCTGACGAAGGTACATGGCGATGGCGAACAGCAGGACCAGAAAGAAAAGGTCGACGCGAAGGATCGAATGCAGCAGTCCGCCCAGGGTCTCTGGCGGAAACATGTGGAGATGCATCCAGATAAACACGACGACGGCGAGGATGGCGAGCACGCCAACGATAATGCGAGAGGAGCGTTCGGACCTGTCGGCGGCTGCAAGGGCTTGCTGGACGAAGGCGAGTTCTGCGTTCGTATCTTCGGGGTTGGGCTGCTTCTGTTCGGGGCTCATGCTGGTTTCCTTTCGGAGGTGAGGTATTTGCGAAGGGTGGTGACTCCGTAATGCAGGCGCGACTTGGCGGTGCCGATCGGAATCTCCAGGATGGCTGCACTTTCTTCGAGTGAGAGGTCGTGCTGGTAGTGGAGCAGGAGGACGGCGCGGCTGGCGGGCGAGACCTGGTCGAGGAGGGTCAGGAAAGCCTCGTCTGGTGGCTCCCCGAGATTGAGGTTGAGGGTCGTGAGATGTTCAGGCGGTGCCTCGTCAAGCGGCTGCCAGCGGCGGGCGCGTTTGAGATGAGAGAAGGCAATACGCGAGGCGATCCGGAAGGTCCAGGGGCGGAAGACGGCGGGCTCGCGCAGGAACCGGAGCTTGCGGAAGATCTGGAGCGAAGTCTCTTGGAGGATGTCGTCGGCCAGGGCGGCGCCGACGAGACGGGTGACGTAGCGGCGCAACGGCGCATAGGTATCACGGAGAAGTTGTTCCAGTGCGGCCCGGTCCCCGGTTTGCGCCAGAAGGACAAGGAGCGTTTGCTCGGGGGTCGCAGGCTCCTTCGCCTCAGTTCGGGTCTGCATGCTTGAGAGAGGTGTTGGAGTCACGAAAGGTTCGCTTCTGGCGGATAAATAATTATGAACGCGTAAGACGGGGTGGGAACTGATCACTTTCCAGATCTGGGATCAACGTACTGGGCGCGCGTCGCAGCGCAAACTCTGTCAAGCCCCAACCACCACAAAACCCGCTCCAGCCGCGGCTTTTCGCGTGGCATATTACCCCCATCCAACCCGGTACAATTAAACAAAGAGTCCAAAACCGACCCAG
This sequence comes from Edaphobacter lichenicola, assembly GCF_014201315.1. Taxonomy (NCBI): domain Bacteria; kingdom Pseudomonadati; phylum Acidobacteriota; class Terriglobia; order Terriglobales; family Acidobacteriaceae; genus Tunturiibacter; species Tunturiibacter empetritectus. The sequence continues at coordinate 273,001 of NZ_JACHDY010000004.1, forward strand.
GCAGCAGAGACCATGCAACTGCAACAAAACAAGTATTTTGTGCATAAGTCATCTAGAATCAATACTTTGCAGACGCTTACCCGCTGTAAATTATTGCAAACATTAGACTTGCTCCTAAAATACCCCCAGGGGGGAGGGGGTAGCTAGTATTGACAGCCAGTATCAAGAACCAGCATCAAGGAAAAAGAGGGAACCATCGTTGACCCCCCTCCCGGAACGCGATACACTCATTAAGTTTGGCGCTGCAACCCGTGTGTCTTCATCTCAAAGATGATCTCAAGGGTTGCAGGGACGACAGGCTTAGGCCCGGCGGTCACTCGAAACCTGAGACTGCGATGGCTTGACCGGTTGGCTTACTGTAGTGCTCCTGTATGCGCCCATGCAGCACAATCTATCTTTTGAAGAAAGCGGTCAGCATCACGCGACTCCGCTTGAGGTTCTAGTCATGTACGCAGTCATCCGCACCGGCGGCAAACAGTATCTGGTCTCCCCTGGCGAAAAGTTGAAGATTGAAACCACCGCCCACGAGAACGGCAACATCGAGTTCTCCGACGTCCTCGCCATCAGCGGCGAAGCCGGCAAGTTCGAGTCCGACCTCACCGGCGCCAAGGTTCTCGCCTCCGTCGTCGGAGAAGGCCGCGGCGAAAAGATCCTCGTCTTCAAGCTCAAGCGCAAGAAGCAGTACAAGAAGATGCAGGGCCACCGCCAGAACTTCGTCGAGGTCAAGATCAACGAGATCCTCGTCAACGGCAAGAGCTTCAAGGAAGCATAAAAAAGCTCTTCAGCAAGAGTTTGTTTTCAGTTTCAGTTTTTACTAAGCGCACAGGCCCAGAGGGCAGCGCGAAAGAGGCAATCGAATGGCACATAAAAAAGGTTTAGGTTCTTCCAAAAACGGCCGCGACTCAAACGCCCAGCGGCTCGGAGTCAAGGTATTCGGCGGTCAGACGATCCTCGGCGGCGGCATCATCGTCCGTCAGCGTGGAACCCCGCTCAAGCCCGGCGCCAACGTCGGTCGCGGCAAAGACGACACCCTCTTCGCCAAGGTCGACGGCATCGTCCGCTTCCAGGACAAGGGCCAGCACGGCCGCTTCGTCAACGTCGACCCAGCCGAGCTTACTTCCGTTCCTGTCTAGGCGCCACAGGTCACCAGCAACTGGCCACAAGTCACCACGAAGTCACCATAATCTGCACCCAGAGAACCCTGCCACGCGCAGGGTTTTCTATTTCAGAAACTGTCCTGCCGGACGGGCGCCCTGCGCGGGCGGCGGTCACTTCGTGACGGATATACCCCTTCGGTTGGCGCTCCCGTTGGTCGCGAGGAAGATTGATTCCGACCAACGGGAGGACCACGCGAAGCTTTAAAAAGGCGTGTGAACGCCCGCCACCAGAACCGGCTTGCCCTTCTCATTCAGCCCGATCCGCCCCATCGGCGTCTCATGGTCGTGCGTAAACAACACCAGCCAGTTCTCCGGAATCGCCCGCGAGTAGAACCGCTTCCGCTGCGCAATCGTCTCCACCGGATCCAGGTCATACCCCATCACCCACGTCGGATCGAGATGCCAGCTGGTCGGAATTAAATCCGAGATATAGCAGGCATGTTGCCCCTTCGACTCCACGTGAATCGCCATCAACTGCGCCGTATGACCAGGAAAGACCTCGACGCTAACGCCCGGACAGATCTCCGGATTCGCCCTGATTCCAGCCTCATCCAGCAGTGTCATCTGCCCCGATTCCACCAGCGGGTCATAGTTCTGCGACAGATAACTCACCCGGTCCCGATCCAGCTGCAAGTGACCATGTTCCACCTCGCCACGATGCGCAAAGTACCGCGCATTCGGGAACGTCGGAGTCACCGAGCCATCGGGATGCAGCGTAGTGTTCCACCCGCAGTGGTCGAAGTGAAGGTGAGTATTCACCACCACATCCACCTCCTCAACCCTCACCCCAGCCGCGGCAAGAGACTGCGGCAGAAGCTCCTGGTTGCAATGGATCTCCCGCATCTTCGCCGGCTGCTTATTGCCGACTCCGGTCTCGATCACCACCGTCTGTTTGCCTGTTCGCACCACCACCGTATTCAGCCCCAGCAGAATGCGGTTCTGCTCATCCGCCGCGGCGCGCTTCTCCCACAACGGCTTCGGCACCACGCCGAACATGGCACCGCCATCGAGCTTATAGCTTCCATCCGTACATACGATGAGCTCGAACTCCCCAACCTCAGCCCGCGCCCGAACCAGCTCCGCAGCCGCATCCTGCAGCCCACTCCCGTCAACGCCCATAAGTCCCTCACTCACATCCTACTGTGAGGGATACAGGCAGAAGTAGCAGTTCAGACCCGCGAAGCCGCCAGCAGCTCGACGCTGGCCGCAACATGCTCTCCAGGGACACCGGCAACCATCCCCGCTGTCTCGGCCGCAGTCACCAGCGCCCCCGTCGTAGGAGCACGCTTGCTCTGGAAGCACTGCCGGCAAAGCACCGGGCGCCCCTGTGTCGGCTTGAACGGCACAGTAGTCTCCACCCCGCACTCCGAGCACTCCGTACGCGTCTCGGTTCGCGACAGGCCCGCCGCCGCCGGCCCCGTGCCCGCCTTCAGCCCCACCCCGGATCGTTTGGACTTGCAAGGCTTACAGCGCTTTGGGTCGTTCTTGAATTGTTTGTCGAAGAAAAAAAGTTGTTCCCCGGCGGTGAAGATGAACTCGCCGCCGCAGTCTGCGCAGGTTAATAGCCGATCCAGAAATTCCATGCCGCTTCTCCCGTCCTACGGAAAGGAAGAACACCCGAGGGCCTGATCGTGGCAACACCGCAAGGGGGTTTACCTTTACTGATGACCGTTACTCTTTGGATTTGAAGGGGCCCGAAACTACGAGTTCGTGGAATTTGCTTTGGTTTGCCGGTCAATATGAACCAGAAACAGGTTCTATCTGCCGGGGCTAGCCGATGGCGGGAGTCCATCTCTAGCGGTTCAGACGGGCCGCCTCTTCAAACTCTCTGATCGAGGAAGAGGCGGCACATCCTGGTTGCGGAGCTGACTAATCCTGCTCCTTACGGACCTTCTTACGATTGCGCTTACGTGCAAGCGCTTCTTTCACACGCTTCTTCTCACCTGGTTTCAGATAAAAAGAGTGACGCTTGACTTCCTTGATAATGTCTTCTGTCTGCACCTTGCGCTTAAAGCGCCGCAGGGCATTCTCAAGGGGCTCGCCTTCTTGTACTCGAACCTCTGCCAAGAAAAATACACCTCCAACCACTCCCAAGGGGGATATCTACTAGAATACTCGTCTTTAGCGCGAAAAGCACACAAATCGTTGGTAATTAGGGGGTGGATACCACTCTGAAATCTTTTGCATTCCAAAGGTAGAATTTGTTACATGATTCGCACTTATCAGGCACACACACCGGAAATTCCTGCCAGTTGCTACGTCGACCAGTCGGCTCAAGTCATCGGTGACGTCACCCTCGGCGAACAAGCCAGTGTCTGGATGAACGCCGTCGTCCGGGGCGACGTGAATTCGATCCGCATCGGCGCAAAAAGCAACGTACAGGACTGCGCCGTCCTTCACGGCATGCGCCATCTCTACCCCGTAATCGTAGGCGAGCTCGTGACCATCGGCCACAACGCAACCGTGCACGGATGCGTGCTCGAAAATATGGTCCTGGTCGGCATCGGCGCGACCATCCTCAACAACGCCAGGATTGGCGAGGGATCGATCATAGCCGCGGGAGCGGTAATTCCTGAGCACACCGTGATTCCACCCAACTCTCTCGTTGCTGGAGTTCCAGGCAAGGTGCGGCGAACCCTCGGCGATGCGGATCGGACGCTGATCCTCAAGTACGCACAGAACTACCTCGACTACACCGCGATCTATCTGGCCGAAGCAGCCGGCGCGTAAATCCCGCGTCGCTTTCGCTACACTAGGAAGTGATGGCTACTTTGAAGGCAGTACGCGGGACTCGGGACTTGTTGCCTCCCGAGACGGCGCTTTGGAACTATGTGGAGGCTACGGCGAGAGCCGTCTTTGCACGCTACGGATTTGGGGAGATTCGCACGCCGATCTTCGAGGATACGACACTCTTCGCCCGCGGCGTAGGCGAGGAGACCGACATCGTCTCCAAGGAGATGTACACCTGGGAGGATCGCGCGCGAGCCGATAGCGACAGCGCGCAGAGCCTAACCCTCCGTCCCGAAAACACCGCCGGCGTCGTTCGTGCCTACATCGAGCACAAGCTCGCAGACACGGGAATGCTACAGAAGCTCTTCTACATCGGCCCGCAGTTCCGGCGCGAGCGGCCCCAGCGTGGACGCTATCGCCAGTTCTGGCAGATCGGCGCAGAGGTCCTCGGACCAGCGTGGTCAGGCGCGGACAGCCCCCTGCGCGATGCAGAAGTTCTCGAGATGCTCTCCACCTTCCTCAACGAACTCGGCGTGAAGGGCTGGAAGCTCGAAGTGAACTCGGTGGGTTCCTCGACCGACCGGCCCAGGTACATCGCTGCCCTGCGTGAGGCGTTGGCTCCCGTGAAGGATCAAATGAGCGCAGACAATCAGCGCAGAGCAGAGACGAACCCGCTACGTGTGCTGGACTCGAAGGATGCTGGCGATCAGGAGATTATCAACAGCCTGCCCAAGATCGCGGACTTCCTCGATGAAGCCAGCAAAGAGCACTTCGCGCAGGTGCTTGCCGCACTCGATGCCTGTGGCGTCGCCTATACCGTGAATCCACGTCTGGTTCGCGGCCTCGACTACTACACGCGAACCACCTTCGAGTTCACCGTTCCCGACGGAAGCGGACTCGGAACGCAGAACGCTCTGCTGGGAGGCGGTCGCTACGACGGACTCTCCGAGATGCTCGGCGGCCCGAAGGCTCCCGGAATCGGCTTCGCGATCGGAGAAGATCGATTGATCCTGACGCTTCAAGCCCAGGAGTCAGCTGCAGTTGCACTGAAGCTCGATGCCTTCATCGCTCCGATGGGAATCGCACAGAATGCAGCCGCACTAGCCTTGGCGCAGGAGCTTCGCCGAGCAGGACTCGCGGTTGAAATTGGAGACGGAAGCTTCCGGCTGAAGAAGTCCTTCGAAGCCGCCGACAAGCTAGCCCGGCGAATGGTGATCGTCGGCGAAGATGAGGTTTCGTCGGGTATCCTGACGGTTAAAGACTTTAGCGCCGGAGAGCAGACAAAGGTGCCTCGAGCTCAACTTGCGGGTTTTCTTCGCGCTTAGGATTCTGCTCCAGTCTCCGATAGGCAACTTCGAGAAAACGACTTTGTTTTGAAAGTGAATGAGATCATGTTGGACTTTTTAGGCACTCTGCAACGCACTCACATGTGCGGCGAACTTCGTATCGAACAGGACGGTCAGGAGATCGTCCTCATGGGTTGGGTCAACCGTCGCCGCGACCACGGCAACCTCATCTTTCTCGATGTGCGCGACCGCAGCGGCATCACCCAGGTTGTCCTCGATAAAGAGGTCTCCAGCGAGGCGCACGCCAAGGCCGAGGCCGCGCGATCCGAGTACGTCGTCGCGGTCAAGGGCAAGGTTCGCCGGCGCGGCGCGGGGCTCGAGAATCCCAACATGCCGACCGGCGCAATCGAGATCGTCGCCAGCGAGCTGCTACTGCTGAACGAAGCGAAGACTCCTCCGTTCTCGCCCGCCGAAGAGGCGATTGCCAACGAAGAGGTTCGGTTGAAGTATCGCTATCTTGACCTCCGTCGTTCGGAGATGCAGCATAACTTCGAGCTGCGCAGCAAGGTCGCGATGGCGATCCGCAACTACCTCGTCGAGCAGGGCTTTCTTGAGATCGAGACTCCCTTCATGACGCGGTCCACTCCCGAAGGCGCACGCGACTACCTGGTGCCCAGCCGCGTTCACGCCGGCAGCTTCTATGCGCTGCCGCAGTCCCCGCAGATCTTCAAGCAGATCCTGATGATCTCCGGCTTCGACAAGTACTTCCAGATCGCGCGCTGCTTCCGCGACGAAGATCTACGCGCCGACCGCCAGCCAGAGTTCACCCAGATCGACCTCGAGATGAGCTTTCCCCAGCAGGAGAAGGTCTTTCGCGTGGTCGAAGGGTTTCTCACCGCCGCGTTCAAGACAGCCTCGATCTCGTTGACGACGCCCTTCGTGCAGATGACCTACGACGACGCGATTCGCAACTACGGTATCGACAAGCCGGACATGCGACTGCCTGCGATGGTCTCGCTGACCGACGTACTCACGCCGGAGGTGCGCGAGTCGCTGAAGATCGAAAAGGATCTGCCAGTGCTCGGGTTCTGCATTCCCAAGGCGGGCACTCTCAGCGGAACGCAGAAGCGTGCGCTGGTGGAGGAGATCCGCGCAACGTTCGGCGACAGCGGTCTCGACTTTCTAGATGTAACGCGGTTGAAGACGAACGAGGCATTCGCTCCGCTGGCTACGGCGATAGAAGCGAAGCTCTCAGACGAGCAGACTCGCGTTAAGGCAGCCGCGAAGCAGACAGACGCTGCCGACCTGGTCATCGTGATCACCCCAAAACTCGGTACGCCTGCAAAGTGGAACCACGATCCGCAGTGGATCTACAAGCGGGTGGGTGCGCTACGACTGCAGCTTGCGGCCAAGTTCGCAGACAAGCACAAGCTCTTCGAAAAGACCGGCACCGAAGCCGACTACAAGTTTCTCTGGGTCACCGACTTCCCCATGTACGAGTGGGATGAGGAGACCAAGGTCTGGAACGCAGCACATCACCCCTTCACCTCTCCTCATGAAGAGGACATCAAGGCCGGCCGTCTGACCAACGACAAGGGCGCTGTACGAGCGCTCGCCTACGACATCGTCCTGAACGGCACCGAGCTCGGTTCAGGTTCAATCCGTATTCACCGGCAGGATGTCCAGGCAGAGATCTTCCGCTCTCTCGGCATGTCGGACGCCGAGGCGAAGGAGCGCTTCGGCTTCTTCCTCGATGCACTTGAGTACGGCACACCCCCACACGGCGGCATCGCGCTCGGCCTCGACCGCATCGTGATGATCCTCGCCGGCGCAACCAGCCTGCGCGAGGTCATTGCGTTCCCCAAAACGGCCAAGGCGATCGACCTGATGGTGGATGCGCCTACGCCGGTCAGCGATCAGCAGATGCGCGAGCTACACCTGAAGACGGTGACTCGAAGTTAGAGCCGATTTCTCGTTGATCTAGAGTGCAATGCCCCGGAAGCCCATGTCTCAGATTCGAGACACAGCACACCCGCGTTCGCCAGGGTCCGGTCTCCAAAAACATCGCGCCTCCTCGCCTCCGCCGCGCCACATTCCAAAGTCAATCTCTGCATGGTAGACTCGCGTTTCCCTGTAACACGTGGGTCGCTTTGTGCATCTGACTGACGTGGTACGAAGCTCAGCCGCTTAACGCAGAAGTCGGAGTCCGGAAGATTATGAGAGATACCCTTGGTGTTCTACTCGCTGGTGGCGCAGGCGAACGGCTCTTTCCCCTCACCCGCGATCGCGCAAAGCCCGCCGTCCCCTTCGCCGGCCAGTACCGCATCATCGACATCACCCTCTCCAACTGCATCAACTCCGACCTTCGCCACGTCTACATCCTCACCCAGTACAAGGCGCTCTCCCTCAACCGCCACATCCGCGAGGGGTGGGGCACCGTCGTAGCCAACGAGCTAGGCGAGTTCATCGAGATCCTTCCCCCCATGCAGCGCGTCTCCAAGTCCTGGTACCAGGGCACCGCCGACGCCGTCTACCAGAACATCTACTCCATCGGCTCCGAAGAACCCAAATACGTCCTCATCCTCTCCGGCGACCACATCTACAAGATGAACTACGCCCTCATGATGCAGCAGCACGCCGACTCAGGCGCCGACGTCACCATCGCCACCCTCCCCATCAAGCCGGAAGAGGTGCCTTCCTTCGGTGTCGTCGAAGTAGCCCGCAACGGCGAGGTCACCGGCTTCGAGGAGAAGCCAAAAGAAACCAAGCTCCGCTCGCCCTTCAACCCAGACATGGTCGACGCCTCCATGGGCATCTACATCTTCAACACCGACGTGCTTATCCCCGAGCTCATCAAGGACGCCGAAGACCCCGACTCCAAGCATGACTTCGGCCACAACATCCTGCCCAACATCCTCGGCCGCGTCAAAATGCGCGCCTACAACTTCGTCGACGAGAACAAGCAGAAGGCTCTCTACTGGCGCGACGTCGGTACCCTCGAGGCCTACTACGAGGCCAACATGGACGTCGCCGGCGTCACCCCTACCTTCAACCTCTACGACAAATCCTGGCCCATGCGCACTCGCCCCTACCAGTACCCGCCCGCCAAGTTCGTCTTCGGCGAACCCGGCCGCACCGGCATGGCCATCAACTCCATCGTGGCCGCCGGCACTATCGTCTCGGGAGCAGTCGTGCGCAACTCCGTCGTCTCGCAGGACGTCCGCGTCAACTCCTACGCCGACGTCGATTCCTCGATCGTCTTCTCCCACGTCAACATCGGCCGCCACTGCCGCATCCGTCACGCCATCATCGACCGCGACGTCCACATTCCCGACGGCACGGTCATTGGCTACGACCCCAACGAGGACAAGAAGAACTACTTCGTCTCCCAGAGCGGCCTCACCGTTGTCACCCGCGACTACTCTGTCTACGAAAACCCTGTCTCTCCGGAGTTCCTCAACCGAGACACCCCAGGCAAGCCCGTAAACGTAGGACCAGAATAAGAGGGCAGTCTTATTCCCGACCAAAGGGAGGACCGAAGCAGTCAGCCTTACCCAAACAAGGTATACAAGTCACGAAGTGACCGCCGCCCGCGCAGGGCGCCCGTCCGGCAGGACACGTGCTGCTATCTGGGCGCACTCAAGGAAGCAAAAAACAGGGCCGCCAATCAGGCGACCCGTTTCTTCTTACACGCTCAACTCAGCGACAAACCTACTGCTTGCCAATTCGATACACCACGCCGCCGGAGATCGAGAAGAACTCCCGCGTCTCGGTCCCGAAGTGCTCCAGGATCAGATCCGGCGAAACCCGGATCGCCCAGTTCTTCGAGCGATTGAAGTCGATACTCGCTCCCAGCGCCGCAATTGGCTTCGTACGGTTCGAATAGAGGCCCGTAGCCGCGTACGCCTCGGCCTTCGACACCACCAGATCCTTAAAGCTGTAGTCAAAGGTTCCGTGAGACACGCCGCCGTAGCCATGGAAGTTCAACGCGGCATAATGGTTCCTGTACTTGGTGCGATACTGCGCGCCTGCCATGATCGTATTCAGGTAAACCAGTGGCCGGTTGTTGATGCCGGTACCGCCCGTCGTACTCGTGGGCCGGGTAATTCCCGAGTTCGCGAACACAGGTGTCGTTCCCGCATCGATGCGGTAGTCAACCCCTACGCCGATAGCCCGCGTAAACCAGTGATCTCCCGGCAACCAGTACGTGCCCAGCACCTCGCCGCCGCCCAGGTTCATACGGTTGGGCAAAGACTGCCCCGCCTGGAAGTTCATAAAGTTCAGGCCGCCGTAGATCTCATACTTGTTGTCGTACGTCGCCGGCGCCGCAAGAGCGATCTTCGTATTCGTGATCGGCACCGTATTCTGCGTCGGCTGTGTGGCCGAGGACGAAGTAGCCTGCGCCCGGCCCAGCGTCCCGCCCGTCATCAGTAAACCCGTTGCCAACACTCCAAAGAAGGCGCGTTGCCCTGTCCTCCGCGCCCCGGTCAACTTCCATGCACCACTCGTCTTCAATCGCAACATCCGTCTCCGCATCTCTTCCAGCATCTGCTACTGCACTTACCCTTTGTACACATACCAAGATATAACGTTCAGCCAACATCTGCTTCGGCCCCCGCGGCGTATCTCTTCATAGCGCACACCTGTGCGACAATAGTGGGTGGCAGTCGGAACATGCGTCAGGCTGCAGGGAGAAACAGTATGGGCGAACTATTTACACCAACACATCTCATCGTCATCGCCGTAGTCGTCCTGGTCCTCTTCGGCGGCAAAAAACTGCCCGAGCTCGGCAAAGGTCTCGGCGAAGGACTCCGCGGCTTCAAGGACGGGATGAAGGGCGTCACCGACGAGGTCAACAAGCCGACCGAGACAACCCACGCCGTCACTCCCAAGCCTGAAGAATCTGTCAAATAACTCGACTTCCTCCCCGCGAACCAACTCCTCTTGCTAGAAGCCAATTCCTGTGTCCTGCCGGACGGGCGCCCTGCGCGGGCGGCGGTCACTTCGTGACGTGTGTACCGGTCTTGGCGGAATGAGCGGCACGGTCCTCCCGTTGGTCGGCATAGAATTCAGCTTGCGACCAACGGGAGCACCAAGCGAAGCGGTATACAAGTCACGAAGTGACCGCCGCCCGCGCAGGGCGCCCGTCCGGCAGGACAAAACGAGGGAACCATTCGAATGAAGATCAAATCCCCCTACCTCATCAAGCCAAACGCGCACATCCGGCTCGCAAAAAAATCCACCTCAGACACCGGCAGTTACAAGTCCGAGGAAGCCGCCGCAGCAGTCCTGGCCAAGCACCGCACCCAGCTCGCAGCCCTGCAGGACGTCTTCTACGCCAGTCAGACCAAAGCCCTCCTCATCGTCCTCCAGGGCATGGACACCGCCGGCAAAGACGGCACCATCAGCCACATCTTCTCCGGCATCAACCCCCAGGGCTGCGACGTCGCCTCCTTCAAAGTCCCCACCCCGCTCGAAGCCCGCCACGACTTCCTCTGGCGAGCCCACGCCCAGGTCCCGCCCCGGGGCATGATCAACATCTTCAACCGCTCCCACTACGAAGACGTCCTCTCCCCGCGCGTCCACAAACTCATCACCGACAAAGTCATGAGCCGCCGTCTCGACGACATCAACGAGTTTGAGAGCATGCTCTTCGACAACGACGTCCTCATCTTGAAGTTCTACCTGCACATCTCGCACGACGAGCAGACCCGCCGCCTCCAGTCCCGCATCGACGACAAGCAGAAGCACTGGAAGCTCTCCGAGGCCGACCTCCACGAGCGCAAGTTCTGGCCCCAATATATCGAAGCTTACGACCGCATCCTCTCCACCACCAGCCCCAGACACGCCCCCTGGTTCGTCATCCCCGCCGACCACAAGTGGTACCGCAACATCGCCATCTCCGCCATCCTCGTAGACGCCCTGCAAAGCCTGAAATTAAAATTCCCCGCGCCAACCCTCGACGCCTCCACCATCAAGCTCTAAGGTATACAAGTCACGAAGTGACCGCCGCGAACCGGGGTCCCCGCAAACGGGTCTTCGTTTGCGGGGTGGCCACGCGCAGGGCGCCCGTCCGGCAGGACATCGGGTCAGAGCGTAACCATCACCACAGCAGCCGCAGCCACAGCCATCCCCCACGCCTGCCTCCGCGTAGGCCGCTCCCTCAACGTCCACGCCGCCAGCAGAATCGTCGAAGCCGGATAGAGCGAAGCCAGCACCGCAGCAACATCCAGACGCCCGGCTCGCGTCGCCGCAATATAAAGCAGATTCCCCGAGGTATCGAGCAGCGCCGTAGCCATCGCCCACATCACCACTGGCCGCGTCACCCGCGCCTGCCCCTCGTCTTTCTTCGAGCGCAACGAAATCCCCGCCAGCATCAGCGCGCACACCGTCAAACTCCCCATCCTGCAAGTAGCCAGCGGCCAGATCACACCCGTCTTCGCCGCCGCCACCTTCAGCGCTGTGAAATAAATCCCAAACCCCACCCCACCGATCACCGCCAGCCAGACGGTACTCCGGTCCGCAGGCTTTGCCTCAGCGTTCTCCCCCGCCGCAATCAGCCAGATCGAAACCCCCGCCACCAAAAAACCAGCCAGCTGCAGCATCCCGGGAGACCCCTCCCACGCCGCAGAAAACGCCGCAGGAATCGCCGCCGCCAGCAACCCGCTCAGCGCCGCCGAAGCCCCCATCGCCCCGCGCGACAGCGCAATATAAAAGCAAGCCAGCGAGACTCCTGCGGTCACCCCGGCCACCAGTCCCCAGAGCAGCGCCGCACCATGCGGAAACGCATCTCCCCGTGCCCACGCCGCCAGCACCAGCAAGCTCAAGCTCGCACAGTGGCTCAGCAGAATCACCCGCAGCGCAGCGCCCATCGAGCCACCGGCCTGCTTCACGCCCATGCCGCCTGCAAAATCCCCACCGCCCCACAGCACTGCGGCAGCCAGCGCCATCAGCGCATTTCCATGCACCAGCATCTCCATCAGATTCCGATCAGGCCGCGCCGCCGGCCACGCGTCTTACTTGACCGACACAACTCCCGTAGGCCGCGAATCGGCCGCCGTCGGATAGTAGCCCTTCTTCGCGATCACCGTCAGGTTCGGACGCAGCACCTTCACCTCAAGGGTCCGGTACTTGCCATCGATAAACGGTTCATGCGTGTAGTAGCCGACCGTGTACTGCGTCCGCACCTCTTCCGCAATCTTCGCAAAGCTCGTTTCGATACCCTTCTGCCGGAACTCGCCATCGAAGTTCCCGCCCGTAGCATTCGCATACGCCGGCAGAATGTTATCCCGCATCTGCAGCGGCAGGTGGATTCGATCGAGGAATCCAATCACCGGCAGCGACGAATCACCCACCAGCGTCCCATACACCGCAATTTTGTTCGTGTTCAGGTACTTCACCACCTGCGAAAACTTCGCCGTGCTCCCATACTCGCGTCCGTCGCTGATCACGTAGATAATCCGCCGCCGCCCAGTCTTGGTCTTCGAAAGAGCAGTCCCCGCCGCCAGAATCGCATCGTTCAGCGTATGCACATCCCGCGGAACATTCTGAATTCCCAAAATACTCGTCCCATGCGTAGCATTCGTATTCGGATCAGTGTGGCTATCCTGCCCACCATTGATATTGATGTTCTGTCCCAACGGCCCCGTCGTGTCGTAGTAGATCGGCTCACGCCCCGTCACCTTCGACCGCTCCAGCACCGCCTCCAGACGCGCACTCTGCGCCCCGGTAAAGTCCGTCTGCATCTTCGGCCCGTTGTTATACGTAAACACCGAGACCTCGTCATACGGCGTAAACGCTCCCTGCAGTGCAGACAGCGAGTTATTCACCTTCGCCATATTGTCGTACGTCATGCTCTGGTCGATCACCAGCGCCACCGACAGAGGAAACGGATCGACCGTAAACAGATCCAGCTTCTGCCGCAGGTTGTTCTCATACACGCGCACATCGCGCCAGGTCAGCCCCGGCACCAGCCGCTGCTTGTTGTCCTTTACCGTAAACGGCACTTCCACAAAGTTCGTCTGCACGCGCAGCGTAAACGCGTCCGGCCCCTGCCCACCGGTAGGAATCTCAGGCGGAGGCCCATCGTCCTGCTTCTGCGCCGCGCTCTCCGGTAGCCTGCTCGGCACTCCGCCATCCTGCGCACGAGCCGCGGAGTTATCGCCATTCGACTCCGGCGTCGTCCCCGCACCCGGCGTCACCGGCCCAACCGGCAATCCCTGCGGGTTCGGAGCATCGGGAATCGTCTGTGGTTTTGGCCCATCAGGGATCGTCTGCTGTTGCGGCACATCCTGCTGCGCCTGCGTCAACGCCGGCTGTCCAGCCATCATGCACGCCAAAGCCCCTGCCAACACACTGTTCCTCACCACGACCACGCGAAAATCCCCCATACCTTCCAGCCGGGCCTTCACAGCCCAAAGCTTCACGAACTACCAGACTATCAGCGCAACATCTCCGCCGCCATCCCCATCCCGCAGGATCCGGCCGCGCCGCCATGCACCTTGGACGCCCAGCCGCCTCACAACGTTACGCCCCAACCGGCTTCGCCTCTTCCAAATCCCTAAAATGACATAGGTTCACGGTTTCATCGTGAACCACGCAGTGGAGTGCGGCCACAGTCCTTGGTTTCAGCGGATCGATTCACGCTGCGGTATCCGTCAAGACCCCCGCAGTTGCTTGTTCTTAGTCGTTGCCTATTCTTAAAATCAGTACAAATCAGTGCCTCCGCGCCCATTCGCGTTAAGCCTCACATTTTCCTCAAACTCACCCCCAACTTCGTCGTCTAATACGGTATGCGCTTCTTCTGCCTCGCCGCCGTCGCCCTCGCTCTCGCCCCCGCCCTCCACGCGCAGGAGGCACCCTCCCCCGGCGGCCCGCCCCCCGCCAGCGACGCCGCCGCCCAGCCCGTCGACATCGGCGACACCCAGACCCTCAAAGTCAACGTCAACCTCGTCAACGTCTACTTCTCCGTCCGCGACAAGAGCGGCTTCATCACCAACCTCCACAAAGACGACTGCAGCATCCTCGAGGACAAGGCCCCGCAAAAAACCAAGAACTTCACCCAGGAGAAAAATCTCCCCCTCACCATCGGCATCCTCCTCGACACCAGCGGCAGCCAGATCCACGTCCTACCCCTCGAGCAGCAGTCCGGAGCCGAGTTCCTCAAAGACGTCCTCACCCCCAAAGACGAAGCCTTCCTCATCTCCTTCGACATAAACGTCAACCTCCTCTCCGACTACACCAACAGCCCCCGCGAAATAAAACGCTCCCTCGACTCCGCCGAAATAAACACAGGCGCCGGCACCGGCTCAGTCACCGGCAACGGCACCGCCCGAGGCACCCTCCTCTTCGACGCCGTCTACCTCGCCGCCCACGACAAGCTCCGCCAGGAGGCCGGCCGCAAGATCCTCGTCCTGCTCACCGACGGAGGCGACCAGGGCTCGCAGGAAACTCTAAAGACCGCCACCGAGGCCGCGCAAAAGGCCAACGCCATCGTCTACGTCATCCTCCTCTCCGATCGCGGCTTCTACGGCGGAGGCTTCGGCATCAACCTCGCCGACACCGGCGAACGCGATATGCAGAAGCTCGCCACCGACACCGGAGGCCGCGTCATCAACGTAGGCAACAACGGCAAAAAACTCGAAGAAGCCTTCAACCAGATCCAGGACGAGCTCCGCACCCAGTACCTCGCCAGCTTCACCCCCACCAACACCAAAATCGACGGCACCTTCCGCACCCTCAACATCACCTGCCAGCCCGGCCAGAAGATCCAGGCCCGCAAGGGCTACTACGCCATAGCCGACGCCCTCGGCAAAGACGACTAACCCTCTCCCCGCTTCCTCTCCCCTCTACCGGTCATTCTGAGCGAAGCGAAGAACCCCCACATTTGCTTTTGCCATTTCTGTTGCAGTTGTTGTCGCCTGCCCTTTGTTTGTCATCCCGTAGGGATCTGCTTTTTTGCCCTCCCCTTATCACCCACCCCTCCACACCGCTGTCATCCTGCGCGAAGTGGCTCACGGCACTATGTGAGCCGCGCAGTCGAAGGATGCCCGTCCCTTATCAACCACGTAAGAACCACGTTATTGCATCGAACAACCACGTTCGGTCCACCCTCTTCCGCGTCCTTCCGCCCACGAAAAATCCCGCCAAAGGCGAGAGCAAGAACCGAGATGGCACGGCTTCAGAGTCTGCTGAAAATCTGTTTTGCTTAAGGGCACGGCTTCAGCCGTGCCAAAAGGTTACCGCCGCGAAGCGGCTACCGCTCTGCCGAAGGCTGGAGCGAAGCCCGAAGGGCGAAGCGACTAAATCTATTGCCTTTGCTTTTGCTTTTTCTTTCACGATTTCTGCCCAAAAATCGCATGTCAAGCCCCATAACCACTCAACCCCTTCCAAACCAACAACATCCACACAGCATTTCGTTAGCTCCCAACCGCTATACTGGATACAGAGAGAAAGAGGTGAAGGCAAAGCCCACGCCCAACACGTAATTTTGTTGATAATAAATATTTTGCGCACAACTCATTTGTATTGAATACTTTGCAGACACTACCCCTCTGTAAACCATTGAATACAAATATTTTATGTCCAAAATACCCACAGGGGGGAGGGGGGACCCCTCCGAACCAAGGAGTCAGCATGGACTACATCAATCTCGGCAAGACCGGCCTCAAAGTCTCCTGCATCACCCTCGGTTGCATGTCCTACGGAGTCCCTCCCGCCGGCCCCCTGCGCCCCGGCAGCCATGCCTGGGCCCTCAACGAAGAAGAGAGCCAGCCCTTCTTCAAGCAGGCCCTCGACCTCGGCATCAACTTCTTCGACACCGCCAACATCTACACCGTAGGCTCCAGCGAAGAGATCCTCGGCCGCTTCCTCAAAGCCAACACCAAACGCGAAGACACCGTCATAGCCACCAAGCTCTTCTACCCCCTGCGCGACGACCCCAACGCGAAGGGCCTCGGGCGCAAGCAGATCTTCTTCGAGCTCGACCAGAGTCTCAAGCGCCTCGGCACCGACTACGTCGACCTCTACCAGATCCACCGCTGGGACTACGAGACCCCCATCGAAGAGACCATGGAAGCCCTCCACGACACCGTCAAATCCGGCAAGGTCCGCTACATCGGAGCCTCCTCCATGTACGCCTGGCAGTTCGCCAAGGCCCTCTACACCGCCGACCTCCACGGCTGGACCCGCTTCGTCTCCATGCAGAACCACTACAACCTCCTCTACCGCGAAGAAGAGCGCGAGATGATGGGTCTCTGCCAGGCCGAAGGCATCGGCGTCATCCCGTGGAGCCCGCTGGCCCGAGGCCGTCTAGCTCGTGCCTGGAACGCCGAGACCACCAAACGCAACGACACCGACCAGTTCGCCAAAACCATCTACGCCCCAACCGAAGAAGCCGACAAAAAGGTCATCGATCGCCTCGGCGAACTCGCCGAAAAGCGAGCGATCCCCCGCGCCACGCTGGCCATCGCGTGGATGCTCAGCAAGCCTTACATCACCTCGCCCATCGTAGGCGCCACCAAACCAAATCACCTCACCGACGCCGCAGCCGCCCTCGCCGTTAAGCTCACGCCAGAGGAGATAACCTCCCTCGAAGAGCCCTACATCCCCCATCAAGTCGTAGGCTTCAGCTAACAAGCTGTAACCCCCGACCAAAGGGAGGACCATGCACGCCAATCAGCCAAGACAAGGTACACAAGTCACGAAGTGACCGCCCGCCGCGCAGGCGGCCCGTCCGGCAGGACAAGAACTGAGCACTAAAGAAAGAAGAAAGAATGTTAATACCCTCAATCGACCTGATGGGCGGCCGCATCGTCCAACTCGTACAAGGCGAAAAGCTCAAACTAGCCTTCGACGACTTCGACTACTGGATCGAGCGCTTCCAAAAGTACCCTCTGGTCCAACTCATCGACCTGGACGCTGCCATGCGCCTCGGCAACAATCGCGCCCTCATCGAGATGATCGCGAAGCGTCTCCCCTGTCAGGTAGGAGGCGGCCTCAAGACCGCAGAAGACGGCAAATTCCTCCTCGAAGCCGGAGCCAGGCGAGTCATCTACGGCTCCAGTCTCTTCCGCCCCGCCGAGCCCGACCACATCCGCCGTCACAAGCTCATCTATCTCGAGTTCGCCGAAAGCCTAAAGTCCTCACTCGGCGAAGAAGCTCTAGTCTTCAGTGTCGACACCAAGGCCGGAAGAGTCGCCGTCAAAGGCTGGAAAGACTCCGTCGACCTCACTCCCGAAGAAGCCATCACCTGGCTCGAAGACTACTGCGCCGCCTTCCTCTACACCCACGTAGACACCGAAGGAACCATGCAGGGCTTCCCCTTGGACGTAGCTGCGATCCTGAGAGCCTGCACCGCCAAACAACTCATCGTAGCCGGAGGAATCAAAGAGCGCAGCGAAATAGACGCACTAGACGCCATGGGAGTCGACGCCGTAGCAGGAATGGCCGTCTACTCTGGCGCCATGGAAGCATAGCGAACCTGATCCCGACCAACGGGAGGACCGAAGCGCATCATCGGAGCAATGCAAGGTATACACCCACGAAGTGGGCGCCCGCCGCGCAGGCGGCCCGTCCGGCAGGACAGATCTTAGAACAAGCAGAGTTCAAATAACTAGCAAGGCAGCCGAACAGGAACCCCAGCCCGCTGCAACTCCACCTTCAACTCGCGCGAGTCCGTAACGCCGAAGTGAAAGATGCTGGCAGCCAGCGCAGCATCTGCCCGACCCCGCCCGAACACCTCAACAAAGTGCCCAGCAGTCCCCGCCCCACCCGAAGCAATCACCGGAATCTGCACCGCCCCACTCACCATCGCGGTCAACTCACAATCGAACCCGGCCCGCATCCCATCGGTATCCATCGAAGTCAGCAGAATTTCCCCGGCCCCCCGATCCTCCGCCTCACGAACCCAATCCAGCACCCGCCGCCCGGCCGCCTTCCGACCACCACTCACAAAAACTTCAGCCTCTTCAACCCCGCGTCCTTCAACTCGCCGAGCATCGACGGCCACAATCACGGCCTGCGCACCAAAGCTGCCGCCGATCTCCCCAATCAGCTCCGGCCTCGCAACCGCCGACGAGTTGATACTCACCTTATCTGCACCAGCATCGAACACCGCCGCAGCATCCTCCGCACTCCGAATCCCGCCACCAACCGTAAACGGCACAAACAGCGCCGCCGCTGTCCGCTTCACCGTATCGAGCAGCGTTCCGCGCCCCTCATGCGTCGCCGTAATATCCAGCAGCACAATCTCATCCGCTCCAGCTGCAGCATGACGATGCGCCAACTCCGCCGGGTCCCCCGCATCAACGATGTCCACAAACTGCACGCCCTTCACCACGCGCCCGCCGCGCACATCGAGACAAGCAATAATCCGCTTTGTCAGCATCGGCTATCCCAACCTCATCGGAACAGCCGCTGGCACCGCCACCAACTCACCCTCACACACAATCCTGGCCATCGAATCCCCATTCTCGATCACCGCGCCATGCTCCACAAACCACTCCACCAGCAGACCCTGCCGCGGCGCAGGCACATGAAACTCCATAGCCCCATCTGTCAGAGTACAAACCGCCTGCCCGGTCCCGACAAGCGACCCCGCCGGCACTAGCTGCTGCACAAACGTATAAGAAGGTTCTTCAGTCGCAATTTTCAGCTCATACAAAAAAGGCATACTCTACAACTCCACAAAGTTCTTCAAAACCTGTAATCCCACTGTGCTCGACTTCTCCGGATGAAACTGCACGCCCATCACGTTGTCCTTCTCGGCCACTCCCGTAAACGCCCCACCATATTCTGTAACCGCAGCAGTTGCATGAATCACCGGAGCACGCCACGAGTGAGTGTAGTAAACAAATCCACCACGCTCGACCCCGTGCATCAACCTCGAATCAGCGCTCAACCTCTCCAGCGAGTTCCACCCAACATGCGGCGACTTCAACTCCACGCCGTCGAACAGAGCAGGGAACCGTTCGCACATCCCCGGAAAGTGTCCCAACCCAGCCACGCCCGAGGCCTCGGTTGACCCCTCAAACAACCACTGCAACCCCACACAAATCCCCAGGAACCACGAGCCCTTAGCAATACTCTCCCGTACTGCATCCTCCAACCCAAGTTCGCGCAATAGGGAAGTAGCCTGAAAGTGCCCCACACCTGGCAACACCACCTTAGCCGCTCCGCGTACAACGGCTGGATCCTGTGTCACCACCATCTCGCGCACGCCAAGATACTTCAGCGTCTTCACAACGCTGGTCAGGTTCCCCGCTTTGTAATCAATAATCGCAATCATACGAGCAGCCTTACTCATCCATCCGTCATGGATGAAGACGATTTCAAAGCAGTCCCTTGGTGCTTGGTAACATCTCTCGCATCCGCTCATCTCGCGAACAAGCCCCACGCAGTGCCCTTGCAAACGCCTTGAAGATCGCCTCAATCTTGTGATGATTGCTGCGTCCATACAGCGTCTTCACGTGAACGTTTGCCTTCGCTCCACGAGCGAATCCATCGAAGAAATCGGTCAGCAACTCGCTCTGAAAATCTCCCACCAGCCGGACCTTGACCTTATCGTCGACAACATAAGCAACACGTCCACTAAGATCCACCGCCGCTACAGCAAGCGTCTCATCCATCGCCATCACAAAGTACCCGGCGCGCATGATGCCTTTCTTGTCGCCCAGCGCTTTACTAAAGGCCTCTCCCAACGCGATCCCCACATCTTCGACCGTATGGTGCTGATCGACATCAAGATCGCCGGTACACTTCAGCGTCAGGTCGAACCCCCCATGACGTGTAAACAACTCCAGCATGTGGTCAAAAAAACGAATCCCTGTCGACACCTTGTACATGCCCTGTCCATCGACGACGAGCTTCAACGCAATCTGCGTCTCCGTTGTATCGCGCTTGATCGTTCCAGAGCGAACCTTCAAAGTCTTCGCCGCCGTCATACCGTCGCGCTCCATCCAATCTCCTGCAGCGAAGTCCTCAGCGCCGCCAGTCCAAGCGTCACATGTTCTTCGATCCCGATAGTGATACGCACAAAACCATCACACCCAGGATCGGTCGATCGATCCCGCAACAGCACTCCGCGCCTTCTCATCGCATCTACAAGCGTCGCATGCTTTGGCCCAATATTCATCAGCACAAAGTTCGCATGACTAGGAAAGAAGGGAACCCCCAACTCTCGCAGTCCCTTCATCATGCGCTCTCGCCCAATGCGCACCTGCTCGCTATACCAGGAAAGATATTCCTCGTCGGCAACAGCAGCCGGCAGACAAGCCAGCGCTACTCCATTCACGTTGTACGGCGAAGATACCTTCCGCACACTCTTCAGCAGCTCTGCATTCCCTGCCAACATGCCGACGCGCAGGTTGGCCAGTCCATAAGCCTTTGAAAACGTCCTGGCCACGATCAGATTCGGCACCGTCGCCAGATCTTCCATCGTCGACTCGCCATGAAAGTGAGAGTAAGCCTCATCGACCATCAACACCGCGTGAGGAGCCGCAGCGGCAATTGCCAACAGATGCTCTTTGCTCACCGTTGCTCCGGTTGGATTATTTGGAGAAGCCACAATAATCAACTTCGTCTTATCCGTGATAGCAGACATAAAGCGCTCGAACGGAAACTCCAGCGTCGCATCCGCCTGCACCTTTCGCAGGTGAGGCGTCATCATTTTGATGCTCACGTCGTACATAAAAAACGTTGGGGTCGCAATCAGCGCCTCGTCATCCGCCTCGAGAAACGCCACACACATCAGGTGAATCGCCTCATCGACGCCGTTCGTCAGCAGCACCTCTTCGGTCTTCAATCCGAAATGAGTCGCGACAATTCTTTCTACCGGCTCCCTCTCGGGATACTTCGTCAGTCCCTCCGCCGTCAGCGCCAACAACGTCTCCATGACACGTGGTGAGGGCGCAAAAGTATTCTCGTTGAAATCCAGTCGCAGTGCATCCCGTCCAGCCAGCGGCGGATGGTACTCCGGCATCTCCAATACTGCTTTACGCGGCTGCACGATTTTTTTATCTGTAACCAGATCAGTAGCAAGACTCATCTCATCCTCACTCGCACGCTCTCTGCATGTCCTTTCAGTCCCTCAGCTTCAGCGAGTACAACTGCATGAGGGCCCATCTTCTTCAACCCCGCCTTCGTGTACTGCTGCACCGTAATCACTTTCACAAGATCCATCACACTCAACCCTCCACGGATTCGTCCAAAGCGCCCGGTAGGCAACACATGATTAGGGCCAGAGACGTAGTCTCCCATCGACTGCGGCGTGTACTCCCCTACGAAAACCGACCCCGCATTTCGAATCCACTTCAGATCAGCCTCCGAATCCACGCTCAGATGTTCCGGCGCGAGACGGTTCGTCAACTCCTGAGCTTCGCGAACCGAAGAGGTTACAAATACGCATCCCCGCGCTGCCAGCGACTGCCTCGCAACCTCATTATCTCGCGTCCGCAACTTCACCTCAGCCGCAACCCTCTTTGCCAAAGCTTCCTTGCTCGTAATCAGGACGGCCATCGTCTCCGGGTCGTGCTCCGCCTGCGCAACCAGATCTGCAGCGATCCCCGCGGCGTCCCCGGCTTCACTCGTCACTACAATCTCCGTTGGGCCCGCCGGCATATCGATTCCGCACTCATTCGAAACCAATACCTTCGCTGCCGTCACATACAGGTTTCCCGGCCCAACAATCTTATCGACTCGTTCGATCGCAACGGTGCCGTAAGCCATCGCCGCAATCGCCTGGGCCCCGCCAACACGGTAAAACTCCGTCACTCCAGCTAGCCACGCCGCAGCCATCGTCTCCTTTGCAGGCTTCGGCGAGCACACCACAATCCGTTCCGCCCCCGCGACCTGCGAGGGGATCACCGTCATCAACAACGTCGAAGGCAGCGGATAGCGTCCTCCCGGCACATAGCAGCCAACGCTCCCCAGCGGCCGCACAATCTGCCCCGTCCTCACTCCATCTACGGGAGAGATCGTCCACTCACGTGGCAGCTGCGCCTCGGCGAACGCCAGAATATTTCCTCGCGCCACCATCATCGCCGCCTGCAGCGCTGGTGCCGTCGAGTCCCAGGCGGCCTTCATCTCATCCCGCGACACCAACAGCGGCTGGCCCTTTCGAAGCCCATCAAGTTCCGCCGCGTACTTCAGCAAAGCTCGATCGCCACCCTTACGCACCGCTGCGAGAATGCGTCGCACCACGGGTTCCACGCGCGCCGTGTTCACAGCACCTCGCCGCTCCAGCGATTCGATCAACGCATCCGCCGCAGCCTTGCCACGGCCAAAGGTCTTTACCAGCTTCATCCCGCAACTCCAGAGGCAAATCACTACCGAAACAGGGAATCGATCTTCTACAACACAACCTTACTCAGCGGATACTCAACAATTCCAGTAGCTCCTGCAGCTTTCAGCTTCGGAATCACCTCGCGAACCAACGCTTCATCCAGAATCGTATTCAGAGCAACCCACTCCTGATCGCTCAGCTGCGACACTGTCGGCGAATTCAACGCAGGCAATTCACCAACGATCTTCTCCAGATCGGCCTTCCGCGCATTCAGCATCAAACCGACCCGTCCCTGCGCAGCGATCGCCGCATTCAGCATCAGCGAGATATTCTCAATCTTCTCCCGCTTCCACGTATCTTTGTACGCTGCTCTATTCGCGATCAACTGCGTCTCACTCTCCATCAACGTCTCGATAATCCGCAGCCGGTTCGCCCGCAGCGACGATCCCGTCTCCGTCACCTCGACGATCGCATCCGCCAGCGTAGGAGGCTTCACTTCAGTCGCACCCCAGCTAAACTCCACCGTCACCGGAATCTTCTTTCCGGCAAAGTACCGCTTCGTAAACTCAACCAACTCCGTAGCAATAATCTTGCCCGCCAGATCCTCCGGCTTCTGGAACGGCGAATCCTCAGGCACCGCCAGCACCCACTTCACCTTCTGCCGGCTCTGCTTCGAGTACGTCAGACTCGTGACATACTCCACGTCGGTCTCATTCTCCAGCACCCAGTCGTTGCCTGTCAGTCCAGCATCGAGCGCCCCATGCTCCACGTACCGCGCCATCTCCTGAGCCCGCACCAGCATGCACTCAATCTCAGCATCGTCGATAGAAGGGAAGTAGCTCCTCCCATTCGCGAAGATCCTCCAGCCAGCCCGCTCAAACAGCGCAATCGTCGCGTCCTGCAGACTGCCCTTCGGTATTCCCAGCTTCAATCGCTTCGTCTCGCTCACTTCGCCTCCATCGCAATATTCTTCGTGAAGCAGCTCACCGTACCCTCGTGACAAACCAGCCCATCCCCTTCAACTTCAACCTTGAACAGCAACGCATCGTTATCGCAGTCGGTCGAGGCTTCAATCACCCGCAGCCGATTGCCGCTCGTCTCGCCCTTCATCCAAAGCTTCTGCCGAGTCCGGCTCCAGAACGTGACAAATCCGGTCTCAAGTGTCTTGGCGTAGCTCGCCTCGTTCAAAAAACCGAGCATCAGCATCTCGCCGGTCTTCGCATCCTGGACTATCCCTGGAACCAGGCCATCCATCTTCGCAAAATCGATCGTCACGGTATCGATCCTTTCTGTCTCCATCAGTTATGACACAAGAAAAAGGCCCGCTCGCGGTAAGCGCGTCAGCGGGCCTTTCGAAATCCTTAGTAAGCGTTCGTTACTTCGCCACTCCGGACACAGCCGCCAACACGCTCTCTGCGTGATAATGCGAATGGCCGTGATGGAGGTGCAAGCTGCTCATCTCCCATTCAGGGTAGCGTCCGGGCATGGAGAAGTCAAACCGTACCACCCCGGCCGCAGCTCCAAGTCAGCAAATCCCAAAAACTTGTCCGTTGACGCAGCCCGTACACTCTCGTACTCTTCCGCTGTAAAGCATTCAGCCCAAAGTAGGAGATCCAAGATGCTCAATCTGCGCCACAAACTTCTCGCCGCAGCACTATTGCTCTCCGTCGCCCCGGTCTTCTCGGTTGCCCAGGCCTCCAAAGCAGGCACGCCAGCCGCAGCTGCAGCCACTGCGCCGCTCGACATCAACACCGCCACACCCGACCAGCTCAAGGCCTTCCCCGGCATCGGCGATGCTTACTCCAAGCGCATCATCGACGGCCGTCCCTACACCGCAAAGAATCAGCTCGTTACCAAGGGTGTCCTCCCGCAGGCCACTTACAACAAGATCAAGGACCAGATCATCGCCAGCCACCCCAAAAAATAGGCGGCAGCTAAAGCCCCTGCTCAGACGGGCATCCAGATCAGGATGCCCGTCCCATTTAACCCATCCTCTCTTCGTACAAACCTCGACGCCGCTGCTACCATCTCTCCAACTGGCCTATGCCCCAGAGATCCGCACGCCTTCAATATCTCCTTCTCGCCCTCGTAGCCGCCCTCGCGCTTCTGCATGCCTACGGTGGTGCCATCCTCAACTTCAATCTCCTGGCCCACGGCGACTCGATCGTTCGTTCTCCGTTTGAAAGCGGCCTGCATCTGGAGACGACGACCGACCTCCGAGAGGAGGCCCTCGCCGCAGGTCTCCGACCCTTCGACACCATCCTCACGATCAACGGCCAGCCCTATACCAGTCGCAGCGTGCTCCTTGACCAGACACGCCATGCCTCTCCCGGCGACTCGATGACCGTCACCTATCGCCGCGGACCCGACGGACCAGGCGGAGCAATCAACTCAGCCACAATCAAACTCGCCCCAAACCACCCGCAGAAGCTTTCGCCCCTTGCAATCGCGGTCCGCTTAGCGTTCGCCGTGCTACCACTGTTTTGCCTTCTCATTGGTCTCTGGGTCGTCTTCGCACGTCCAAGAAATCCGCACGCTTGGTTGATTCTAGGCATCCTCTGCTACTTCGACGCCCTCTTCATTAACCCCACCGAGATCTCCGGCTCGTACCTCGTCCCCATCGCTTTGTTCTGGAACATCGTAGCGCAAACCGCCATGCCGCTCTGCCTCATGTTCTTCGGTGTCTACTTCCCCGAGCGATCCACCCTCGACATCAAGCTCCCCTGGGTCAAATGGCTCTTCGCCATCCCAATCCTCATCCTCGCCCCGACAGATGTCCTTTACTACTTCGGAGATATGTGGAGCTTCGCCTCGATTCGCTGGCTTGCTCCTTATCTCTACTCCATCAACACGGCGGAAAACGTCATCAGCGCTCTCGCCATCTGCTGGTTCTTCATCACCCTGGGGCCGAAGATCGGGCAAGCTACCGGCGATGCCCGCCGCCGCTTGAGAGTCCTCTACGTCGGAACTTCAATCGGCCTCACGCCCTTCTTCCTTCTGCTCCTCTACTCCCTCTACAAGCGAAGCGACTTCGGTCAGGACATCCCCCAATGGGTCGACGTCACAGTCTTCCTGATCCTTCTTCTCTTTCCCCTCTCCCTCGCCTACGTCGTCATCGTACAGCGCGCGATGGATCTCCGCATCATCATCCGCCAGGGAACCCGCTACGCCTTCGCTCGCGAATCTCTCACTGTGGTAAGAGTTGGGCTTGCCATCTGGTTGGCCTTCTCCCTCAACGACTTCTTCAAACACCCCGACCACCAGCGCAACGACATCATCCGCATCTTCTGCATCGTTGCAGTCTTCTTCGCCTTCCGCTTCCTCCTCTCCAAACGCCTGCAACTGATGATCGACCAGCGCTTCTTCCGCGAGGCGTACTCCACCGAGCAGCTCCTCTCCGAGCTATCCGACCAGGCCCGAAACTTCACCGAAGTCGCGCCGCTTCTCGAAACCATCACTCGCCGCCTCAGCTCCACCCTCCACATCGATCGCATCGCCGTCTTCCTCCGCTCCGGCGATACCTTTCACCTCCAACTAGCCACCGGAATGCCCATGACCCCAGATGCAGCGCAGTTCTTCTCTCTGCCCGCCGCCTCCACCACCATCAAAGCACTCAGCCGCGCCAAAGCCCCCGCCAACGTCTATCGCGACGACCCCTCCAGCTGGCTCATCGACGCCACCGACGCCGAACGCAACGCCCTCAACGATCTCTCCACCGAACTCCTCGTTCCTCTCCCCGGCCGCACTCGCCTCGCCGGCGTCATCGCCCTCGGCCCCAAAAGCTCCGAGGAGCCCTACACCAAAACCGACCGCCAGCTCCTCCAGACCATCGCCTCCCAGACCGGCCTCGCCCTCGAAAACGCCGAGCTCATCCAGAACCTCACCAACGAAGTCGCCCAGCGCGAACGCATCTCCCGCGAGATCGAGATCGCCCGCGAGGTTCAGGAGCGCCTCTTCCCGCAGACCTATCCCAAACTTCCAGGCGTCGATCTCGCCGGATTCTGCCGCCCCGCGCAAGCCGTCGGAGGCGACTACTACGACTTCTTCCTCCTCCCTTCAGACTCAACCACCGACTCCCGTCTAGCCCTCGCCCTCGGCGACATCTCCGGCAAAGGCATCTCCGCCGCGCTCCTCATGGCGAGCCTCCGCGCCAGCCTTCGCAGTATCGCCGGTCTCCAGCAGGCAGACCTCGCAGCTCTCCTCTCTCACGTCAACCACGTCGTCTACGAGTCCTCCACCACCAATCGCTACGCCACCTTCTTCTACGCAGAATACGATCCAATCAACCATCTCCTCACCTACGTCAACGCCGGACACAACCCTCCCTACGTCCTGCGCGGCGCCGAAACCATCACCCTCGAACCCACCGGAACCGTAGTAGGCCTCCTCCCCAACGCCGAATACTCCCAGGCCACCCTCCAAATGCATCCCGGAGACGTCCTCCTCGCCTTCACCGACGGCATCTCCGAAGCCATGAACCACAGCGACGAAGAGTGGGGAGAAGACAACATGCTCGCCGCCGCCCGGCAGCTCCTCTCCCGTCCTG